>NZ_JAUHJF010000016.1:0-175093 GCF_032380995.1 Bradyrhizobium sp. SZCCHNR2028 | reverse complement strand
CCTCACGGCGGCATAAACTCCCAGCCGCCTATCAGCAGACTCGGTTTAACCGAGGACAACCTCCTGAGGCTCCACAGCTAGGACCGTAGTTTTATAAGCCAAGGTTCGAAAACCGCTTACTATTCAATGCTCTTGACTGACACCCCTTCCTCCAACGACCCGACGAGCCTCGACGAGAAGGTCCGCCGATCCGCCCACCATCTTCCGGGGTTTCTGCTTTCGGTCGTGGGCCGGAGACCTTCTTCGGAGGGACTATGGGTGTATTTCCATCTCATCGATGGCACCTGGCTCGAGGCTAAGAACGCCCACTTCTAGGCCAATATCAGATCATGATGGATGGCTCATCATGGCACGACAATCTTCGGATCGAGCGCTACGACCGCACCTTGAGTTTAGCCGGGTCGACGCTCTTCTCTTTCGACCACGCGGCCACGGTTGATCAAGAAATGTTCGAATAACCGAGTCGTGGTTGACGCAAGTTGACTCGCAATCGGAAGGACGCTTGATGCGGGTGCGCGGGCTATACGTCGCAATCAGCTCGTCGCAGTTCGGTTCTCGGTCAGAGAGCGAGCGGCGCTTCCGGGGCCGCACTTGCGGCTCTATCGAGGGCCGACAAGGGTCCTCGGAGGAGGCGCAGCCCAGGGAATTGTTTGTTTCGTCGCCCAAAATGGGATATATGGACCCTAGCTGTTCAGGTCTCGCGCCGAGGCCGCTTAAAGCTGCTGAATTGGTCTGCGCGCCGCAGATCGCCTGATCGACGGGACCCCAGCGCGCCGCTTGGGAAGTTCGAACATCCGAAACCCAATCAGACGAGGCCACTATGTGCGGCTTCTGCGACAATTGGCGTGCGCGAATTTCCGATAGACGACGCCGGCTCGAAAGCCTGAAATCGGCGCCCTCCCTGTACCCGATGGGCGCCTCCATTGACGCAGTCGGGGAGCTGCGACGGAAAATCGGCGTGTACGAAACATTGCTCGATCGGCCGCCTTGCGGGCCAGCCAGGACGTGAAAAACACGGCCTCCGCCCCTTTGGGCGGTGGCCGTTGCGCCGAGAACCTCCCAAGAACGATGAATCCAAGTCTGGGACTTATTCTGGGACTTTTGGACCGGAAATCCCGGATTGTTCGGGTTTTTGTTCCATTTTTGCGCTCGGTCGAGAAGCCGGAGATGGACTAAAATTCCTTTAGCTTCAATTGAGTTACGGGACCAATTTCGCTCTCAAGCCGAAGCCGAGCCCGATATCTGGAATACTAGACGCAGCTGATGCCCCAGGCCCGATGAAGACGCAAACCTCGACCCGCCTGCTATTGGGTTGCGGGTTTTTGAGATTTCGGCGCCATGCGACTCTAGGCCTTACTACTCTGGTGTGTCTATCTTCGCCCTTTGCGCGGCGGGTTTTGGCGATAGCGCTCGTCTTGTCGGAGCCGACTGGAATATCGGAGGCGAGATGGTGGCGTGATCGTCGTCTCGGCCTTTGAACCGCCAACCGTCGTTGCCGGTCTCGACGATGTCGCAGTGATGGGTCAGCCGGCCAAGCAGCGCGGTTATCATCTTGGCGTCGCCGAACACGCTGAGCCATTCGCCGAAAGCAAGATTGGTGGTGATAATTACGGAGGCGTGCTCGTAGAGCGTCCGAGAAAGGGAGCAGCGTCAAGCCGAGACCTACTTACTGCTAATTGGCTCGTCGACCGACGTTGTGCGCCGCCCCTCAGAATTCGACCACCGATTGACCACCGCTACAGGGTGAACGAACGTGGAAGCTCGTGAGGCGACGCCACGAAAAACGTCAATGTTCTCCGAGACCTTCGAGCAAGCAGGCCCGCTCATAACGGTCTGGTTGCAGGTTCGAGTCCTGCCGGGCCCACCAGCGATCTCAATGAACGGCTTGTGTGATTTTGCCATTGCGGGCTCGGCGCACCAGATACGTCCACTTTTCGTTCGTGCGGAAACACTGCCAAGTTCGGCGTCCGATGGCTCACAACGGCGACGTGCTGCCGTGGAGCTGGAAGCCGGCCGATCATGTCAAGATCTGAGGCCATGTGCAGCGGCCGGACGCTTACATCGGGCGTCTCTTCGCCTTCTTATTCGACATGATCGTCTCCTCTGTTCGATACTACACGGCTGCACATGAGCGGTCGACAACATAGCATTGGTCCGGCTTCCGTCGTGATCTCGCGGTGATGACATCTGGTGGTCCATCCGGGAGTCCGTGCTCAGCCCCGCCTGCCAAGCGGGCGCACATGTCCTCGTCAGGATCGCGGGGCAACACAGACACAATAGCGCGCTCGACGTCTCAATCGAGTTGTCATCGCCGGCAAGATAGCGTGCTCTCCGCATCCGCTTCGATCCACCAAACGTCTCTCCGCCGATCAGCGGAAACTCAGCCAATCTTCTGTCGCCGCACTGTCTGCGAGACGGCGCTCGCCAGAGCCGCGAGCGCCGTCGGGTTGTTCATATTCTGCTCAGCCGCGGGCTCGTCGCTCCGTGCGTCGCAGAAACATCGCGCGGCGAATCCACCCGCATCGCCACGCCCTTGGGAATCGGGGAGGTCTTCACTACAACCATTCTCGCCCGAAATCGAACACCCCACCCTTTGCAGATCAATTACTTAGCTCGCCAAAAAATCGCAAAATCCCTATTTTCAAGCGCGAATCCGCGAACTCGGGCTAGCAGTTCGCAGCGCAAGTTGCTCGCGATGAATCGCATAGCGAAGCTGGACGACGCTGCGAGCGCGCGCCTCTCGCCCGCTCTGCCAAATCTTCGTTGTTCATCGCCGGCCGCGGCCGCCGCCCAGGCCGGGAGGACTGCCGCCGCCAAGGCCGGGAGGACCCCCGCCGCCAAGACCGGGAGGACCGCCGCCTCCAAGGCCGGGAGGACCGCCACCGCCAAGGCCGGGAGGACCGCCACCGCCAAGGCCGGGAGGACCGCCGCCGCCAAGGCCGGGAGGACCGCCACCGCCCAGCCCGGGAGGACCGCCGCCTGGCACAGTAGCGCCGCCCGGGACGTCCGAGCCGCCGGGCGTCGCGCCCGGAGTTTGCTCGGATCTCGTACCTTGGATCGAGTCACCCGGAAATTTGTTGACGGACTGGATGGATTCAACCCGCAAGCCACGGGAACTGTCAAAGGTGGCGTTCACGACCACGCGGGCATTACCTGAGGATGCGAAGCGACTATTGTCATGCGCGACATAGCCCGAGCCGAATTGCAGATAGCTGCCGACGCGGCGGACATAGCCTTCGATCGACAGACGGTTCGCGCCGAAGAAATCAGAGAGGTCGTCAGCCCTTATGCGCGAGATCTGCATCACGCCTTGCGTAACGCGGCCCTCAGCCTGAACACGTTGTCCGACGAGTGCGGCATCGGCGCCGTTGAGTCGCAACCCGCCTATTCGCAGGCCGCCGCGATCGCGTTCGAGTGGTCCGGAAACCCGCGTTGTCGCGTTAAGGCGTTGCTCGACCAGGCTTGAGACGATCACGCCGTCGATGCGGCGCACCCCGAAGACCGCGACATTGGCGCCCGGACGGCGCCAGCTTTCGTGGCCGGCCGCTATGATCCGCTGGCCCAGCACGGTCATCTCGCCGTCCCTGACGCTTTCGATAGGCCCCATCACCTCGCTGACCACGTTGACGCCGCGGGTGATCAGCGAACCGTTCGCCTGCGGCAGCGCCAGCACACGGGCCAGATGTCCGATCTTGAGCGCCTTCGCCGATACCGGTTCGCCATCGATCCGCACCGGGACGTTCGGCGCATAGCTGATGCGTTGGCCGTTGACGAAAATGCTGCCGAAACGCTGAATGACGCCAACAATGCCGGTGCCGCCGATGCCCTGATCGTGGCCACGCGTGATACCGGTGCCGCCGATACCCTGATCGCTGCCGCGGCGCACCTGCGCCCAGGCGGAGGACGATCCGGCAAGCCAGAGTCCCATAAGCAACGAGCGGCGCGAGATGACGGGCTGCTTGGTCATGACGAGCCGCCTTCGTCAGCATCACCATTCGCCGCGTCGTCCGGACCTTCGCTGTAAATGTAGATGCCGAAATTCCAGCGGTGGTCGCCGCCCTTGTCCCTGGCGAGCGCGCGGTTTGCTTCCCGGTTGGCGATCTTCAGGGCGTCCATGGCCAGTTCGCGCGAACGCCCTTCGAGACGTTTTGCGAGCTTGGCCGAAAGGCCGTCATAGTGCACCGCGCGTTCGAGGAAACGGGGTGCTGGCCCGGATACGTTTTCGGCGGCTGCCGCGATATGATCATGCAGGTTACGGCCGAGATAGTGCCATTTGCGCTCGTCATCGCCGCGCGGAACGAAGCCAGTATCCACCAACACGATCTCTTCATCGCCGTTGATGGTCACGAGCTCGCGGTCCAGCCATTCATCCAGCACTGCGCGCGGGCGGACATCCTTCGTGATCGAACTGACGAGCTGCTCGAACGAGGGCGCATCGCCACTGGCCATGCGCGGCAAGGGCAGCGGATCGCCGTTCGCGTCCGTGAACTCCGGAGCGGCGAGCCAGCGTGCCATGATCGCGCTGGTCAGCGACAGAGTGGCAGGCGTTTCATTGACCGGCGCACCGGCGCCGCGCAGCCGCGCAACCTCCTTGCGGTGAATTCCGGTGAGCAGACTCACGCGGCTGTCGGTCTGCTCCTTTCCCTCCAGGGCAAAGTCGTGCTCGGCAACATTGACGAAGAGTTCTCGCAACAGCTGAGCCAGCTCAGGAAATGTCATTCCGCCGCGGATGCATAGCCGCACCAGCGGGCGCAGCAGGCGCGCCAAGGGCGCGCGCAGGCTCGCCGCCGCAATCGGCTGATGCGAAGCCGACTTCGATCTCCGGGATTTGGCGTTCATGGCGAAATTGTAGCGGCGAGCCCCGTGGGATACAATCCCACTTTTTCGTCGAGACCAATTGACGTGTGAAATTTTCCCACATATACAGAGAGCGCTCAGTCATGGAGAGTTCGGCCATGCTCGCTCCCTCTCGGCGCCTCTCGGTGCTTCACATCTTCAATGACTGCTATCCAGACCTGTTCGGCGGAGCCCCGTCGGTGATCCGCGACATATGCGCAGGACTGAAAGACGCGTTCACCGCCTGCGTGCTGGTCTGCTCCAAGTCGAACGGGCAACGGCGCATCGTCGTGAATGGCGTAACGATCGAGCGCGTGCGCTCGTTCGGCGATGTAGGTTCGCTTCCGGCCGCGCCGACTTATCCGCTGCGGTTGTGGCGCCAGGTCGCCGATCACGATCTGCTCGCGCTTCATGCACCGTTTTCGCTCGCCGATCTCATGCTCGCCCTGGGGTTGGGCCGCGATCGACCTTTGGTCGTGCACTACCATGCGGACATCGTTTCGCATGCCGGACTGAGGTGGTTTATGAAGCCGCTGTTGCGCCGGACGCTGCGGCAGGCGGACGCAATCATCGTGTCCAATGCCATTCTGCTGTACAGCAGCCCGCTGCTGCAGGAATTCGCTGAGAAATGTCACGTCGTTCCGTTCGGCGTCGATGCCTCGAAGTACGATTGGCCGGAGCCGCGCGACAATGACGCTGCCGAACGCGATCGTGGACGGCTCGTGCTGGCTTGCGGGCAACTCGTCCCCTACAAGGGCTTCGATGTGCTGGTGCGAGCGGCGGTCGGTCACCGCTTTGAGGTCTGGATCATCGGCGAGGGTCCAGACCGGGCGCGGCTTGAACGAATGATTCATAGCCTCGGCGTCGCGGATCGCGTCCGCCTGCTCGGCTCCGCGCCGAAGGCCAAACTCGCCAGTCTCATGTGTACAGCGGACGTCTTTGTCCTGCCGTCCGTGACCAATGCGGAAACGTTTGGCATCGCTCAACTGGAAGCGATGGCGGCGGGACGGCCGATCATCAATACATGGCTTGACACAGCCGTTCCACGCGTGGCGCGCGACGGCATCGAGGCCATCACCGTTCCACCCGGCAATCATGTTCGGTTGGCGGAAGCAATCGAGATATTGCTCCGCGATCCAGAGCGGCGCTGGCGCATGGGCCATGCCGCCCGGCTTCGCGCAACGACGCAATATTCCGTCGACGCCTTCGGGAAAGGAATCGAAACTGTCTATCGCCATGCCGTGATGACCAAGGCATCAAGCCGGTCGACCCTGGCTTCACGCCCCGGAACAATCGGAACGGGTCCGGAAAATCGACATTGCTGAGACTGATTGTGCTGAAACTCGTCGCGCAGGCTCAGCTCGCGATCACGATCCGTGAATAGTCAGGAAGGAGCTACTTATGTACTCGCAAAGCATACCTCTCGTAGAGAATGCGTGGGACGGGCCTGCGCGCGATCCAAACGCCCGATTCGATCCGCGGATTGGAAAGCCCATGAAACCGCCTGGCCGTTCTCCTCGCCCCTCCGGCCTCAAGGACGACAATATCGCGAGCGACCGGCCGTCGATTGGCAGGCGAACACTCCACACCCTTGCCCGGCTCGTTATTGCAGTTCTCATCGGTATCGGCGCCACCCTTGCCTGGCAGTCCTACGGTAACGCAGCAAGGGACAAGGTGGTGGCCCGGGCTCCATCGCTGGGCTGGTTGTTATCCGTCTCGACGACGAAGTCGCCAGCCATTGCTGCAACTGTCCCGGACCCGATGCAGCAGCTTGAGCCCCTGGCGTTCAATCTCGATGTCGTGCGGCGCAGCGTCGAGCAACTCGCCGGCAAGCAAGAGCAGATGGCCCAGAGCATTGCGACGCTGCAAGCTGTCGCAGACGACATCAGACAGAGAATGTCGACAACCCCGCCTTCGTCGCTGTCCCAGCAGCTAGCGGCCCCGATCCCGCAGCATAAACCCTCGCAACCCAGGGCGCAGTCATCGGCTGTGCAGTCGTCAGTGCCTCGTCCGCTGCCCTCTGCCGGACCACCCCTGCTCCCGCGCTGATGGCCCAGATTGCCGGCGAGCTTTTTATCGATGGGACGTAGACGCGCGCGGCACGACGGTGCGTAAGCTGCGCCTCAAGTCACGTATCGTGAATTTGTCGATACCCGCTTCCTTGATCACGCGATTGACCATCGTGTTGAAGTCGGACATTTGGCGTCCGGACTTCATAAGCCTGCGAAACTGCTGGAGAATCGACGTTCAACGGCAGCCCCACGGCCTACTACCTTCCGCCTATGAGAGCCTGGCAGAGCTGATGCTGTAATCGCTCCCGATGCTTGCAGCGCGACTGCACATCTGGGGCTTGGCGCGCACGTGCCACAACAAAGAAATATGCGGAGGGAACTGATGAATTTCACGAGCAGGAGATTCTTGGCTGGCATCTCGACGGTTGCCTTCCTCGTTGCCGGCACGCTTGGCGTCCGCGCCAACGACTCGGCGCTGAAGGCCGCCGGCGAGCCCGGGGCCTGGGCGATGGCGGGCCATGATTACGGCAACACCCGGTTCAGCCCGCTCAAGGAGATCAACACCGAGAACGCCGGCAAGCTGTCGCTGGTCTATTCGTTCTCGCTGGCCTCGCTACGCTCGAACGAGGCCTCGCCGATCGTGATCGGCAACACGCTCTACGTCTCGACGTCGTGGGGGCCGAAATACGTCTATGCGCTTGATGCCGCGACCGGCGCGCGCAAATGGACCTATGAGCCGGACATTCCGGACGATACGCTGCAATATGCCTGCTGCGACGTGAACAGCCGCGGCATCTCCTATGCCGACGGCAAGCTGTTCGTCGGCCGGCTCGACGGCAAGCTGACCGCGCTCGATGCCGCCACCGGCAAGGAGCTCTGGACGTCCAAGGTGGTCGACTACAAGCAGGGCTCGGTGATCACCTCGCCGCCGCTGGTCGTGCGCGACAAGGTCATCACCGGCTTCGGCGGCGGCGAGTACGGCGTGCGCGGCTCGCTGCAGGCCTACGACATCAACTCCGGCAAAATGGTCTGGCAGACCTATACCGTGCCTGCGCCCGGCGAGCCCGGCAGCGAGACCTGGAAGGGCGACACCGGCCTGCATGGCGGCGGCGCGGCCTGGCTGGTCGGCTCCTACGATCCGAAGAGCGACACGGTCTATTGGGGCACCAGCAACCCCGGTCCTTGGAACACCGCTGTGCGCTCGACCGGCAATGGCGATTTCGGCAAGCTGACCAATCTGTATACGGCGTCCACGCTGGCGCTCGATCCGAACACCGGCAAGATCAAGTGGCACATCCAGACGACGCCTGCCGATGCCTGGGACTATGACGGCGTCAACGAGGCTATTCTCGCCGATCTCAAGGTTGGCGGTGCGGCTGTCCCGACGCTGATGAAGGCCGATCGCAATGGTTTCTTCTTCGTGGCCAACCGCGAGACCGGCAAGGTGATCTCGGCCGAGAAGTACGTCTTCGCCAACTGGGCGCAGAAATGGGACACCTCGACGTTGCGCGCGGTCGAGGATCCGGACAAGCGGCCGGGCCCTGGACATCCCGTCAAGGACGTCTGCCCGAACCTGATCGGCGGCAAGAACTGGCAGCCGATGTCGTACAATCCGGACACCGGGCTGGTCTACATCCCGGCGAACAATGTCTGCATGGACTGGTCGGTCAGCGACGTCTCCTACAAGCGCGGTGTGTTCTATCTCGGTGCGGAATTTCCGACCAAGGAAGGCCCCGGCGGCTTCCTCGGTGAGCTCATCGCCTGGGATCCCGTGAACAACAAGAAGGTCTGGTCGATTCAGGAAGACCTTCCGTTCAACGGCGGCACGCTGAGCACCGCCGGCGGCTTGGTGTTCTCCGGCAATCTTCACGGCGACTTCCGCGCCATCGACGCCAAGACCGGCAAGATCCTGTGGAAGCGCAATCTCGGCTCCGGCATCGGCGCCGGTCCAGTGACCTACTCCGTCGACGGCAAGCAGTACGTAGCTGTCGTCGTCGGCCGCACCGCCTCGATCCCGGCGTTCCTGGGCGAGATCGGCAAGAAGATGACGAACGCTGCTCCCGAGGGCGGCGCCCTGTTCGTGTTCGCGGTCCAATAGCCGCAACGCTCGCGACGGATGCGCGTGGCCCCGGCCGCGGGGACACGCGCAGCGTTCCGCCAATCCGCATCAAGCGGACGAAGACGGCCCGGCCGCGAGACCGAGCCGTACAAACAGATAAACAAGACCCGAGGGATCGAGGATGCGCCTGAATCGCCGTCAGACTGGCTCAAAGTGGCGGGCCGCCGCCGAACTGTCAGCACGTGCGACGACTCTCGTCGCCTTGATGGCCTCTACCCTGTTGGCATCGTCGGCGGCGGGCCTGGCCAACGAGGCGGAGCCGCTGCGGCTCTGTGCGGATCCGACCAATCTTCCATTCTCGAGCGACAATCCGACGCAGCCGGGATTCTACCTCGAGGTCGGCCAGGCGCTGTCACAGCAGCTCGGACGGCCCGTGACGTATGACTGGTACAAATCCTATTTCGGCAAGCGAACCGTGCGCGTGACGCTGCTCGGCAAGCAGTGCGACGCGATGATCGGCCTGCCGCTGTCCTCGGATTTCATGGGACCGACGGTGATCTTCTCGAAGAAGATTGCGACCGAGACCTACGCGCTTGTCAGCCGCGGAACGCTCGTCGTCCACAGCATCGACGACCTCCGAGGCAAGCGCGTCGCCGTGCAATACCAGACCACGCCGCAAGATCTGCTGGCCGAGCGCGACGACATCGAGAAGGTGACGGTGCTGACGCCGAACGAAGGCTTGGCGGCGCTGGCACAGGGCAAGGCCGACGTCGCCTTCGTCTGGGGACCGGTTGCAGGCTGGCTTAACAAGACGACCTACCAGAGCAGCTTCCGGATCCAGCCGGTCGAGGGCGACGGTCTGTCCTGGGATGCCGCAATCGGCCTTGCCAAGAGCTCCACGCAATTGCGCGATCAGATCGACGCCGCCCTGCCGCAGCTCGCATCGCGGATCGCCGAGCTGGCGGTCAAATACGGACTGCCAAGCGAGCCGTCGATCAGGCTCGGCGCCGTGCCGCGCCCGATCAAGCTGGCGTCGACGACTGACCCTGCTCAGCTTCTCCGCCAGCCGGTCGCCGAGGCGGCCGTGATCAGGGTTTCGGACGCGGCTGCTGCGAGCGATTCCAAGACCGAGGCGGTCAGCGCCGGCAAGGAGATCTTCAACGGCACCTGCGCACATTGTCATGGACCGGACGCCGTGCAGGCGGAACGGAAGATCGACCTGCGGCGGCTGCAGACCCGTTATGGCGAGGATATGCGCGACAAGTTTTGGACCACCGTGCATGAAGGCCGTCCGTCCAAGGGCATGCCGGCCTGGAAGGAAGTCTTTACCGACGAGCAGTTCGAGAGCATCTATGCGTTCCTACGGACCGTGCAGTCGTCCGAAACGGCCAATTGAAGGAGGCGGACACCGGCCGCTCGATCTGCCGGATCACCCGGCGCGTACAGAGGGCAAGTGAGGGGGCGGACATGACGCGCTTTCTGATCATCGACGATCATCCGCTGTTTCGCGAAGCCCTCGGCAATGCGGTGCGTCTGGCGCATCCTGACGCCGAGATCTTCGAGGCGCTGTCGATTGCCGATGCGCTCAACACCCTCGCGCTAGAACCCGACATCGACCTGGCGCTGCTCGACCTGACGCTGCCCGATGCCGTGGGCTTCTCGGGCTTCCTGCGGCTTCGTGCCACGCATCCCCGGCTTCCGGTCGCGATCGTCTCGAGTGATGAAGACCTCAACGTCGTGCGCGAGGCGCTTTCGCTCGGCGCCGCCGGCTATCTGCCGAAGTCGACCTCGAAGCGTGAGCTGACGTCCGCGATTGAGCGCGTGCTCAGCGGCTCGATCTCGGTCCCGAAGGACTTCGTGCCAGTGGCCGAGCGCCACGGCAACGGCTCCGCCCGCGCGCTGCAGGCGCGCCTCGAGGAGCTGACCCCGCAACAGCTTCGCGTCCTCGACCTGATCAGGCGTGGCTATCAGAACCGGGAAATCGCGGGCGAGCTTCAGCTCGCGGAGTCGACCGTCAAGGCGCACATCACGGAGATCCTGAGAAAACTCCGCCTGTTCAGCCGCAACAAGGCCGTTATCGAGATCGGCAAGATCGCGCTGCCCGTTCCGGCCGACCGCCAGGGATCGCGCAACGCCTCGCGCAGAAAGCACCCGTAGCGCTATTGCTGCGCTGCAGGAGGTCACGGCCGCCGCAGGCGTCGCACCGTTGATGGCGTCTTGGTCGTTGATTGAGGCCGACCGACGCGCTATCGCTGGTGCTCCGGCCCTGACGTTCTTTCGAAGACGCAGCGCGCGCACTGGTTTGAATGTCAGATCCGCGACAATGAACAAACCGGATCTCCGATCCGGCCGGGGGGTGACAGGCACGTGGCTCGATTGCTCATCGTCGAGGACCATCCGCTGTTTCGCGAGGCGCTGGAGAGCGCGATCCGCGCCGCTCTGGCTGATGCCGAGATGCGCGAGGCAACATCCATCGACATGGCCGTCGATCTTCTGTCATCGCCTCCGAGATTCGACCTGATCCTGCTCGACCTCTCAACACCCGGAACGACCGGGCTCTCCGGCGTGATCCGCATCCGCAAGACCGCGCCGCGCACACCGATCCTGGTGGTTTCCGCGCATCAGGACCCGCGCCTCGTCGCCCATGTTCTCGCGCTGGGTGTCTCCGGCTATATCTCGAAATCAACCTCGAAGCAGCAACTGGCCGACGCGATCAAGGCGGTGCTGCGCGGCGAAGTCCACATTGAAGGTGGCTCCCTCTGCGCCGGCGTGCGCCGTGGCCGACTTCCCGCTCAAGATCTCCTGAAGCGTCTTCACGAGCTGACGCCGCAGCAGCTGCGCGTGCTCGACCTGATCCGCCGCGGACTGCAGAACAAGCAGATCGCCTTCGAGCTCGGGATCTGCGAGACGACGGTGAAGGTCCACGTCTCTGAAATCCTGCGAAAGCTCCGCGTGATGAGCCGGACCAAGGCCATCATCGAGATGGAAAAGATCGACTTCGTGAACCTCATCAGCGGGCCGCGCATGCCGGCGCGGGCGAGCGGCGTTGACGCGCTCATGACAGCAGGAACGACAACAGCGCGCGAAGCTCCGCAGGCCTGACCGGCTTGGTCAGGATCTCGAGCCCGTATTGGCTCGCTTCCCTGGCTGCATCTTCGGAATAGTCAGCGGTGACGATCATGGCCGCAACATCTCGGCTGAGGAATTGCCGGATGTCCCGGATGGCGGCAAGCCCGCTCTCGTCGCCATCCAGGTGAAGATCCGCGATGATCGCCTCGGGGGCCGCCCCGAGCGCACTCAGGCGCTGCAGCGCGTCCTTCGACGAGACCGTGGCCACGACGTCGCAGCCCCATTTCTCCAGCAGACCGACCATGGCATCGGCGGTGGCCAGGTCGTTTTCGATCAACAGGATCTTGGCGCCTTCGAGCCCGCCATAATCGTGCTCGACGTGCTCAGCAGGATGCGGATCCGGCGGTACGGCTGCCGGGTCTGCCCGGTCGAGCGCGAGCTTGAATGTGGATCCATGGCCAACCCGCGAAGCCAGCCTGACCTCATGGTCCAATGCATTGGCGAAGCGACGGACGATCGACAGGCCGAGCCCAAAGCCGGCCTGGTCCTCGGCGCTCGAATGACCGCGCTGGAATTCGAGGAAGATCGCTTCCTGCTGCGGCTTGGGAATGCCAGGGCCGGTATCGTAGACCTCGATGCGAACCCGGCCTGCCCCCGGTCCGCGCCGGCATCCCATGACGACGCCGCCTCGCCGCGTGTAGCGCAGAGCGTTCGCGAGGAGATTCTGCAAGATGCGCCGCAGCATCATAGCATCCGAGACCACCGCGACCGAGCAGGGACAAATGCGCAAGGACAACCCGCGTTTGGCCGCGATCGGGGCGAATTCGCGTTCGAGCGGCTCGAACAGGCTCGAGATCAGAACGGGCCTCACGTCGGGCCGCAGGGCTCCGGCATCGAGCTTGGCAATCTCCAGCAGGGATCGCAGCAGATCTTCCAGCATGGCCAGCGAATGGTCGACCTGGCCGACCATGGCTGTGCCACGATCGGACGAGACTTCGTCCGCCAAGGTCGACAGCGTCAGCCGCGCCGCGTTGAGTGGCTGAAGCAGATCATGCGTGACGGAGATGAGAACCGAGGATTTCAGGGAGCTGGCCGCTTCGGCCTGCTGCTTGGCCCGAAACAGGTCCTTGTTGGCCGTTTCGATCGAACGCAGCGCATCGCGCAGCTGCTGCGTCCGCTCGCGCACCTGCTGATCGAGTGCGATCGCCGTTTCGAACAGTGAGAACGCATTGAACTGCTGGTCCATCGAGCGCTCGACCCGGGACATCAGTGCGGCATTGATCTTCCTGAGCTTGGCCGCCTCGCGCTGCAGGTCTTCCGGAGACCCGACGACAGTCATTGCTGCGCCCCTGGACGCTTGCCGATCGCGACGCCGGTCAACGTCTGATTGACGTGCATTGAACCGTACTGCTCACCATAGGTATGGAACCCGACGATCCGGTTATCGCGATAGAGCTCGGACATTTCCCGCGCGAACTGATGCTGCTCAGCGTCGAGACGACGGAGGATGCACTCGAAACCGATGAAGATCGAGACCTCGCCGATGTCGTCTCGAACCTCGGCCAGCATCTCGCGGGCGGCGGCCACGGAGTTGCGCGACCTTGCCGCCGTCAGCACCATTCCTTCGTCGATCGCGCAGAAGAACCGCAGCGAGCCGTCAGGGCTGACGCGCTGAATCGAGCGCGCGAAATAGGAGCCGCCGACGCGCACCAGCACCGGATGGGCTGCAAACAGGAATGGGTCGAGCTCGGAATCCGCGATGCCCACCGCGCGGCAATATTCCTCCGCCGCCGGCTCGGCATTGAGCTGCTTGACGATACGCTGTTCGAGATCGGCCTCCGTCACCACCATCTTGGTCGAGGTCGGCTCGAAATTGTCACATTTGAACAGCCGGAACGGCAATGACGTCCTGATCAGGATCAGCACCGCCATGTCCGTATGCGCTTTGCCGTCGTGAAAGACCCAGGTGCGCTCGAAGCGCAGACCATCGCCGGCCGACCCGCCGACCAAGGGGATATTGTCGAGCGACGCATAGATCGCCGACATGATCGCCTCTTCGCGCTGGCACATGCCGTCGATCAGGACGAGCCCGAACACGCCGTCATCGTCGCGACCGCCGTGCCGCGACAGATCCTGCCTCAACTGGACGCCAAGGCGGCGGCCCTCGTCGACGCGGAAGCCCGACAGCCCGAAGATGGGCTGTGCGAATACCGTGAAATCATCGGCGGCAAAGCCGAGAGCGACGACGCTGTTGTCGTCCCAGCCATCGGGCGACAGCTCTCCAGCCGTCGTACAACCATACACGGGGATGTCTGCGAGACGGGTCGTCACTTCCGCCATGAACGCGTTTGGGTCGTAGTGGGGCGACAGGAAGATCAGCACCATGGCCAAGCCGTCAGCCGGCAACTGGCCGCAGATGTCGGCCGCCGCGGCGGCCTCCGTCGCAGCCTTCGACTTCGCCGCAATCACGCCAGACGGACGCGCGGGCCGAGGATCGGCGTCTCCCACCGGGCACCTCCCAGAACGACACTTGGGTTTCGTGTTGGTGATCGTTCGTTTTTTTAGAAGATTAAGCCAATTGAGCAGCAACGGCAACTGCGCGGCTTGATCCAGAACAAGGACTTGGGCCGGGCTGTCGTCAGATCATCTGCACCGATCTGCTCACCGGCCTGGCCGCGGGGCTGGCCCGCGCCCGCTCCGGATCAAAAGGGAAGGATTCGCATGCTCCGCCGCATCGCTCTTGTCGTTGTTCTCGCAAGTCTGGCGTCGAGCGCCCAGGCGCTGGATGGAGATCCCGTCGCTGGGAAGGGCATCTTCCAGCGCATCTGCCAGAATTGCCACTCTGCCGAGATAGGCATCAACAAGGTCGGCCCGAGCCTCTGGAACATCGTCGGACGGCAACCGGCGGCTGTACCGGACTACGCCTACTCCGAGGGCATGAAAAAAAACAACGCGCCTTGGACCACGACCGCGCTGGATGCCTATATCGCCGATCCGCGCGGGGACGTTCACGGCGTCAAGATGTATTTCAAGGGATTGGCGGACGCGAAGGAGCGGGCCGACGTCGTCGCCTATCTGTCGACGCTGAAATAGCGCAGCCGGGGAAGCTTACGCTACCGCAAGGCCTCCTTGCGTTAACTGCACTCGTCACAGAATCTGTACTCTGCTCTCCACGTCGACCCGCAAAAGGCGGCTGTTGCGGGGGCAACACTCTCACGTTTTCCTGCTTCCCGCGTCAGAACGCGGTTCGCCAGACTGCGGCCACTGGTATGCGATCGATCCCTGTCCGCCGACTGCTTCCGGATTAATATCTCAGGCCGGCACAACGGCGTCGCCGCCGATGGCACGGTCATTGTCGGCACCGACATCAATCCATCCGGCAACACCGAGACGATCATGCGCTGCAAGTGGCGGAAGGTCGTTATCTGACGGGGGAGTTTGACTGACACTCCCTCAGTTAGACTGGGCGGGACTTCCCAATAGCGAAGCTCAGCCGCTTGTGTGCAGGATGGCTCTACGGCCCAGGCAAGCCTCCAGCCGGTATCTTCTTGAGGACTCAGGGTTTGCCAGCTCTCGGAAAATGCATTGTGTACCAATGATGGCTTCCGGACAACACGAGGTGGCCCCCTGATTGCCAAGTGATCTTAAGGTTCTCTAGGGAATCGAACCCCTGTTTCAGCCTAGAGAGGATGTTGCCCCCGACGGGCCGCACCAGAAACGATCCGAACAAACCGCAACGAACTCAATCGAAATCGAACGAGAACGCAGCAAAATCAACGAAGCCGATCGATACCTTGCCGCTCATCCCACGCGGCGCACTGCGCCCAGGTCGTGCATCGATCATGTCCCTCTGAATGAGGAGAGCGCGCGAGGAAGGCCGGACCTCGGCTGAGGCCCGGATCGGGATCTGCGATGGCGCCGCGGAACGCAGGGACACTCAACAATGAGCCGGGCCTGCTTTGTCCTTCAGGATCTCGCGGGCCGCGATCGCGATACGCCGGCACAGAGCCAACGCGGTCTCCCTGTCCTTCACATGGAAGATCTCGTCGCTGATCAGGCGGTCGGCGAGCCAGGCGCAGAAGGCCTGCTCGCTGTCCGCCGTGAACGTGCCGTCCTCATAGACGAATCCACTGAGGGGCCCCTCGATCACGTAATCCGTCTCATCGGCATGTTGCGAGGACCGCGCGCATTGCGCCCAGACGCGGCCTTCCTCGTCGACGACGGCCAGCACGCCGTCATCGCGCTGTTCGACTTTCATTCCTACCTCCGCAGCGCGTGAACAAAGGCGAGCCTTCTCCACGTCATTGCGAGCGCAGCGACGCAATCCAGAGTCTTTCCGTAGAGGCAGTCTGGATTGCTTCGTCGCTGACACTCCTCGCAATGGCGGAGGAGAGGTGATGCGCTCTCTGTCCGCCCCGAGCCTGCCGCCTGCTCCCGGTCCGCGTGCCGCACGATACGGCCGCCGCCGGATCGCTAGCCCGGTCGCGGACAGTTGATCTCCTTGTAGACGGCGTCGGCGAACGCCTTGATGCCGGTGTTGATGCGCAAGGGCGAGGTCAGCGTCTGATAGGTGACGATGCCGCGCGTGATCGACAGCACCTTGTAGCTCTCGGCGATCTTCGTCTTGTAGCACTTGCCGACCTGGATGGCGTCCTCTGTCAATGGCATACTGTCTCCCGTCGCATTGGCGTCCCGGACCTCACATCAAGAATCACGCCAGCGGCACGGCAGCTCGCGCCGCGGCCGGGACCGGCGGCCCGCGATCGACGGCCTTGAGCGCGTCGAGACATGCCAACAGCGCCTGCTGACCGTCGGCAACCGCCTCCTCGGCGTTAGCGCCGATGCCGATGACCCCGGGAATGTCGGGGAAGGTGACGAGAAAGCCGCCGCCATCCTCGGCGCCGAGCGCCGTGACCTCATAGGCATAGACACGGGAATCGCTCATCGCGCCGCCTCCTCCATTCCGTCGATCATCGCCACGAAGGCCCGGACATGCGGCGGCCTGATCCTCGCCTTCAGCGGGATCGTCACGCAATTCGGGACCGCGGGATGCAGGAACACCTCGTGGGTGCCGGTGATCTTGCGAAACTTGATCGCGTATTGCGAGGCGATGATCTCGAAATCGACCGGCTTCCAGTCGCCGCCCGGACTAGCCCGCAGCGCATCGATGCGGCCCGACTGCGTCCGGCCCTGTCGGCTTTCCGACGCGTCGCCGGGCGTCGCTACGCCGTTGTCCCTCGCGGCGTCGTCCATTGTCGCGCCGCGCCCCTCGGGAATTACCAGTTGCAGGAAAGCCGCGATGAAGTCACCGACCGTGTCGCTGCGATGCGCCAGGCGCCAGTTCTGCGACAGCACGAGGCTGGCGCCGCTCGCTGCATTGTGGCGCGCAACGAGTTCATCCATCATGGTCAGGACCCTGACGACGCTTAGATTGTAGGGCTCCTGGGTGAACTTCCGCGCGAGGTCGACGCGCTCCCGCCTGAGGCTCGCGTTCTCGATGAGCCAATCGATAATCGTGGCAGCCCAGAACTCCCGGGCATTGCGCGGCTCAGACATGGACCGTTCTCCAGGCACGCGATCTCGACTAGCAAGCCGCGCGAGCGCGCGAACCGACCGACCGAGATCACAATCCGACGGCATCGCCGCACCGCATGCGCGTCGGACGTTCAACCGCTCGCGGAGATCGATACAAGACTTATGCCATGGGAAAGCAGGACATCAGGGGCCATCACGACGGCGCGTTCCGACCCAGCGGGGCGCAGGGGAGGTCTCGTCAGCCGGCTAGCCGTCACGCCAGATCGCCTGCGAGATCTGGCGCGCAGACGACCTCGTGTCAGAGGATCAATCGGCCGATCTCACCACCACGGGCCGCGCCAATGACCACCCAACCGTCATAGCGGTGCCGCCAATATGGACGGGCCTCGTATGGACGACCGTAGTACGGCCCGTAGCCGACGCCGACATAGCCGTAGAGAGCTGCAGCCGCCCGTTCTCCTTCTCCGGCAGGAGACGGACAAATCTCCGCATCGCGGGACGTTCCGGGAGAAACGCACGACGTCTGCGCTCACCCTCGCCGCTTGCGGCCCTGCCCGGCCGCGGCCTGCTTGCGCAGACCCTGGGCCGCGCTGCCGACGATCTCGGAAATCTGCATCAGTTGCTTGGCGAGCGGGCTGGTCTTGCGCCAGACCATGCCGACCGTGCGCTGCGGCTGCGGATCGGCGAAGCGCGCCAGCGACACCGACGCCGAGCGCGTCTCGACGCCGACCGCCATCTCCGGAATCAACGTCACGCCCATGCCGGCGCCCACCATCTGCACCAGGGTCGACAGCGAGGAGGCATCGAGCATCTCGCGCGGCGCCTGCATGTTGCAGAACGACAGCGCCTGGTCGCGAAAGCAGTGCCCCTCCTCCAGCAACAGCAGCCGCATCTCGCGCAGCATCTCGCTGCTCGGCACCGCCGCCCCTTCATATTCCGGCGGCCGCACCAGCAGGAAGTTCTCCGCGAACAGCGCGACCTCAGTCAGCGACGGCTCCGAGACCGGCAGCGCGACGATGGCGGCATCGAGGCGGCCCTCGACCAGCTCCTCGATCAAGGTCGGCGTCTTGGACTCGCGGACGTGGATGTCGATCTCGGGATGTTTGCGCGTCAGGTTCCCGATCACCTTGGGCAGCAGATAAGGCGCAACCGTCGGGATCATGCCGAGCCGGAGCCGGCCGGTGAGCTTGTCGCGCGAGGCGCGGGCGAAGTCGCCGAGCTCATCGACCGAGCGCAGGATCTCGCGCACGCGCTCGGCGAGTTGCTCGCCGAACCGGGTCAGCACGACCTGGCGGGCGTTGCGCTCCAGCAGCACGCCGCCGAGCGCCTCCTCCATCTCCTTGATCTGCATCGACAGCGCCGGCTGCGAGATCGCGCAGGCCTCGGCGGCGCGGCCGAAATGCCCCAGACGCGCCAGCGCGTCGAAATAGCGAAGCTGCCGCATCGTCAAATGTATCATCAGATTATCTTATCGATCATCGCCGCGAAGTCAATTTTCCTGACCACAATCTTGAGATGCGGAGGTAACGCACCGTGTCCATATGCGTTTGGACAGCGTCACACCATATTCATCAGATAATCTTATCGTTACGATCATCAATCTCAATTTCCCCTGATCGAAGTAGCCGCGTAGGGTCCCGGCTCCCACCCCAGGGGGAACCATGACGATCACGTCAGGAGGCAAACATGGATGACGTCAGCAAGTGCCCGTTCTCGGGCGGCTTGAAGGGATTTTCGAACAAGGATTGGTGGCCGAACCAGCTCAATCTGTCGGTCCTGCATCAGCACTCGAACCTGTCCGACCCGCTCGGCGAGGCGTTCGATTACTCCAAGGAATTCAAGAGCCTCGATCTCGACGCGCTGGTCAAGGATCTGCACGCGCTGATGACGGATTCGCAGGAATGGTGGCCGGCCGATTTCGGCCATTACGGTCCGCTGTTCATCCGCATGGCCTGGCACGCCGCCGGCACCTATCGCATCGGCGATGGCCGTGGCGGCGCCGGCACTGGTCAGCAGCGTTTTGCGCCGCTGAACAGCTGGCCTGACAACGCCAACCTCGACAAGGCGCGCCGCCTGCTGTGGCCGATCAAGCAGAAGTACGGCCAGAAGATCTCCTGGGCCGACCTGTTCGTGCTGACCGGCAACGTTGCGCTGGAATCGATGGGCTTCAAGACCTTCGGCTTCGGCGGTGGTCGCGCCGATACCTGGGAGCCCGAGCAGGACATCTATTGGGGCCCCGAGGGCAAGTGGCTCGCCGACGAGCGCTACAGCGGCGACCGCGAGCTCGCAGGCTCGCTCGCTGCCGTGCAGATGGGCCTCATCTACGTCAACCCGGAAGGCCCGAACGGCAATCCCGATCCGCTGGCTGCCGCGCGCGACATCCGCGAGACGTTCGCCCGCATGGCGATGAACGACGAAGAGACGGTGGCGCTGATCGCCGGCGGTCACACCTTCGGCAAGACCCACGGCGCGGGTGATGCGTCGCTGGTCGGGGCCGAGCCGGAAGGCGCCGACATCGCGCAGCAGGGTCTCGGCTGGGCCAGCAAGTACGGCTCCGGCAAGGGCGGCGATACCATCACCTCCGGCCTCGAAGTGATCTGGACGACGACGCCAACCAAGTGGAGCAACAACTTCTTCTGGAATCTGTTCGGCTATGAATGGGAGCTGACCAAGAGCCCGGCCGGCGCGCACCAGTGGAAGCCGAAGCATGGCGCCGGCGCCAACACCGTGCCGGATGCGCATGACAAGTCCAAGCGCCACGCGCCGTCGATGCTGACCACCGACCTCGCACTGCGGTTCGATCCGGCCTACGAGAAGATCTCGCGCCGGTTCATGGAGAACCCGGATCAGTTCGCCGATGCCTTCGCCCGCGCCTGGTTCAAGCTGACCCATCGCGACATGGGTCCGAAGGTGCGCTACCTCGGCCCGCTGGTGCCGAAGGAAGATCTGATCTGGCAGGATCCGGTGCCGCCGGTCGACCATCCGCTCGTGGACGACAACGACATCGCGTCGCTCAAGGCGAAGATCCTCGCCTCTGGCCTGTCGGTGTCGCAATTGGTGTCGACGGCCTGGGCCTCGGCCTCGACCTTCCGCGGCTCGGACAAGCGCGGCGGCGCCAATGGCGCGCGCATTCGTCTCGCTCCGCAGAAGGACTGGGCGGTCAACAACCCGGCTGAGCTCGCCAAGGTGCTCTCGACGCTCGAGGGCATCCAGAAGGAGTTCAACGCATCGGCCACCGGCGGCAAGAAGATCTCGCTCGCCGACCTGATCGTGCTGGCCGGCAATGCCGGCGTCGAAGCGGCGGCCAAGAAGGCCGGCGTCGAGGTGACCGTGCCGTTCGTGCCCGGCCGCACCGATGCCTCGCAGGAGCAGACCGAAGTCGAGTCGTTCGCGGTGCTCGAGCCGAAATATGACGGCTTCCGCAACTATCTCAGCGGCCAGCAGTGGCTGTCGGGCGAGGAGCTGCTGGTCGACAAGGCGCAACTGCTCACTTTGACCGCGCCGGAGATGACCGTGCTGGTCGGCGGCCTGCGCGTGCTCGGCGCCAACGCCAACGGCTCCAAGCATGGCGTGTTCACGGCGCAGACCGAGACACTCACGAACGACTTCTTCGCCAACCTGCTCGACATGGGCGTGGTGTGGCGGCCGGTCGATCAGGGCGAGCACACCTTCGAGGGCCGCGACCGCAAGTCCGGCGCGATCAAGTGGACGGCCACCCGCGCCGACCTGATCTTCGGCTCACACTCGCAGTTGCGGGCGCTCGCCGAGGTCTATGCGAGCTCGGATGCCAAGCAGAAGTTCGTCAGGGACTTCGTCGCCGCCTGGACCAAGGTGATGAACCTGGATCGGTTCGAGCTGAAGGCCTAAGTCGAGAAGCTGACTGACCGAGAATAATGCGAGGCGGCGCTTCAGTGATGAAGCGCCGCTTCTTTCATTTCGACATGCTTGCCAGTCGCAAGCCTGTCAGCGCGCCGCGGCCGAGCCGCCGCCATCGATCTGGCGGCCCATCAGCGCGATCGCCTTCTGATAGACGCCGGCGGCGTTCCAGGCCTCGATGGCGGCGAAGTTCGGCTCGCCCGGCTGATAGCCGGCGCCTGCCTTCCAGCCGTTGGCACGCAGGAAGTTCGCGGTCGAGGCCAGCGCGTTGGCGGCGACGTCGAGATTGCCGACTCCGTAAGCGAGGATGTTCTTCGGCATGAATTGCGTCTGCCCGACCTCGCCATGCATCGAGCCGCGGGTGTTGCCCGAGAGCACGCCGCGGTCGATCAGCTTGAGCGCGGCATAGAGCTGGTCGGTGAAGAACTCCGGACGGCGGCAATCATAGGCGAGCGTCGCGATCGACGACAGCATGTGCTGATTGCCGCGCTGGCTGCCGAACGCGCTTTCCATGCCCCAGATCGCGATCAGGGGTCCGGGCGGCACGCCGTAGCGCTGCTCGATCGAGGCGAACATCGCCGCCTGCGACTGCTTGAGCTGGCGGCCGCGCGCGACGATCGCCGCAGCCCCGCGCTTGGCGAGGAACTGATCGAGCGAGAGCTGGAAGCTGCGCTGGCCGCGATCGGCGGCGACCGTCGCCGAGGCGTAGTTGGTCTGCATCAGCGCGGCGATCGCGGTGCCGCCGACGCCCTTCGCCCTCGCCTCCTCGCTGAATTCGCGCTTCCACGCCTCGAACCCCGCCGGCGACGAGCCGCACTGCGCCGCCTGCGCAACGCCGCCGCAGGCTGCGAGCAGCGTCGCGGCGGTGAACGTGAAGGTGATCATGGCCCGCCGGTTGATCATTCAGACTCCTCTGGTCGCGTCCGCCGATGCGGCCTGCATCGTGCCCCTGTCGGAACATCGGACGCCGCTGCGCGGCAATATCGGCCGCCCCTGGTTGAAACGGCGACAACCTATCGGAAATGGAAGAAAATCATAGCCGGCGGCGCGTGAGCCGCAGATGAACGCGCCGAGCGCCGCCTGCGATCGAGCAGCAGGACGATCGGCCCAGGCTGCCGTGCAGGTTCCAAGATCCAGCTCCCGCAATCGTGATCCGCGGATACGCGTCGATCGCCTTCGGGCTTGATCAAATCGCAATAACAATACTATACGGTTTCGTTTAGTGAACGGATAGGTGGGACGTGCGATCGCGTTGGATCCGAGCGGCAGGGAGTCTGGCCGCGTTCTGCAGCCTGGCTCTCCTGCTCGGCGGCTGTGCCGCCGTTCAGCGCGCGGCCTATTCGGCCGACGATGCCAAACGCGCCACGATCGACGGCTTTCGCGCGATCCGGATGTGGGCCGATGCGCCGGCCGCGAGCTTCGACAACGCCGCGTTCAAGCCGCAGCCGCAACCGGGCAAGCCCTTCGCCTATCTTGCGCTGTCCGGCGGCGGCGGCGACGGCGCATTCGGCGCCGGCGTTCTCAACGGCTGGAGCGAAAGCGGCGCTCGTCCCGAATTCACGATCGTCTCGGGCGTCAGCACCGGCGCGCTGATCGCTCCGTTCGCCTTCCTCGGGCCAGCCTACGATGCGACGCTGAAGGAGATGTATACGAGCGGGCTCGCCAGCTCGTTCGCGGCCTCCCCCAACGCGCTCAACGCCGTGTTCGGCTCATCCCTGTTCGATGGGCAGCCGCTCCGCGACGCGATCAGCCACTACACGACGCCGGACCTGCTCGCGGCGATCGCCAGAGAACACGCCAAGGGCCGGAGACTGTTCGTCGTGACCACCGACCTGGACGCGGGGCGCCCGGTGTTGTGGAACATGGGTGAGATCGCCTCGGCGCGGACGCCGCGCGCGCTCGACCTGTTCCGGCAGGTCCTGACCGCGTCCGCCAGCGTTCCCGTGGCGTTTCCGCCGTCGCTGATCGCGGCCTCCTCCGACGGCAAGCCGATCGAGGAGATGCATGTCGACGGCGGTGTCTCGACCCAGGTGTTCACCTTTCCGGACCGTCTGCTGATGCAGCCCGAATCATCGCGGCGCATGGCCTCAGCGAGGCCCGCCATCTACATCATCATGAACGGCCGGACGTCCACCGATTTCCAGCCGGTCGAAAACAGCGCCAAGGCGATCGCGATCCGCTCGCTGGCCATGAAGAGCAAACGCGAGATCCGGAGCTACCTCTCGGCCACCTATCAGTTCGCCCGGCACAATGGCCTGGCCTTCAACATGACGGCGATCGACCCGTCCGTCCCCGAGGGCCAAGGCGTCGGCTTCGACACCGACTACATGCGCTCGCTCTACACCCTCGGCTATGACGGCGCGCGCTCGGGTCGCTTCTGGACCCAGACGCCGCCGGCGCCGTTACCTTGACAACCGCGCCGCCGACAATTATAAAACGATACAGTTTCGTTTTATCGCAACCGTTTCCCAAGGGAATGCTCTACAAGCACCGACCGAGATCGGAGACAGCAGGCCGTCATGAAACGATTCATTCTGTTGACCTTGATCCTGCTGTCATGGACTCCCGTGGCGCATGCCGTCGCCGGAACCGGCATGCAGACGGACGGGGATCCGCAAGCCTCCACCGATCCGGCGCTGAGCCAGGAGACGATTGATCGCGAGCTCGACAAGTTCAGGCGGACGGAGGTGTCACTGCACCAGGCGCTGCGAATCGCCGAAAGGATTCATCCTGGCTCCAAGACCGCGGACATCAGCTTCGAGGGTGGGCTCGACGCCCCCGTCTACAAGGTTCGAACCCTGCAGCGCGGACGGATCTGGGAATCCGACATCGACGGCACCACGGCAAAGGTGCGCAACAGCGTGCTGTTCTCGACCGTGGACGGACTGAGCGAAAGCGACCGTAACAGCCTGGCCGCCCTCACCACGGTCCGGCTCAAGATGTCGGATGCGATTCGGATCGCCGAGCGCTCGGCGGCCGGCCGGGCGATCAGTGGCGGCCTGATGAACAAGGACGGCAAGCTCGCCTTCATCGTGGTCGTCGTCAGCGGCAACGATCTCAAGCAGGTGACGCTCGAACCGTCATTGCTGCGGCGGCGCTGATCGCGCTGCTCAGGCCTTCGGCTGCAGCGCCAGGAAAGTCTTGACCCGGTCACGGACGAAGCCGGGCAGCTCCCTGCGGATCGTCCGTTCGCTCTCGCCCATCAGCGAGCGCATGATCACCGGCATGACGATCAGGTCGATGAAGATCTCGGCGGAGGCCGCCGACGCCTTCGACGGCGTCCGGCGGGCGGTCATGGCCGAGACGCCGATCGTCTCGGCGAGCAGCGCCGCCACGGCATGGGTGGCGCGCTTACGCGAGACGTCATGAAACTGACAACTGAGATCGGGAAACCGGTAGGCCTCCCCGATCGTGACCCGTAACAATCCGAGCGATTCCTTCAGCGCGCGATCGACGATGGCGATGGCAAGTCCAACCAGCTTTTCCTGTGCAGTGCCGGCGACCGGCGTGTAGGCCCCGAGATTCATCACGTCGTTGATGGAGCGCTCGACGACGGCGGCAAACAAGGCGGCCTTGCCGGTGTATCGGGCATAAATCGTCGGCTTGCTGGCGGGAGCGCGTTCGGCGATCTCGTCGATGCTCGCGCCGTCAAAGCCGCGCTCGAGAAACACCGCGCGCGCAGCGTCCAGAATACGTTCCTCGATGTTTCCAGCCAGCGCCTTCGGCGGCCGTCCCACCCGCCCGCGAAACGCTTCCGTGCGTGCAACGTCCGTACGTTTCAATTTGGCCTGCGTGCGGGCCATACTCAACGACCTCGACTCGACATGAAGACATATCGTTAAGGGATTACACGTTCTTGTCGAGACGGCAATAGAACAACTACGCCACGCGGCTATGCGCATGGTGGCGTACATAATCGGCAATGCATCAGCACAGGCACCTCAAAATACCTCAGGCAACAAACTCCACGAGATCGTCGAGCACAGCGAGCGCACCGTCGAACGTGTCGTCATGAAAGTAGAGGCTGCGCGTGATCAGCACGGGAACGCCGGCGCGGGTCGCAGCCATCAACCCGTTACCGGAGTCCTCGATCGCGATGCAACTGGCCGCGGGTAGATCGAGCTGCGACAAGACCTCCAGGTAGACATCGGGCGCAGGCTTCTTGCGCGCGACATCGTCGGCCGCCACGACGGCGGCAAATCCTGCCTCCCAATCCACGCCCAACACGGGCGCCAGCAGGGCATCGATATTGGCGCGCGTGGTCGTCGTCGCGATCGCGAGCCGCTGCCCGCGTGCCGAGGCAGCCCCCAGCAGTGCTTCGACGCCCGGACGCAATGGGCATCCCTTGTCGGCCATCAGCGCGGCAAACCGCTCCGTCTTGATGCGATGAAGCCGGGCAATGACTGCGTCGCTCAGCGGCGGCCCCGTGCGCCGCCTCTGGTCGAAGGCGCGAATGCGCTCCTTGCCGCCGGCGACGCGCAGCAGCTCCTTGTAGATGCGGCGGCCCCAGTGCCAGTCGATGCCGACCGCGACGAACGCCTCGTTGAAGGCCTCGCGATGGATCTCCTCGGTCTCGGCCATGGTGCCGTCGACATCGAAGATCAGCGCGCCGGCGTCGGCGATGCGGCGCCTGAGATCGTCGAGCGGCGCGTTCATCACCAAAGCGAGACTCATGATTGCGCCTCCGCCCTGCCGTCGCCTGCGTCGGCGCCCTTGGCGAACACGCGACTCGCCAGCACGTCGCTGGCTTCGATCGACATCACGTCATCGGACGTCAGTACGCGGTCGAGCCGCGACACCAGCCGGTTGGCCTGGCGCAGGCGGATCCGATCCAGCGCGTTGCGGATCGAGCGCGCGTTCGAGAACAACGGTTGGGTGCGCCGGACGGCGATGTACTTTTCGAAAGCGGCGCGGGCCTCCGGGGTGAAGCGATAATTCTGCCCCTCCAGCATCATCTCGGAGATCGTCAGTAGCTCGGCTTCCGAATAGTCGGGGAAGTCGATGTGGTGGGCGATGCGCGAGCGGAAGCCGGGATTGCTCTGGAAGAACTTCTCCATCCGGTCGGCATAGCCGGCAAGAATGACCACGAGGTCCTCGCGCTGCGATTCCATGATCTGCAGCAGGATCTCGATCGACTCCTGGCCGTAGTCGCGCTCGTTCTCGGGACGGTAGAGATAATAGGCCTCGTCAATGAACAGGACGCCCCCCATCGCCTTCTTCAGCACTTCCTTGGTCTTTGGCGCGGTGTGGCCGATATATTGGCCGACGAGATCGTCGCGGGTGACACTGATGACGTGGCCGCGACGGACGAAGCCGAGCCGGTGCAGGATGCCCGCCATGCGCAGCGCGACCGTGGTCTTGCCGGTGCCGGGATTGCCGGTGAACGACATGTGCAGGGTCGGAAACGTCGTCGCCAGCCCCATCTTGCGGCGGATCCGCTCCATCATCAGCAGCGAGGCGATCTCGCGGATCCGCGTCTTGACCGGCGCGAGCCCGACCAGCTCACGGTCGAGCTGCTCCAGCACGGGCGCAATATCGACGCTCTCAAACTCGCGGCGCAGGTCGACGGTATCGACCGGCGTCGCCTGGGTGGTGTCCGCCTGCGTGGCCTGCATCATCCGCTCGTGCTCCGTTCGGGACGCTCGCATCAGATCGCCGTGCGTTCGATTGCGAACCTGGCAGCAACGAAGCAACGGCAGATAGAGTGATATGGCCGCTCCGGGCGGAGATCCCTGCCACGCCGCAGACCTGCAGGCGCAGCAGCGACCTCCGCCCGCCAGGGATCAGTAACGCTGGCCTTCGGGGCGCTCGGCCGCGTAGGACCGCGTCGAATAACGCTGATTGCGCCCGACGGTTTCCTGCCGGTCGAGCCGGAAGCCCGGCTCGTTCTGCGGCCGGTTGACGATGAAGGACAGCCGGGTCGACTCCCAGCCGTGGGTAGAGTCGAAGGCCGAGATGCGGATGTAGCGGTCGCCATAGATCTTCCGGCATTCGGCCAGCTCGCGCATGATGCCGGCGGCGTCACGCAGGTCGAACATCGGCAGGCCCCACATCTCCCAATAGGTGTTGCGGGGATGCGGATCGTCGGTGAACTCGATGTTCACGGCCCAATTCTTCTCGAGGCAATACTGGATCTGGGCGGTGATCTGCTCATCGGTCAGATCGGGTAGGAAAGAAAAGCAGCCTTGGGTCACGCGCATGTTGATGTCTCCTGATGTGGCTAATGCGGGCGAGCGGGCTCCGGCCCGCGTCGCGGCGGCGCATCGAATAATGACTAGGCGGCGGGAGTGACGGTCGGCACGAAGTCCGGCGAGTCGGTCGATTCGTAGTTGAAGGTGACGTCCTTCCAGATCTCCAGCGCCTCGCGCAGCGGCGTGCAGGTCTGCGCCGCCTTGGCCAGGATCTCCGGGCCCTCATGCACGTAGTCGCGGCCCTCGTTGCGGGCGAGGATCATCGCCTCCAGCGCGACGCGGTTGGCGGTCGCACCGGCGGCGATGCCGCGCGGATGGCCAATGGTGCCGCCGCCGAACTGTAGCACGACGTCCTCGCCGAGCAGGTCGAGCAACTGGTGCATCTGGCCGGCATGGATGCCGCCGGACGCCACCGGCATCAGCTTGTTCAGGCTGGCCCAGGGCTGGTCGAAGAACACGCCGTGCTCGAGCCGCATCGGATTAAAGTCCTCGCGGCAGATGTCGTAGTAGCCGCGTGTGGTGTTCGGGTCGCCCTCGAGCTTGCCGACCACGGTGCCGGCATGGATGTGGTCGACACCGGCGAGCCGCATCCACTTGGCGATGACGCGGAACGACACGCCGTGCGCGCGCTGCCGCGTATAGGTCGAGTGTCCTGCACGATGCAGATGCAGGATCATGTCGTTCTTGCGAGCCCACTTCGCCATCGACTGGATCGCGGTGTAGCCGATCACGAGGTCGATCATGACAACGCATGACCCGAGCTCCTTGGCGAACTCGGCGCGCTCATACATGTCTTCCATGGTCGCTGCGGTAATGTTGAGATAAGTCCCCTTCATCTCACCGGTGGCCGCCTGCGCCTTGTTGACCGCCTCCATGCAGTACAGGAAGCGCTCGCGCCAATGCATGAACGGCTGCGAGTTGATGTTCTCGTCGTCCTTGGTGAAGTCGAGCCCGCCCTTCAGCGCCTCGTAGACGACGCGGCCGTAGTTGCGGCCGGACAGGCCGAGCTTCGGCTTGACGGTAGCGCCCAGCAGCGGCCGGCCGAACTTGTCGAGCCGCTCGCGCTCGACGACGATGCCGGTCGCCGGCCCCTGGAACGTCTTCACATAGGCAACCGGCAGCCGCATGTCCTCCAGCCGCAGCGCCTTCAGCGGCTTGAAGCCGAACACGTTGCCAATGATCGAGGCCGTCAGGTTGGAGATCGAGCCCGGCTCGAACAGATCGAGGTCATAGGCGATATAGGCGAAGTAGCTGCCGGGCGAGCCCGGCACCGGCTCGACCCGGTAGCACTTGGCGCGGTACTTCTCGGCCGCCGTCAGGCGGTCGGTCCACACCACGGTCCAGGTCGCGGTCGAGGATTCGCCGGCGACCGCGGCGCAAGCCTCGGTCGGGTCGACACCGTCCTGCGGCGTGACGCGGAACAGCGCGATCACGTCGGTGTCCTTTGGCTGATAGGACGGCTCCCAGTAGCCCATGCGCTTGTATTCCATGACGCCGGACTTGTAGCGATCCTTGCCGCGCACCGTGATCGATGGGTCGTTCATGTGTTCCTCCTGAATGTTCGTTATGGCCGTGGATGTCAGGCAGCTTCAGTCATTCCCCCAACTCGCGGATCGAGTGCGCCGGAGCGGTAGCGCTTGGCCATTTCGGCGAGCGGAATGACCTTGATCCTGGATGCATTGCCGGCAGCGCCGAACTGCTCGAACCGCTCGCGGCACAACTCGCGCATCGAATCCATCGCCGGCTTCAGGAACTTGCGCGGATCGAACTCGACCTTCGACGACGCGCCGACCTTGCGGAAGATCGCGGTCATCGCCAGCCGGCAGTCGGTGTCGATATTGACCTTGCGGACGCCATGGCGGATGCCGCGCACGATCTCCTCGACCGGGACGCCCCAGGTCTGCGGCATCTCGCCGCCGAACTGATTGAACATGTCCTGCAGCGCCTGGGGCACCGAGGACGAGCCGTGCATCACCAGATGCGTGTTCGGCAGCCGGCGATGGATCTCCTCGATCACGTTCATGGCGAGGATCTCGCCGTCCGGCTTGCGCGAGAACTTGTAGGCGCCGTGCGAGGTGCCCATCGCGATCGCCAGCGCATCGACCTTGGTGGCGCGGACGAAATCCACGGCCTGGTCCGGATCGGTCAGCAGCTGCTCGCGGCTGACTTTGCCCTCGAGGCCATGACCATCCTCCTGCTCGCCGCCGCCATGCTCGAGCGAGCCGAGCACGCCGAGTTCGCCCTCGACCGAGGCGCCGACCCAATGCGCCATGTCAGTGACACGGCGGGTAATGTCGACATTGTAGTCATAATCCGCCGCGGTCTTGGCGTCGGCCTTGAGCGACCCGTCCATCATGACAGAGGTGAAGCCGTACTTGATCGCGGTGGCGCAGGTCGCCTCGTCGTTGCCGTGGTCCTGGTGCAGGCAGAGCGGAATCTGCGGATACATCTCCTCCAGCGCGTCGATCATCTTCGACAGCATGATGTCGCCGGCATAGGAGCGCGCGCCGCGCGAGGCCTGGATGATCACGGGGGCGTCGACCGCCGCGGCCGCCTCCATGATCGCGAGCCCCTGCTCCATGTTGTTGATGTTGAAAGCCGGCACGCCATAGCTGCGCTCGGCAGCATGGTCCAGCAATTGTCTGAGCGTGATCCGCGCCATGTTGATCTCCGTTCCTGTTTCGATGTTCTGTTCTGCGACGCGGCTCAGGAAGCCCGCGCCCGGATGATGTTGCGCATGGCCGCATCGGCGACCGCCGCAGGCGTGATGCCGAATTCGCGGTACAGCTCATCGGCCGGCGCCGAGGCGCCAAAGCCCTGCATGCCGACGAACTCGCCGGCATCACCGAGCCAGCGCGCCCAGTCGCCCTCGATCGCAGCTTCGACCCCGATGCGTGGCGCATGGCCGAGCACTTCGGCGCGATACTCTGCCGACTGCTTGCGGAACAATTCGAAGCACGGCGCCGACACCACCGCCGCCTGGACGCCTTCGGCCGCCAGCAGCTTGGCCGCCTCCAGCGCGATGGTCACCTCCGAACCGGTCGCAATCAAAGTTACGTCGCGACCGGCCTCGGGCTCGATGACCACGTAAGCGCCGAGCGCTACCTTGTTGTGATCCGATGCCTCGGTGCGGAAGGCCGGCAAGGCTTGCCGCGACAGGCACAGCACCGACGGCGAGGTCTCCGCGCGCAGCGCGCAGTCCCAGGCTTCCGCCGTCTCGACCGCGTCGGCCGGGCGGAATACCAGGAGGTTCGGAATGGCGCGCAAGCTCGCGACATGCTCGACCGGCTGATGCGTCGGGCCGTCCTCACCGAGGCCGATGGAATCGTGGGTCATCACGTGGATGACGCGGATGCCCATCAGCGCGGCCAAGCGAATCGCCGGCCGGCTGTAGTCGGCGAACGCGAGGAAGGTGCCGCCATAGGGAATGAAGCCGCCATGCAGCGCGATGCCGTTCATGGTCGCGGCCATCGCATGCTCGCGCACGCCATAGTGGATGTAGTTGCCGTCCATGGTCGCTGATGTGACCGACTTGTGCGTTTTGGCCTTGGTGAGGTTGGAGTGAGTGAGATCCGCCGAGCCACCGAGCAGATTGGGCAGCACCGTCGCAATGACATCGATGACGTTCTGCGAGGCCTGGCGGGTGGCGATCTTCGGCCGCTCGGCCGTGAGCTGCGCGATGAACTGCGCCATGCGCTCGGTATAGGCGGCTGGAAGCTTCTTGTTCAGCGCGTCGTGGCAGGGCGACCGGTCCGCGGTGCACAGCTTGCGCGCACGCTCCTTCCAGGCCTGGCGCACGCTGCGGCCTCGCGCGCCGATCTCGCGCCAGCTCACCAGCACGTCGGCCGGCACCTCGAACGGACGGTGGGGCCAGTGCAGTGCCGCGCGGGTCTTCTCGACCTCCTCCGGCCCGAGCGGCGCGCCATGCGCCTTCTCCGAGCCCTGCCGTCCGGGTGAACCGAAGCCGATCGTCGTCCGGCACGCGATCATGCTGGGACGATCGCTCTGCCGCGCCGCTGCGATCGCCGCAGCAATCGCTTCCGGATCATGGCCGTCGATGCGACAGGTCGTCCAGCCAGAGGCGGCAAAGCGCGCGAGCTGATCGTCGGAGCATGCCAGCCCGGTCGAGCCGTCAATCGAAATGCCGTTGTCGTCGAACAGCACGATCAAACGATTCAGCTTGAGATGACCCGCGAGCGAGATCGCCTCGTGACTGATGCCCTCCATCAGGCAGCCGTCGCCGGCGATCACATAGGTGTAGTGATCGACCAGATCGTCGCCATAGCGCGCGTTCATCAGGCGCTCGGCGAGCGCCATGCCGACCGCCGTCGCGATGCCCTGCCCCAGCGGACCGGTCGTGGTCTCGACGCCCGGCGTGTGGCCATATTCCGGATGCCCGGGCGTCTTGGCGCCCCACTGCCGGAACTTCTTCAGCTCATCGATCGTGACCGCCTCATAGCCAGTCAGATGCAGCAGCGCATAGAGCAGCATCGAGCCGTGTCCGGCCGACAGCACGAACCGGTCGCGATCGGGCCAGGCCGGATCGGCGGGATCGAACTTCAGGAAGCGCTGATACAGCACAGTGGCGACATCGGCCATGCCCATCGGCATGCCGGGGTGGCCCGACTTCGCCTTTTCGACGGCGTCGATCGCGAGGAAGCGGATGGCATTCGCCATCTCCGCATGGCTGGGATCGGCCTTGATATCGGTCTTGCTATCAGTCTTGGGGGCCAGCGTCTGCACGGCGGTGGCGGTCATAGCGTGCGCCTCTTTCGGTCCATCAGTTGCATGATCATGGGGGTGAGAATGAGCTGCATGGCGAGATCGAGCCTGGAACCATGGATCACGATCGAATTCGCGCGCGACATGAAGCTGCCCTGGATCATCGAGAGCAGATAGGGAAAGTCGATGCCGCGCGGATTCTTCAGGCGGATGACGACCATCGACTCGTCGGGCGTGGGAATCCAGCGCGCGATGAAGGGATTCGACGTGTCGACCGTCGGTACACGCTGGAAGTTGATGTCGGTCTCGGAAAACTGCGGAATGATGTAGTTCACATAGTCCGGCATGCGCCGCAGGATTGTGTCGGTGACCGCCTCGGTGGTATAGCCGCGCGAGGCACGGTCGCGGTGCAGCTTCTGGATCCATTCGAGATTGATGACCGGAACGACACCGATCTTGAGGTCCGCATGCTGGGCAATGTTGACCGTCTCGGTGACGACAGCGCCATGCAGGCCTTCGTAGAACAGAAGATCGGACTCTTCCGGCAGCCGCGTCCAGTCGGTGAAGTTGCCGGGCCTTGTGTCGTAGAGCCGCGCCTCCTCCTCGTCATGGACGTAGTGGCGCGTCATGCCCGTGCCGGTCTCGGAGTAATCGCGGAAGGTCTTCTCGAGCTCCTCGAACAGGTTGGTGTCGGGGCTGAAATGGCTGAAGTGCTTGTTGCCGAGTTCGGCCTCCTCGACCATCTTGCGGCGCATCTCCTCGCGATTGTAGCGATGGAAGGCATCGCCCTCGATGTAGGCCGCCTTGACGTTCTCGCGGCGGAAGATGTTCTCGAAGGTCTTCTTGACGGACGTGGTGCCGGCGCCCGACGAGCCCGTGATCGAGATGATGGGATGACGACGTGACATGACTTTTCTCCGGAAGGCGCGTTCGGCAGGCAGGCTCAGCGGAACAGGCCGCGCCGCGCGAACAGGGGCGCATCGCTGGTTTCGAACAGCGGCTCGACACCCTCGTGCAGCTGGTCGACGTCGCGGACAAGGCGAACGTCGCCCATGATCAGCGGCGCGCGCTGATGCGGCGAGCGCGCCGACAGTTCGAGAATGCGCGAACGGCCGCTCGAGGCCGAGCCGCCGGCCCATTCCATGATCAGCGCCATCGGATGCGCCTCGTAGACCAGCCGCAGCCGGCCCTCACGATAGCCGGGGCGGGAGTCGGCCGGATAGAGGAACACGCCGCCGCGCATCAGGATGCGATAGGCCTCGGCGACCAGCGAGGCGATCCAACGCATGTTGAAGTCGCGGCCGCGCGGGCCCGCGGCGCCCGCCAGGCATTCGTCGACATAGTTGCGCACCGTCCCGCTCCAGTGCCGGCGGTTCGAGGCGTTGATGGCGAACTCCGGCGTATCCTGCGGGATGCGGATTCCGGACTTGGCGAGCATGAACTCGTGCAAGGTCGGATGCAGGACGTAGAGATCGACGCGGCGGTCGATCGCGAGCACCAGGCAGGTCTGCGGTCCGTAGACGAAAAAGCCGGCGGCAAGCTGTGCGGTGCCGGGCTCGAAGAAGCTGGAGAGCACGTCGCGGCCGCGCGGCCGGATCGAGAAGATGGTGCCGACCGAGATGTTGTTCTGCAGGTTCGAGGAGCCGTCGAGCGGGTCGATCGCCACGCATAGTGGGGCAGCAGCGTTGACCGTTTCCGGCCGATCGACCTCTTCGGACAGGATGCCGGCGACAGGAGCCCGGCGCAGCGCATCCCGCATCAGATTGTCGGCGACGATGTCGAGCGCCTTCTGGACGTCGCCGTCGGCGTTCACGGTGGCGGCGCCTTCGTCGACGCCGGACAGCGGCGCGATAGCGATCTGCCGCGCGAGCTCGCGCGCCGCCTCGGCCAGAGCCTCGATGACCGCGGCACAATCGGCGTCGGCACCCTGCGCCGCCAGATGTGCCTGCAATGTCTGATGATGATCCATGGGCCACTCCCTTGCCATCAGCCCATTCTTTGGAGAGCTTGATGCGTGCGGCACGAAGGGGTCGTGCCGCACCCCCATCAAGGCCCTGTTTGCGTGATTAGGGAAATTTCTTTATCTTTGGATCGACAAAAGTTTTCCTTATATCGAGGGTTCCATGAGCCGGCGCTTCTCACGCGACCTCACCATTCGCCAGCTGCGCGCGCTCGCAGCCGTGCAGGAGTCCGGATCGGTCACCTCCGCGGCCGGCCGTCTTCACCTGACGCAGCCTGCGGTCACGCTGCAAATTCGCAACCTTCAGGAGCTCGCCGGCCTGCCGCTGATCCAGCGCACCACCGACGGCATGATCCTCACCGAAGCCGGACGCAGCGTGCTGGCGCTGGCCGAACGCGTCGAGGCGGCGCTGCAGGATTGCGAGCAGGCGCTCGACATTTTGGCGGGGCGCAGCGGCGGCAGGGTCGCGATCGGCGCGGTCAGCACGGCGAAATATTTCGTTCCCTTCGCCATCGCGGAATTCTCGCGACGGTTCCCCAAGATCGACGTCACCCTGCGGATCGGCAATCGCGACACCATCCGCGAAGCGCTCAGAGGATACGATCTCGACATCGCCATCATGGGACGGCCGCCGGCGGACATTCCCGTCGACATGCGGCCGATGGGCAAGCATCCGCATGTCATCGTCGCGCCGGCGGGGCACCGGCTCGCGCGCCGAAAACGGATCGCGGCCGCAGAGCTCGCGGGCGAGGTGTTCATCACGCGCGAGAGCGGCTCGGGAACCCGCATGCTGATGGAGACCTTCCTGGAGAAGCACGGTCTGCATCTCAAGACCAGCATGGAGATGGACAGCAACGAGACCATCAAGCAGGCCGTCATCGCCGGCCTCGGCATCGCCTTCATCTCGCAGCACACGGTGTCGCACGAGCTCTCCGAGGGCCGCCTGGTCACCTTGAAGGTGCCCGGACTGCCCGTGATCCGGCAATGGCATGCGGTACGGCGCGCCGACAAGCTGCTGCTGCCGCCGGCGCAGGCCATGCTGGATTTCCTCGGCAAGGAGGGTGCACGGTTCCTGCCCCGTTGACGGCACGGTGAGGGACCGGCGTGGTGGCACCGTGCGCGCGCACGTCGATGTGCGCGCGCACCAGACCTCACGCGGCCTGCGCCAGCCCCATCTCGGCCCAGATCGCCGAGAGTGCCGTCGGCCGAAATTGCCAACACGACCGTCGCAACCACACCCGCTCTCAGCATCCTGCGTTGTCCCGATTTTCCGAGTCCTCGCGCAGCTATTCCTTACAGTGATTAGTGCAATGAATACTTGTCATGCCATGTGTCGATGAAATGATCGCTGAAAACGAGCGGTCAAGCCGCAGTTTGAGCATGCGGCGGGCGCAGGGATACAGTTGGAAGTATGTGCTTGTAAATAAGCCTTGACACTGAGGGCGCAGCATGGACTGTCGAGTCTCTCAAGACGTTAGCGGGATGCGACCTAGCGCCTTCAAGATGCGCGCCGACGGCGTCGGCCGTGGTCCTTGAGCGTCTCCAACGGGTGCCTAGACCATGGCCGAATTTCACGGTCCACGCGCCGACGTGACATTACTGCTCGACATGGACGGCGTGATCCGTGAGGCGACGCTGTCTCCCAACATTTCATCCGAAAATGTCGACGTGTGGCTTGGCCGTCCCTGGTCCGAGATCGTCGACGGTGCGAGCGAGAAGATCGAACGCATCATGCAGGACACCAAGCGGACCGGCATTTCCGCATTCCGCCAGATCACGCAGCGCTTCCCCAGCGGCCTCGAACTTCCGATGGAATTCACGACTGTACTGCTCGGCGGTCGGGCTGGCATGCTCGCGATCGGCAAGAACCTGCAGGCCGTGGCCGAGCTGCAGGCCCGGCTGATCTCGGCCCAGCAGACCATCGAGCGCGACTATTGGAAGCTGCGCGAGATCGAAACGCGCTACCGGCTCGTGATCGAGGATTCCAACGAGGCCGTACTGCTGACGAAGGTCCGGGATCTGCGCATCGTCGAAGCCAACCGGACCGCGGCCTCTGCGCTGGGGGCATCCGGCCGCCGCAGGGACAATCTGGTCGGCCGCGAGTTTCTGCAGGAGATTCCGGCCACTGACCGCGAGCTGGTTGAACAGATGCTGAAACGCGTGCGCGACCAGGGCAAGGCGCCCGGCATCGTGGTCCATCTCGGCGCAGAGGCCGTCCCCTGGATGCTCAGGGGATCCCTGATGACCAGCAATACCGGGCCGATGTTCCTGCTGCAGATGGCGCCGATCGGCAAGGCTGCGCAGCCTGGCCTCGTGCCGGACAATCCCGAAGCGCTGATCGACAGCCTCCCCGACGCCGTCATCAGCATCGACGGCGGCGGTGCCATCAAGCGCGCGAATCGCGCGTTTCTGGAACTGGTCGAGATCGGGTCGACGGAGGCGATCATCGGCGAGAAGCTGAGCCGCTGGTTGACGCGCCCGGGCGCCGACCTTTCGGTCCTGATCTCCAACGTCGAGCGCCACGGCACCGTTCGGCTGCTATCCACGACCATCCAAGGCGAACTCGGCACCGAAACGGAGGTCGAGATCTCGGCTGCGGCCTATGGTCTGGACGGCCATCCCCGGATTGCGCTGGTGCTGCGCAACGTCGCCAGGCGGCTGTCGCCGACTGCGGAGCATGACAACCTCAGGGCCGCGCTGGCCGCCCTGAACGAATCCGTCGGCAAGACTCCGCTGCGCAAGCTGGTGAAGAGCACGGTCGAGGTCGTTGAACAGCATTACGTCCGTGCCGCGCTCGAGCTCGCCAATGGGAATCGGACGTCGGCCGCCGAAATTCTTGGTCTCAGCCGCCAAAGCCTTTACGCCAAGCTCGATCGGTATGACCTCAGCCAACCAGAAGAAAGCGACGACGAGGAAACCGAAAAGGGGAGCTAGTTGCCCGCTGCGAGCGCGCGGACCGCGGTCGACTTGCCGGCGCCGCGGTCGCCAAAGGCCAGCACGCCGCCGACCTTCGGATCGACGGCAGCGATCATCAGCGCTAGCTTCATCTCGTCCTGGCCGACGATGGCCGAGAACGGAAGGCGATCCCCATGAGCTTCCCCTGCACCGCGACGAGTTCCCGTCGCGTTGTCAGCATGAGATCACGATCAGGGGCCGCACTTCAACCCGTGAGGAATGCACGCCCTCAGCGTGCCAGGCTCGGCAGGTCGAGGCCGTAGGCCTCGGCGCAGGCGATCGCGTCCTCGTAGCCGGCATCGGCATGGCGCATCACGCCGGTGGCCGGATCGTTCCACAACACGCGCTCCAGCCGCCGCGCGGCGTCGGCCGTGCCATCGGCGACGATCACCATGCCGGCATGCTGCGAATACCCGATGCCAACCCCGCCACCATGATGCAGCGACACCCAGGTCGCGCCGCTCGCGCAATTCAGGAGCGCGTTGAGCAGCGGCCAGTCCGACACGGCATCCGAGCCGTCCTTCATCGCCTCAGTCTCGCGGTTCGGGCTCGCGACCGAGCCGGAGTCGAGATGGTCGCGCCCGATCACGATCGGCGCCTTCAATTCGCCACGGGCGACCATCTCGTTGAACGCAAGCCCGAGGCGATGACGATCGCCGAGCCCCACCCAGCAGATCCGCGCCGGCAGCCCCTGGAACTTGATGCGCTGCCTCGCCATGTCGAGCCAGTTGTGCAGGTGCTTGTTGTCCGGCAGCAGCTCCTTCACCTTGGCGTCGGTCTTGTAGATGTCTTGCGGATCGCCCGACAGCGCAGCCCAGCGGAACGGACCGATGCCGCGGCAGAACAAGGGACGAATATACGCCGGCACGAAGCCCGGAAAATCGAACGCGTTGGCGAGGCCCATGTCCTTCGCCATCTGGCGGATGTTGTTGCCGTAGTCGAGCGTCGGAATGCCCATGGCGTGGAAATCCAGCATCGCCTGGACGTGGCCGACCATCGAGGTCTTCGCCGCCTGCTCGACGGCCTTCGGCTCCGACGCGCGCTTGGCCTCCCACTCGGCCAGCGTCCAGCCCTTCGGCAGATAGCCGTTGATCGGATCATGCGCGCTGGTCTGGTCGGTGACGATGTCGGGCCGCACGCCGCGGCGCACGAGCTCCGGGAAGATCTCGGCAGCATTGCCGAGCAGGCCGACCGAGACCGCCTTCTTCGTCGTCGCGGCCTCCGCCATCAGCGCCAGCGCCTCGTCGAGCGTGGCGGCCTGGCGATCGAGATAGCCGGTGCGCAGCCGCATCTCGATGCGGCTCGGTTGGCATTCGACGGCGAGCATCGAGGCGCCAGCCATCGTGGCAGCCAACGGCTGCGCGCCGCCCATGCCGCCGAGGCCGGCGGTCAGGATCCACTTGCCCGAGAGATCGCCGTCGTAGTGACGTCGACCGACTTCGACGAAGGTCTCGTAGGTGCCCTGCACGATGCCCTGGCTGCCGATGTAGATCCAGGAGCCGGCCGTCATCTGGCCGTACATCATCAGGCCCATTTTATCGAGCGCGTTGAAATGATCGAGCGTCGCCCAATGCGGCACGATGTTGGAGTTGGCGATCAGGACGCGCGGCGCATCCGGATGGGTGCGGAAGATGCCGACCGGCTTGCCGGATTGCACGACCAGTGTCTGATCCGCCTCCAGCTTGCGCAAGGATTCGACGATGCGATCAAAACTGTCCCAGTCGCGCGCGGCGCGGCCGATGCCGCCATAGACGATCAGTTCGCTCGGCTTCTCGGCCACATCAGGATCGAGATTGTTCATCAGCATGCGCAAGGGCGCTTCGGTGAGCCAGCTCTTGGCGCTGATGTCGCTGCCAATGGGGGCGCGGATCACCCGCGCATTGTCCAGGCGTCGGTTCATGGGTCCCTCTCATCCAAGCTTGGGAAACGGATCGCGTCCGAGTGCATGCGTTGCAACCGTGGCCAACACACCGCCACCGACGAGCGCGGCCGCCTTGGCGAGATCGTCGGCCATGTAGCGGTCGTTCTCCAGCGCCGGCACGTGCACGCGCAGCGCACCGATGACGGCCGACAGCGCCGCGCTGGTGTCGTGCGGCGCTCGCAGCTCGATGCCTTGGGCGGCGACGAGCAGCTCGATGCCGATGATAGCAGCGAGATTGTCGGCCATGTCGTGCAGCCGCCGCGCCGCATGCGCGGCCATCGACACATGATCTTCCTGGTTGGCGCTGGTCGGCGTGGAGTCGATCGAGCATGGCAGCGCGCGCTGCTTGTTCTCGGCGAACAAAGCCGCCGCCGTCACCTCGGCGATCATGAAGCCGGAGTTCAGTCCCGGCTCCGGCGTGAGGAACGGCGGCAGGCCGAAATTCAGCGCGGGATCGACCAGCGTGGCGATGCGCCGCTCGCTGATCGCGCCGAGCTCGGACAGCGCCAGCGCGATCTGGTCCGCAGCGAACGCCACCGGCTCGGCATGGAAGTTGCCGCCGGAGATGATCTCGCCGGTCCCGACCAGCACCAGCGGATTGTCGGTGACGGCATTGGCTTCGGTCACCAGTGTGCGCGCCGCCTGCGTCAACAGATCGAGCGCGGCGCCTGCGACCTGCGGCTGGCAGCGCAGGCAATACGGATCCTGCACGCGTTCGTCGCCTTCCAGATGCGACAGTCGGATGGCGCTGCCGTCGAGCAGCTCCGTCAGCACGCGGCCAGCTTCGATCTGACCGGGATGACCGCGCAGCGCCTGGATCTCGGGGCGGAACGGCGCAGTCGAGGCCATCGCGGCATCGACCGACAGCGCGCCGGCCACCAGCGCGGCGTTGAGCAGATCATGCGCGCGCAACAGGCCAGCGAGCGCATAGGCCGTCGAGAACTGCGTCCCGTTGATCAGCGCGAGGCCTTCTTTCGGCCCGAGCGTGACCGGCGTCAGGCCGGCGTGCGCCAGCGCCTCGCGCCCGGGCACCAGCCGGCCATCGTGGAAGGCCTGGCCCTCGCCGATCATGACCGCCGTCATGTGCGCGAGCGGCGCCAGATCGCCGGAGGCGCCGACAGAGCCCTGCTGCGGCACGAACGGAGACACGCCGTGCGCCAGCATCGCCTGGAGCTGCTCGATGATCTCACGCCGCACGCCCGAGGCGCCGCGGCCGAGCGAGATGATCTTCAGCGCCATCATCAGCCGCACGACCGGCTCGGGCGTCGCCGGGCCGACGCCGCAGCAATGCGAGAGGATCAGATTGCGCTGGAGCTGCGCGGTCTGATCGGGCGGGATGCGCTTCGAGGCCAGCTTGCCGAAACCGGTATTGATGCCATAGACCGGCTCGGCGCCTTGCGCCGCCTTGGCGACGATCGCGGCCGCCGCCTCGACGTCAGGCCAATAGGAAGGCTCGAGCACGACCGCAGCTCCCGCATAGATCTGCGCGAGATCGTCGAGGCCGACGCGGCCGGGCGCCGCAATGATCGTGCTCATTGGCCCCTCCAGACACGCTGATGCAGCGGATTGAAGCCCATGCGGTAAACCAGCTCCGCCGGGCGGCTGATGTCCCAGATCGCGAGATCGCACCATTTGCCGGCGTCGAGCGTGCCGGTCTCAGCCGACAGACCAAGTGCGCGGGCGCCTTCGCGCGTCACTGCGGCAAGACACTCGTCGACGGTCATGCGAAACAAGGTCGCGGCCATGTTCATCGTGAGCAGCAGCGAGGTCAAAGGCGACGAGCCTGGATTGCAGTCGGTGGCGAGCGCGAGCTTCACGCCATGTTTGCGGAACAGCTCGACCGACGGCTTCTGCGTCTCGCGGATGAAGTAGTAGGCACCGGGCAGCAGCACTGCGACCGTGCCGGCGCGCGCCATCGCGGCGGCGCCGGCATCGTCGGTGTGCTCGAGATGATCGGCCGAGAGCGCGCCGAATTCGGCGGCGAGCGCAGCGCCACCGAGATTGGACAGCTGGTCGGCATGCAGCTTGACCGGCAGGCCGAGCGCTTTCGCCGCGGCAAATACCCGCGACGTTTGCGCGTGAGAGAAGGCGATGTTTTCCATGAACGCATCGACGGCATCGGCGAGGCCCGACCTTGCGACCGCCGGCAGCATCTCATTGCAGACGAGATCGATGTAGCGGTCCTTGTCGCCGCCAGCCTCCACCGGCAGCGCGTGGGCGCCGAGAAAGCTGGTGCGCACGCCGACCGGCCGCCGACGGCCGAGCGCGCGTGCTGCGGACAATTGCCGCAGCTCGGTCGCGGTCTCCAGGCCATAGCCGGACTTGATCTCGATCGTGGTGACGCCCTCGGCGAGCAGTGCATCGAGCCGCGGCAGAGCGCATGCAACCAGCGCCTCCTCGCTGGCGGCGCGCGTTGCAGCGACGGTCGAGACGATGCCGCCGCCAGCGCGGGCGATCTCCTCATAGCTCGCGCCCGCCAAGCGCAGCTCGAACTCATGGGCGCGGTCGCCGCCGTAGACGAGATGGGTGTGACAATCGACGAGGCCCGGCGTGATCCAGCGGCTCTCGCAATCGATGCGCTCGGGCGCATCCGCATTGGCTGGAAAATCGGACTGCGGGCCGGCAAAGGCGATGCGGCCGCCGCGCGCGGCCACCACGCCCTGCTCGATCACGCCGAGGCCCGGCTGCCCCTCGCGCAGCGTCGCGAGCCGCGCATTGTGCCAGATCCGATCGAAGCGCTCGGCCATGCTGCTGCCTCCCAACTTCACGAAAGCTTGACGGGCGATATGTCTATACATAAACTCGCTTCCGCCGTCCTGTCCAGCGGGCTTATCGATCATGGCGTCACTGCACTTCGCATCCGCGCTTCTGCCCAAGGGTTGGGCCGAGGACGTGCAGGTCGTCATCAGCAACGGCACAATCGCGTCGGTCACCGCGGGCGTGCCTCCGACCTCCGCCGACGAGCAACATGAGGTCGCGATCCCCGGCATCGCCAGCCTGCACAGTCACGCGTTCCAGCGCGGCATGGCAGGGGTTGCCGAGATCAGCGGTCCTTCCACCGACACGTTCTGGACCTGGCGCGAGACGATGTATCGCTTCGCGCTGGCGATGAGCCCTGACGATGTCGAGGCGGTCGCGACGCTGCTCTATGTCGAGATGCTGGAGCGCGGTTTTACGCGGGTCGGCGAATTCCATTATCTACATCATGATCGCGATGGCACGCCTTACGCCGACATCGCCGAGATGGCGGTGCGCATCGCCGGTGCAGCTCAATCATCCGGCATCGGCCTGACGCTGCTGCCGAGCTTCTATGCGCATGGCGGGTTCGGCGGCGCCGCGCCGCATGAGGGACAGCGGCGCTTCATCTGCGATGTCGATCGCTTCGAGAGGCTGCTCGCGGCGTCGCGCAGGGCTATCAGCACTCTTGCCGGCGCCAATCTCGGCATCGCGCCGCACAGCCTGCGCGCCGTCGCGCCGGATGAGCTGAGCACGCTGTTGCCGCTTGCGGACGGCGGCCCGATCCACATTCACGCCGCCGAGCAGGTCAAGGAGGTCGAGGACTGCCTGGCCTGGTCGGCCCAGCGTCCCGTGCAATGGCTGCTCGATCATCATGCCGTCGATGCTCGCTGGTGCCTGATCCACGCGACGCACATGACGCCGGATGAAACGGCGGCACTCGCGAGCAGCGGCGCGACGGCCGGCCTTTGCCCCATCACCGAAGCCAGCCTCGGCGACGGCATCTTCCCGGCGCGCGACTTCTTGCGCGCGCGTGGACGCATCGGCGTAGGCACCGACTCGAACGTGCTGGTCGGCGTTAGCGATGAGTTGCGCCAGCTCGAATACGGCCAGCGGCTGACGCATCGCGAGCGCAACGTGCTGACGTCAAGTCCGGATGCGTCGACGGGCCGCACGCTTCTCGATGCCGCGCTCGCCGGCGGCGCGCAGGCGCTGGCGCAATCTCTCGCCGGGCTGCAGGTGGGCGGCCGTGCCGACATCGTCACGTTCGATCTGACGCATCCTTCGCTCGCGGGGCGGACGCAAGATGCGCTGCTCGACGGCTGGATCTTCGCGACGTCGAACGACGCGATCGACTGCGTCTGGGCCGGCGGCGCCAAGGTCGTCCAGGGCGGCCACCATCGTTCGCGCGACACGGCCCGGCGCGGCTTCAACAGAGCCGTGCGGAGGCTGCTCGCATGAGCCTCGCCGATGACAGCGCCAAGCAGGCAACCGGCACGCTCTACAAGACGATCCGGCAGGACATCGAGCGCCGCATCCTCACCGGCGAATGGCCGCCGGGCCATCGCATCCCGTTCGAGCACGAGATCATGGAGCACTATGGTTGCTCGCGCATGACCGTGAACAAGGCGCTGTCGGAGCTTGCCCAGGCCGACCTGATCGAGCGGCGGCGGCGCGCCGGCACTTTCGTGCGGCGACCGCAATTCCTGTCGGCCGTGCTGAAGATCCCCGACATCCGCGCCGAGATCGGCGCGCTCGGCCGCGCCTATGGCTACGAGCTGATCTCATCGACGCGCCGCACCGCCAACGCGGCCGATCGCGAGCGCCTCGGCGTCAAGACGCCATGCAAGGTGATCGCGATCCGCTGCCGGCACAGCGCCGACAATTTGCCATTCGCGATCGAGGATCGCCTGATCGACCTCGATGCCGTCCCCGACGCGGCCAAGGCCAATTTCAAGGTCGATCCGCCCGGCTCCTGGCTGCTACATCACGTGCCATGGACCGAAGCGGAGCATGCGATCAGCGCCATCGTCGCCGACGAGGCGATCGCCGATGGGCTCGACATCGCGATCGGCGCACCCTGCCTCGTGATCGAGCGGCACACCTGGCGCCAGAACCAGCCGCTCACAGCGGTGCGGCTGGTCTATCCCGGCGAGCAGCATCGGCTTGTGGCGCGGTTCAGGGGCAGCGAATGAAACGATCAAGCGCGCCCGGCCTGAGCACGAGATTTGCAAGCACGCTTGCAGACGCAGGCGGACCGCGCAGCCTTGACGGCGCGCGAGCCGCGCGACCAGTTTCCTCCCACCGCAAAGGACGATGACGATGCGCAGATTCGGGCTACTTGCAGTAACGGCCGCGCTCCTGACTTCGACGACCGCCTACGCCGATGACGTCAAGGTCGGCATCGGCATTTCCGGCTGGACCGGCTTCGCGCCGCTGACGCTGGCGAAGGAAGCCGGCATCTTCAAGAAGAACGGCCTCGACGTCACCATCAAGAAGATCCCGCAGAAGGATCGCCACCTCGCGATCGCCGCCGGCGACGTGCAGTGCGCGGCAACTACGGTCGAGACCTGGATCTCCTGGAACGCCAACGGCGTCGCCACCAAGCAGATCTTCCAGCTCGACAAGAGCTACGGCGCCGACGGCATGGCCGTGCGCAACGACATCGCTTCCATCAAGGACCTGAAGGGCAAGACCGTCGCCGCGTCTGCACCCGGCACCTCGCCCTATTTCGGGTTGGCCTGGATGCTCAAGAAGAACGGCCTCACGGTGAAGGACGTCACCATCGTGAACCTGGAGCCGGCCGCCGCAGCGCAGGCCTTCGTCGCCGGTCAGAACGACGCGGCGATGACCTACGAGCCGTATCTGTCGACGGTGCGCGCCGCTCCCGACAAGGGCAAGATCATCGCCACCACCCTCGATTATCCGATGGTGATGGACACGTTCGGCTGCACACCGAAGTTCCTGTCCGAGAACCCGAAGGCCGCCAAGGCGCTTGCCGACAGCTATTTCGAGGCGCTGGACATGATCGCCAAGGACCAAGCCAAGGCCTATGAGATCATGGGCGCGGACGTGAAGCAGACGGCTGAGCAGTTCGGCAACTCCGCCAAATATCTGCGCTGGCAGGACAAGGCCGCGAGCCAGAAGTTCTTCGAGACCGAGTTCAAGACCTTCAACAAGGAGGCCGCTGAGCTCCTGCTCGAGGTCGGCATCGTCAAGCAGATCCCGAAAATCGACGACCTCTACGACGCGAGCTTCATCAAGTAGCTCGGAGCTAAGCTCTGAGTGATCCGTCATTGCGAGCGTAGCGAAGCAATCCAGGGCGGGGTGCGACTCTGGATTGCTTCGTCGCTTCGCTCCTCGCAATGACGATGTGGAGAGATCATGCCCTCGTGAATTTATTCGAACCGACCACCAGCAGCCCGCGACACCGGGCGTACCGCCTCCACCACGAAAGCCTTTCTCCGTGATCCGACCTCTCGATCCCGTCAGCGCCAGGTCAAGAACAGCGCTCGGCCTCGCCTTCTTCGTCGTCTTCGTCGCGGCGTGGTCCCTGGCGACGTTCGGCGGCTACGTGTCGAAGACCTTCCTTGCCGATCCGCTGACGATGGTGCGCGAGGGCTGGGATCTGCTGACCAAGTTCGGCTTCCTCTATGACATCGGCATGACCGTCTGGCGTGTCGTCGGCGGGTTCGTGCTCGCGGCTGCCATCGCCGTCCCGCTCGGCCTACTGATGGGCGCCTACAAGCCGGTCGAGGCGTTCCTCGAGCCGTTCGTGTCCTTCGCGCGCTATCTGCCCGCCTCCGCTTTCATTCCGCTGTTGATCCTGTGGGCCGGCATCGGCGAGCTCCAGAAGCTTCTGATCATCTTCATCGGCTCGGTGTTCCAGATCATCCTGATGATCACCGTGACTGTCGGCAATACCAGACGCGATCTCGTCGAGGCTGCGTATACGCTGGGCGCCAGCGACCGCGGCATCATCGGCCGGGTGCTGCTGCCGTCCGCTGCGCCTGATATCGCCGAGATCCTGCGGCTCGTGCTCGGCTGGGCCTGGACCTACGTCATCGTCGCCGAGCTGATCGGCTCGTCTTCCGGCATCGGCCACATGATCACCGACAGCCAGGCGCTGCTCAACACCGGGCAGATCATCTTCGGCATCATCGTCATCGGCCTGATCGGGCTGATCTCGGACTTCCTGTTCAAGACGTTCAACGCCTGGCTGTTCCCGTGGAAGCTCGCATGACCACGCTCGTCATCAACAACGTCACGCGCACCTTTCCGGCCCGCCAGGGCCATGCGCCGACACGCGCGTTGGAGCCGGTCGAGCTCACGATTGGCACCAACGACTTCGTCACCATCCTCGGGCCCTCCGGTTGCGGCAAGTCGACCTTGCTGCGCATCGTCGCGGGCCTCGATCAACCGACCATCGGCAAGGTGCTGCTCGACGGCCGCGAGGTGACCGGTCCCGGCGCCGATCGCGGCATGGTGTTCCAGTCCTACACGCTGTTTCCTTGGCTCACCGTGCGCGAGAACATCGCCTTCGGCCTGCGCGAGCGCGGCGTGGCGGAGGCCGAGCGCAATGCCATCGCCGATCGCTTCATCCGACAGATCGGCCTCAAGGGCTTCGAGAACCACTGGCCCAAGCAGCTCTCCGGCGGCATGCAGCAGCGCTGCGCGATCGCGCGCGCGCTCGCCAACGATCCGAAGATCCTGTTGCTCGACGAGCCGTTCGGCGCGCTCGACAACCAGACGCGCGTGCTGATGCAGGAGATGCTGCTCGGCATCTGGGAGCGCGACCAGAAGACGGTGCTGTTCGTCACCCACGACATCGAGGAGGCGATCTTCCTCGGCAGCCGGGTGCTGGTGATGAGCGCGCGGCCCGGCCGCATCAAGGCCGACATCAAGATCGAGCTGCCGCATCCGCGCTCCTACAAGGTCAAGACCTCGCCGGAGTTCGTGGCGCTCAAGGAGCGGCTGGTCGAGGAGATCCGCGCCGAGGCGCTGAAGGTAGCGGCGGAGGCGTAATCCCCGCCGCGCCCGATCAGAACCGCTCGGGCCTGACCACCTCGACATCGGACACGGTGACGAGGCCGATCTGATGCTGGACCACGGCAAAGACGGCATCGAGCACGGCATCGACGCGGCCGCCATCGACGATGCACATGATCGCCGCCATCTGGCCGACCTCCGAGACCTGCCCGCCGGCCGACCAGGGGCCGGACTGGCCGCGCCCGGCGATCACCGGCAGCACGGAATAGCCGGTCACGCCGGCCTGGTCGAAGCGCTCGGTGACCCGGCGCAGCAGCGGCATCTCGATGATCAGATCGATGCGCTTCTTGGCGAATGTCTTCATCGTCTCCTCCCTCATTTCACGGCGCCGGCGAGCATCGTCGCAGCGCCGATATAGAGCGGAATGCCGACCAGCAGGTTGAACGGAAAGGTGATCCCGAGCGAGAGCGTCAGCGGGATCGCTGCATTGGCCTCCGGCAGCGCCAGCCGCAGCGCGGCGGGCACGGCGATGTAGGACGCCGACGCCGCGAGCGTCATCAGCACGGCGGCAGAGCCGGCCGATAGCCCGATGGCACTTGCGAGCAGAGCGCCCAGCGCTGCGCCGATCAGCGGCATCAGCACGGCGAAGCTGCACAGCGGCACGCTGAGATATTTGCGTCCGTGCTGCAGGCCGCGGCCTGCGATCAAGCCCATGTCGAGCAGGAACACGCAGAGGACGCCTGGGAAGAGATCGACCAGGAACGGCTTCACCGTCGCGAGCCCCTTGGTGCCGGTGATCATACCCACCACGAAGGCACCGAGCAGAGTGACCACCGAGCCGTTCAGCATCACCTCGCGCCACATCGAATGCCCGTCCCCCGTTTCAGTCTTGCGATGCGGACGCGCGAGCTGCAGCGCCGAGACGATCGCGGGCGTCTCCATCGCGGCCGCGACCGCGACCATGTAGCCCGCGAACGGCAACGACACGAGATTGAGCGCGCCGGTGACGGCGGCAAATGTCACCGCCGAGATCGAGCCGTAGTGTCCGGCCACGGCCGCGGCGTCGACCGGCGACAGCCGGCTCATTCGCGTCAGCAGCAGATAGGCCAGGATCGGCGTGAAATAGGACAGCAGGACACCGGCGCAGATCGCGGCGACCAGATCCCAGCTCATGCCGTGATGCGCGACCTCGACGCCGCCGCGGAAGCCGATCGACATCAGGAGATAGAGCGACAGCAGCTTCGCCACCGCCTCAGGTACGGTGAGATCGGACTTCGCCAGCGCGGCGGCGAGGCCGACCACGAAGAACAACACCATCGGCGACAGCAGATTCTGAAACGCAAGCTCGGTCAGCCCCATGAAGCCCTACTCCGCATCGGGCGGACGGCCTCTGGTGCCGGCCTCCGCCCTCCAAGGGCGCCCCCCAATGGGCGCCGGCCGCACTTGCAGCAAAGGGCGATAATTTGTAAAATTGATAATTGAAAGCTTTACCATTGTAATTCTCAATCATGACCGCCCCATGCCGAAGACGCTGACCAATCTCGACATCGACCTCGTGCGCACCTTCGCGACCATCGCGCGGCTCGGCAGCTTCACCCAGGCCGCCGAGCGGCTCGGACGCCAGCAATCGACGATCTCGCTGCAGATCGGGCGGCTCGAAAGCGCGGTCAACGCCAAGCTGCTGGAGCGCTCGCCGCGCGCGGTGGCGCTGACCACCGAGGGCAAGCTGTTCCTGGACTACGCGCAGAAGCTGCTCGACCTGAACGACGAGGCGGTGGCGCGGTTCGGCGAGCCGATGATGACCGGCGTGGTGCGGCTGGGGACGCCGGAGGATTTCGCGACCCGCCATCTGCCCGAGGTGCTCGCGCGATTCGCGCAGGCCTATCCGTCCGTCGCGCTCGAAGTCACCTGCGACCTGACGCTCAACCTGGTCGACCGCTTCCGCGCCGGCGATTTCGATCTGGTGCTGGTCAAGCAGGAGCCGTCGGTGCGCGCCAAGGGCCTGCGCGTCTGGCGCGAGCCGCTGGTTTGGGTGTCCGGCAGCCGCGACTTCCTGCATCACGGCGCGAAGGTGCCGCTGGTGGTGTCGCCGCCGCCCTGCGTCTACCGCAAGCGCGCCACCACGGCGCTCGACAGAGCGAGGAAGCCATGGCGCATCTCCTACACCTGCGCCGCCTTGTCCGGCGCGCATGCCGCGGTCAAGGCAGGGCTCGGGCTCGCGGTGCTGCCGAAGGACATGGTGCCGGCAGGCCTGCACGTGCTCGACGGCCATGACCTGCCGGATCTCAAGGACACCGAGATCGCGCTGCTCGAGGTCAAGGGTCTGTCGCTGCCGGCGCAACGGCTGAAGCAGCACATCGTTCGCTCGCTCGAATAGCAACGTAGCGGCCGACGCGCTTCAACCATGGCACGAGGTGGAATGCGCTCATCAGCAGATACATCACCGTCATGTCGCCGAGCGGCGCGCCCGCGGGCATGGCGGAGCAGATCACGTCCGACCGGCCGTCACGCGCCATGGCGTTCAGCACGGCCATCAGCGCGAAGGTCGGCGCCGCGGCGAAGCGGAGACCATTGGCGATGTCGGGCATCGCGCGCATCCTGGAGTGGAAGAACGCCATGGCTTTGCTCCTGCGTGTCAGCGCTTGCCGTATTCGTCGCGGCGGCGCCACCAAACGCCCTGCTCGTTGCGGCCCTTCGGCGCGCGATCGAGCCATTGATAGGCGCCCCACAGCCCATCGAGGCCGCGCGCATAGGCCGAATAGGTGTGATAGACGGCACCATCCTCAAGGATGAAGGCGCTCATGCCCGGCCGATCGCGCATGAAGGTCGCGCCATCCGTGCCGGTGCCGGCGGCGATCTCCGCCACCATCGCCGGCACGTCGCCAGCCCCGAGCGGAGGACTGGTGCGGTAGTTGTAGTCGGTGCCGCCCTGGCGCTGCTGCTCCTCGGTGATCGCGACGTTGAAGTCGAAGTTGAAGTCGCTGCTCGCCGACGACGCCCAGGGGAAGGTCCAGCCCATCCGCGCCTTGTAGGCCTTCAGCTTCGCCAACGGCGCGCGAGACACCGCCCACAGCAACACGTCGTGATTGGCGAGATGGACCTGGAAGCCGTTGAAGCCGTCGGCAATCATCGAGCAGGACGGACAGCCGGCCTGGAAGTCGGGTCCGAACATGAAGTGATAGACGAGCAGCTGCGAGCGCCCCCTGAACAGGTCGGGCAGCGCGGCGGGTCCGTCCTCGGTGTCGAAGCGATAGGCCTTGTCGACGCGCACCCATGGCAGGGCCTGGCGGCGCTCCGCCAACTCGTCGCTGCGGCGGGTGAGTTCCTTCTCGGCTTGCAGCAGGTCGAGCCGGGCCTTCAACCAATCTTCGCGCGTCCCGGTGATATGCATGGTCATGATCGTCATCCTTTTGCGTGTTGACCGCAGCTCAGACTAGGATCGGTACGGGAGGGGCCGGGAGTGACAAGTATGGCGGGATTTGCATGGACTCGCTGATCTCAGCGGCGGCGCAGGCACTCGCTGCGGGCGATCCGCTCGGCGCATTGAACCGGGTTGCGTTGCGCGATGATCCCCCGGCGCTGGCGCTGCGCGGCATCGCGATGGCGCGGCTTGGCGATTTCGGGCGCGCGAAGGCGCTGCTGCGGCAGGCCGCGCGAAGCTTTGGCCCCAAGGCAGTTCTGGCCCGCGCCCGCTGCACCGTCGCAGAGGCCGAGATCGCACTCGCAGCGCGCGATCTCGGCTGGCCGACCAAGTCGCTCGCAGCGGCGCGTGAGACCCTGGAGCAGCAGGGCGACCGCGCCAATGCCGCCTATGCGCGCAGCCTAGAGATCAGGCGCATGATTCTGATCGGGCACCTCGATGACGCCGAGCGCAGCCTCGCCGAGCTCGATCCCTCGCCGCTTCTGCCGGCCGCGCGCACGATCTACGAGCTCATCGTCGCCGGACTGGCCTTGCGCCGTCTACAGACGAAGACCGCGCGATCGGCGCTCGAGCGCGCGACGCGGTCGGCGCGGCAGGCCCGCATTCCGGAGCTCCAGGCGGAGATCGAGCGGGCCTCGTCGGCGCTGTCGGCGCCGGCCGCGCGGATGATCCTGCGCGGCGAGGAACGCCTGCTGCAGCTCGACGACGTCGAATCGCTATTCCGGTCGGATGTGCTGATCATCGATGCCTGCCGATTGGCGGTACGCCGGGCGAGCCAGATCGTGTCGCTGGCGCGGCGCCCGGTGCTGTTTGCACTCGCCCGGCGGCTGGCCGAGGGGGTCCCCGATGATGTGCCGCGGGCCGCACTGATCGCGCATGCATTCCGCGGCAAGGAAGCCGACGAGTCGCACCGCGCCCGCCTGCGCGTCGAGATCGGACGGTTGCGCCAGCTCCTCCATGGCCTGGCCGATATCAATGCCACGCGCGACGGCTTTGCCCTGGTGCCGTGTCGCGATCACGACGTCGTCGTCCTCGCACAGCCGATCGAGGACGACAATGCCACCGTGCTTGCTTGCCTCGCCGACGGTGAGGCATGGTCAAGCTCCGGCCTTGCGCTGGCGCTAGGCGCGAGCCAGCGAACCGTGCAGCGTGCCCTCGATGGACTGGCGTCGTCCGGCAGGGTCCAGTCGTTCGGTCGGGGCCGCGCGCAACGCTGGACCTGCCCCGTCGTGCCGGAATTCGCGACCGCGTTGTTACTCCCGGCGTGGTCGTCGCTCGACTAGCGTGGGTCCATCGGAAAAAGGGGATGGCAGACATGACACGAGCAACCGCAGAGATCATTCGCGAGTACGGCCCGTTCGACGACGCCGAGCGCGTCAACGGCGTCAGCTATGACGGTCGGCAGGTGTGGATCGCGACCGGCAACAGCATCAAGGCGTTCGATCCGGCCGACGGCGCGGTACGGAAGTCATTGGATATCCCCTCGCATGCCGGCACGGCGTTCGATGGCCGGCACCTCTATCAGATTGCCGAAGATCGCATTCACAAGGTCGATCCCGATAATGGCCGCGTGCTCGCGACGATCCCGGCGCCGTCGGGAGGCGGGGACTCGGGGCTCGCCTGGGCCGAGGGATCGCTCTGGGTCGGCGCCTATCGCGATCGCAAGATCCACCAGATCGATCCCGCGACCGGGCAAATCCTGCGCAGCATCCCGTGCACGCGTTTCGTCACCGGCGTCACCTGGGTCGATGGCGAGCTTTGGCATGGCACCTGGGAAGACGACGTCAGCGACATCAGGCGCATCGATCCCGCGACCGGCGAGGTGCTCGACCAGCTCGACATGCCTGCTGGCACCGGCGTCTCCGGCATGGAATCCGACGGCGGCGAGACGCTGTATTGCGGCGGCGGCGGCAGCGGCAAGGTCCGCGCCGTCAGGCGGCCGAAGCGGTCGCGAGGGTGAGCCGGCAAATCGACCCGCGGACGGCGTAGCGAAGGGAAGGCAGCCCTATTTCCCGATCGACGTATAGGCCGCCTTGCGGAAGTTGGCGTTGGCTTCCTCGCGGGTCTGCAGCTGCTGGCCACCGCCGCCACCGACCGGCTTGGTCGGCGTGACCACCGAGAACAGGACGAAGCCGCCGGCCTTGCGCGGGAAGATGAAGTATTCGGCGATGTCCGACTTCTCGCTGTCCTCGCAGGAGGACATGCCGCGGAACACGACGGCGCTGTCGACCAGTTCGCTGTTGCGCGCCGAGATGAACTTGCCCTTGCAGTCGCGCGCGTCGTTGCCGATGATCGTGGCGGCGACTTCGAGGCCGTCGACATTCCGCTGCGGCGGCACGATCCGAACGAACCCGGTGGCGTTGTCGGCCTTCCAGGCGACCCCGCCCGATGTCAACCACACTGGCCGTTCGCCCCCGCCAAGAATGGCCGGATGCGACAGCGCGGCTTTGAGAATGAAGTTGGAGGCGATCTGCATCGCTTCCAATTGCAACTCGGGAGAGTCCTCCGACGCCCGCGCCGGCTGCGTGCTCGTCGTCGCGGTGGCGGCGGGCGGCGCTCCCTGACGCTGCGCCGAGGGAGCGCCGTGCTGCACGGTGAAATTCGTCGCGGCCGCCATTCCGCCGGCATTGATCATGCGCACGCAATTCGCCAGCGACGGCAGCAGCACGGACGTGCCGTTCAGATCGAACTGGAACAGATTGCCCTGCGCGAAGGCCGACATCGTCCGTGCCGCCCTGAACGCCTTGATCAGGCTGGAGTCGTTCGGCATCGGCACGACGACCATGTTGGCCGACCATACCGAGCCCTCGACATTGTAGGAATTGCGCCCGTCGAAGCTGAGCACGATGGGAAACTTCTGCCCCTGCGAGAGCGACCAGCCGGGATGGATGAAGGCGAGAGCCCAGTTGAAGGTCGGCAGCGCCAGAACACCGAAATTGATGCCGCTCTTGTAGCTGGCGGAAGCGATGCAGCTCGAGAATTTTCCGGTGTTGTCGTCGGTGTAGGCGCCGCCCGACCAGCCCGCGACGGAGATGGAGCCGTAAGGCCCCTTCGCATGCGCAGGCTCATTCAACGCAGCTGTCGCCAGCGCCAGGAGCGAAAGCATCGTTCCAACGATCGTACGCCGCACCGTCATCCCAATTCCCCGTTTTCGCCGCATTGTTGCAATTCCCGCGGCTACGTCAAGTAGCAGCGAAGAACGTGCGACTACCCCAGGGATTGCGAGGCCGACCGGCCTCGTGCCCACGAAGGCACAACATGTCGCGGACGTCCTCCACAGCCCTTCATGGGAGCGTCATCGAACTCCGCTAGCGCTTGCCGGGTCTCACGCAGGCCAAGGGCTTCCTCGAAAGGGTTTCCTCGACATGACCACCACGCTGCCGGTGCTCGGCGCCGCCCTCTCCGTCAAGTCCATTCCGGCTCATCGCGACTGGCTGCTCGAACGTCAACGCGATCTCGAGATCCAGGACTTCTTCCGCGCGGACCTTCTCGACAGCGACTGGCGCAGCACCGCCAAGGAGATCAAGTCGATGCTGGACGGGCACACCGGTCGGCTCGGCATCCACGGCCCGTTCTGGGGCTTCAAGATCGACAGTCACGACCCGATGATCCGCCGCGCCGTGACCAAACGCCTGCTGCAGGGGCTCGAGGTCGCCGAATTTCTCGGCGCCAACCAGATGGTGATCCACTCGCCGTACACGACCTGGGATGCCAACAACATCGACATGCTGCCGGACAATCGCGAGGCGCTGATCGAGCGCGTGCGGGCGACCTTGACCGACGTCATTGCCTCTGCCGAGCAGGCCAACTGCGAGATCGTGATCGAGAACATCGAGGACAAGAACCCGCAGGATCGCGTTGGACTGGCGAAGGCGCTGGGCAGCAGCAAGGTGCGGGTCTCGCTCGACACCGGCCATGCCAACTACGCGCACCATTCGACCGGCGCGCCGCCCGTCGACTACTACGTCGATTCTGCCGGCGACATGCTGACCCATGTCCATCTGCAGGACACCGACGGCTACGCCGACCGCCACTGGGCGCCGGGCGAAGGCAATATCCGCTGGGTCGCCGTGTTCCGCGCATTGGCGAAGCTGAATTCCAATCCGCGCCTGATCCTCGAACTGCGCAATCATGATCACGTCAAGGCCGGCGCAGCGTATCTCGCCTCGCTCGAGCTCGCTCAATAAGCCAACGCATCCTCATTTCTCGGACAACCTCAGACCACAGAGATATTGCCATGACCAAGCTCACCCGCCGCGGCCTGCTCGGCGCCGGCGCCGCGATCGGCGGCAGCTTCATCCTGCCGCGCGTCTCGATCGCGCAAGCCGACAACCGTCCCTCGGTCACCATCGCCGTGCAGAAGGTGACCAACTCGAACGTGCTCGACGTGCTGCGCGAGCAGTCCAATGTCGGCGAGCGCGTGTTCTACTCGTCGCTGTGGGAAAGCCTGATCTCGAAGAACTTCCGCGGCAACCTCGAAGCCGTTCCCGGCCTCGCCACCGAGTGGAAGCGCATCGACGACCAGACCGTCGAGCTCAAGCTGCGCCAGGGCGTCAAGTTCCACAATGGCGACGAGATGACGTCCGAGGACGTCGTGTTCTCGTTCAGCCGCGAGCGCATGTTCGGCGACAGCGAGGCCAAGAGCCGCACCACGATCAAGGCGTTCGAGAAGATCCCGGCGCCGCGCCCGGGCAAGGAGCTGCCGCCGGACGTGATCGGCGTCGCCCGCCGGATGTGGCCGGATCTGGTCCGCGTCGATGCGGTCGACAAATACACCGTGCGCTTCGTCAACGCGACGCCTGACGTGACCATCGAAGGCCGCCTGATGCGCTACGGCTCCGATATCATGAGCCGGCGCGGCTGGGAGGAGGCGGCGAGCTACCTCGACTGGGCGCGCAAGCCGATCACGACGGGTCCCTACAAGATCGTCGAGTTCAAGCCCGACGTGTCGCTGACGCTCGAGGCCCACGACGAATATTGGGGCGGCCGCCCGCCGCTGAAGCGCATCCGCTTCCTCGAAGTGCCGGAGGTCGCGAGCCGCATCAATGGGCTTCTCTCCGGCGAATATCAGTTCGCCTGCGACATCCCGCCGGACCAGATCGCCGGCATCGAGAAGAACGCGGCGTTCGAGGTCCAGGGCGGCACCATCCTTAACCACCGCCTCACCGTGTTCGACAAGAATCATCCGCAGCTCGCCAATCCGCTGGTGCGGCGCGCCTTCACCCACGCGATCGACCGCCAGGCCATCGTCGACAGCCTGTGGGCCGGCCGCACCCGCGTGCCGAAGGGCCTGCAGTGGGAGTTCTACGGCGACATGTTCGTCGCCGATTGGAGCGTGCCAGCATTCGATCCCAAGCTGGCGCAGGACCTGCTGAAGCAGGCCGGCTACAAGGGCGACCCGATCCCCTATCGCCTGCTGAACAACTACTACACCAACCAGGTCGCGACCGCGCAGGTGCTGGTCGAGATGTGGCAGGCGGTCGGCCTGAACGTGCAGATCGAGACCAAGGAGAACTGGTCGCAGATCCTGGAGCGCGCGCCCACCCGCGCCGTGCGCGACTGGTCGAACTCGGCCGCGTTCAACGATCCGGTGTCGTCGCTCGTCGCCCAGCACGGTCCGAACGGCCAGCAGCAGCAGGTCGGCGAATGGAGCAACGACGAGCTCAACCGGCTGTCGGAGTTCCTGGAAACCTCGACCGATCGCGAGGCCCGCAAGAAGGCGTTCCGCCGGATGCTGGAGATCGCCGAGCGCGAGGACCCGGCCTACACGGTGCTGCACCAGAACGCGACCTTCACCGCCAAGCCGAAGTCGATCAAGTGGAAGGCCTCGCCGGCCTTCGCGATGGACTTCCGCACCGGCAACTACGGAGCGTGATGCCGTGGCGCCGCTGGTCAGCATCTCCGGCCTCAGGGTCGCCTTCGACGGCACGCCCGTGCTGCATGGCATCGATCTCGACATCCGCAAGGGCGAGGCCGTCGGCCTCGTCGGCGAGTCCGGATCCGGCAAGTCGGTGACGTGGCTCGCGGCGCTCGGCCTGTTGCCGGTCAAGGCGAAAGTGTCCGGATCAGCCAAGCTCGAAGGCCGCGAGCTGCTGGGTGCTGATGGCAAGGTGCTCGACCAGGTGCGCGGCCGCCGCATCGCGATGATCTTCCAGGATCCCGCCAGCGCGCTCAATCCGGTGCTCACGATCCGCCGCCAGTTGTGCGAAAGCCTCGCGCTGCATCGCGGGCTGCACGGCGAGGCCGCGCGGGCCGAGGCGCTCAGGCTGCTCAATCTCGTCGGCATTCCCGATGCGGCGCGGCGGCTGTCGGCTTATCCGCACGAGTTCTCCGGCGGCCAGGTCCAGCGCATCATGATCGCGATGGCGCTCGCCGGCCAGCCCGACCTCCTGATCGCGGACGAGCCGACCACCGCGCTCGACGCCACGATCCAGGCGCAGATCCTCGATCTGTTGTCGGCCATCCGGCGCGAGTTCAACATGGCGATGGTCCTGATCAGCCACGACCTCGGCGTCGTCGCCGAGAATTGCGACCGCGTCTGCGTGATGTATGCGGGCCGCATCGTCGAGCGCGCCCCGGCGACGAGGCTGTTCGATGATCCCTGGCACCCCTACGCGCAGGGCCTGATCGGCGCGCTGCCGCCGCTCGATGGCATCAGGCGGCGGCTGCAGGCCATTCCCGGCACGGTGCCCGATCCGCGCGCGCTGCCGAGCGGCTGCGCCTTCGCACCGCGCTGTACGTTTGCCGGCGACGGCTGCCATGCCGGCGTGCCGCCGCTGGCGCCGATCGAGCCGGACCGCGCGGTGGCCTGCCTGCGGCCGCAGCGTCTGCCGGTGGAGCTCGCCGCCGAATGACCGCGCCGCTGGTCGAGGTCCACGGGATCTCGCGCACCTACCGGATGAGGTCCAGCCTGTTCGGGCGTCCTGCATCGGTCCACGCCGTTGACTGCTTGAGCTTTGCGATTGCGAAGGGCGAGACGCTCGGCATCGTCGGCGAATCCGGCTCCGGCAAATCCACCACCGGGCGCATGGTGCTCGGACTCGAGCCGCCCGACCAGGGCAGCGTGCGCTTCGGCGGCGCGCCGATCGCAGCACTAGGCTCGGCGGCCTGGCGCGCGCAGCGCGCGCGCATGCAGATGATCTTCCAGGATCCGCTCGGCGCGCTCGATCGCAGGCTTGCCGTCGCCGAGCAGATCCGCGAGCCGCTCGACATCCATGACATCGGGACCAAGCCAGAGCGCGAGGCGCGCGTGCGCGAGCTGCTGCACGCCGTCGATCTCAACGACAGCCATGGCCGGCGCTATCCCGGCGCACTGTCCGGCGGCCAGCGTCAGCGCATCGTGCTCGCTCGCGCACTGGCAACCAGGCCGGACTTTCTCGTCTGCGACGAGCCGGTCAGCGCGCTCGACGTCTCGATCCAGGCGCAGGTGGTCAACCTGCTCGTCGATCTGCAGGCGCGGCTCGGGCTGACCATGCTGTTCATCAGCCACGACCTGCGCGTCGTCAGGCAGATCAGCACCAAGGTCGCGGTGATGTATCTCGGCCGCATCGTCGAATATGGCGATGCCGACGATCTGTTCGCGCGGCCCCAGCATCCCTATACGCAGGCGCTGGTCTCGGCCTCCCCTGCTCCGGGACGCCGCAGCACCAACCGCATCGTCCTGACCGGCGATCCGCCGAATCCGGCGGCGCGTCCTTCCGGCTGCGCCTTCCATCCGCGCTGCAGCCGCGCGACCGCCCGCTGCGCCAATGAGGTGCCCGCGCTCACCGCGCTGGATCAACAGCGCCAGGTGGCTTGCCATCTCGTGACGGGGCCACAGTCACAGACCCAGGATGCCGCGTGATGCTGCGCTATTTCGCGATCCGCCTGTCGCGCGCGCTGCTGACGATCGCACTCGTCGTCACCTTCGCCTTCATCGTGCTCAGGCTGTCGGGCGATCCCGCGCTGATGATCATGGGGCCGGAAGCGCCGCCCGAGGTCATCGCCGCGTTTCGCAAGGCGTGGGGCCTCGATCATCCGATCTGGATGCAATATCTCGACTACTTCAAGGCAATCGGCCAGGGCGAGCTCGGACGCTCGATGCGCGACGGCCGGCCGGCGATCCAGCTCGTCATCGAGCGCATCCCGGCGACCCTGGCGCTGACCATCCCGGCGTTCCTAGTGAAGGTGTTGCTCGGCATTCCCGCCGGCATCTATGCAGCGCTTCACCGCGGTTCGGCCATCGACCGCGCCGTGATGATCACGGCGGTGGCCGGCTTCACGGTGCCGAGCTTCGTGCTGGCGCTGATTCTGGTGCTGATCTTCGCCGTCCAGCTCGGCTGGCTGCCGTCGGGCGGGCAGGACTCCTGGCGTCATGCCATCCTGCCGATCGTGACGCTCGGCTTCGGCGGCGCTGCGGTGCTGGCGCGGTTCACGCGTAGCGCGATGCTCGAGATCCTCGGCCAGCCCTATATACGGACCGCATCAGCCAAGGGCGTGCCCTGGCGCCGGGTCATCACCGACCATGCGCTGCCGAACGCCGCGATCCCGACCGTCACCATCCTCGGCTTCATGGTCGGCAGCCTGATCGCCGGCGCGGTCGTGGTGGAAAGCGTGTTCTCGTGGCCGGGCGTCGGCCGGCTGCTCGTCGTCGCCGTCGCCAACCGCGACCTCGCGGTCGTGCAATGCATCCTGCTGCTGGTGGCGATGACGATGGTCACGTCGAACCTGATCGTCGATTTCCTCTACGGCCTGCTCGATCCGCGGCTGCGCAGCAAGGGAGCGGAGGCATGACCGACGTTGCGATGAAGGCACCTGCCGCGCGGCGGCTGAGCTGGCCCGACGTTCCCGTCTCCGTCACGATCGCCGCGTGCTGGATCGCGGCAATGCTGCTGCTGGCCGTCTTCGCCGACCAGTTCGCACCTTATGGCTTCACCAAGTTCGACCTGCGCAATCGCCTGACGCTGCCCGGCAACGCCGCGCATTGGCTCGGCACCGACGAACTCGGCCGTGACGTGCTGTCGCGTCTGATCGTCTCGATCCGGATCTCGCTCCTGATCGCATTCGGCGCCACCGCGATCTCCGCCATCGCCGGCACCACGCTGGGCTTTCTCGCCGCGCATTTCCACGGCCTCGTCGAGCAGGCCGTGCTGATGCTCGCCGACTTCCAGGCCAGCATGCCATTCCTGATCCTCGCGCTTGCCGTGCTCGCCTTCTTCGGCAACTCGCTGCCGCTGCTGATCGGGCTGATGGGCCTGTTCGGCTGGGAGCGCTATGCGCGGATCGCGCGCGGGCTCGCGATCTCCGCCAATGCGCAAGGCTACGCCGCCGCCGTGCGCCAGCTCGGCGCGACGCCGCAGCGCGTGTATCTCAAGCACATCCTGCCGAACATCGCCTCGACCCTGATCGTGTCGATGACGCTGGTGTTTCCGGAAGTCATCCTGCTGGAGTCCGGCCTCTCGTTCCTCGGGCTCGGCGTGCAGCCGCCGATGACGAGCCTCGGCAACATGGTCGGCTATGGCCGCGAATATCTCACGCGCGCGCCGTGGATCATGCTGGCGCCGGCGATCATCATCGTCGTGACCACGCTTGCGGTGTCCGTGATCGGCGACTGGCTGCGTGACCGGCTCGACCCGACGCTGCAATAGCTGCACTCAGCCGCGGGCTTCCTTGGTCGCAGAGGCGCCCTGTTCGCAGACGATGACCGCGTTGCCAGCCGGCTCGCCCGCCAGCGCCGTCCATTTCGATGCTTCCTGCAGCCAAAGGTCGCGGCGTGCCGGATCGCGTGCGGCTTCCTCATGGCAGCTTGACGCCGCCGCCAAACATGCCGATTTCCTGTCCATGCGCCAAGGTCCGACAGATCAACACCAAACGCGTTAACACAGGATAGCGCGATCTGAGGTTGTGATCGACTTCGCATGATTGTCCTGTCGGAAGGTTACACATAGCGCATCGGCAGCGAATGATGTGCGTGGCAGGCGGCCACCGCGGCATGGCCGAACGCGACCGAGATCTGGTGTAGGTCGGTGACGACGTCGCCGATACCATAAAGCCCGTCGACGCCGCAGCGCTGCTTGGCATCCACCTCCAGAAAATCCTCGGCCGTGTGTCGCGCGCCCATCCGGATGGCGAGCTCCGAGCGGACCTCAGCCCCCAGCGCGGGATAGATGACCTCGAAGCGTTCGCTGGCGCCATCTGCGAACACCGCCTCGATGGCACCGCTCCGGCGCTGAAGCGACCGGAGAGGCGGCATCACGCGAACCCCGGCCGCGGCCAGCTCCTCCCGCGCTGCGTCGTTCTGCGCGTCATCGCTCGGGATCAACGTGATGTCGGCGCTGTAGACACGCATGAACAGCGCCTTGCCTGCAGCATGACCGAGTGCGCCGACGATCGCGATCTTGCGGTCGGCTGCCTCGTAGCCATCGCAGACAGGGCAGTAGCGCAGCTCACCCTGGCGAACCGCCTCGATCCAGTCGGGAAGAGGAAACTGCCTGTCGACGATCCCCGTCGCCAGAATCACCCGCTGAGCGGCGATTGCACCGTCAGCATATGTCGCGACGACGTCCGCGCCGGTCCTGTCGAGCGATGTCACCGTGCCGCGGATGATCGGGACGCGGAGGTCCTCCACCTGATGCTCCATCCGCGCGAGCAGCTCATGTCCCGAAATGCCGTCAGGAAAGCCAGGTAGATTATGACTGCGGGGAATCAGGGCTGCCCGAGATGCGCCGCTGTCGATGATCACGACGTCCCGTCGGAACCGCGCCAGATAGATCGCGGCCATCAGGCCGGCCGGCCCGCCGCCGACGACGAGAACTTCGGTGCGCATCGCAGCCCCTCGCCCTTCTTGACAGCTCGGCCGCGTCTGCCGCGAAACCGTTGTTCGTCCCATGCGCGCGACCGCTGCCGAAACCGGCAGGTTCCTGAGCGCTCGGTCGACGCCGACACCCCAAATTCTACGCAGCCCGCGGTCCCAAGTTCCCCCCCCCCCGGGCTCCGGAGCAAAATTCGCTCGGCCATAATCCGGAACACACAAGGAACTTTTTTTGGGCAACGGAACTTAACCTATGTCACTGCCATGCCGCGGCGATAGTGGCAAAATTTGACACCTAAGGTTGCGTTTCGGGGAGCATCGATGCGATTTGAGAATTCAACCGACGAAAGTCTGTTGGCCTATTATGAGAGTGTCCGAAAGCAAGTTGCCGCTGATAGTCGGATCGGGGGACCCTATCGGCTCATTGGAGACCGGGCCAAGCAATACGCCCAGGAGCTTCAGGCTGAAATGCGACGGCGGCAGATGCGGTTCACGCCGATCGAATGGCCGAACTGATCTGTAGAATTAATGGTGTCGTTCGTGGAGAGATACCCCTCACGCGACCGCACATATGGATGGACCGGCGATGCCCTCTTCCACAAGGGGAGAGGGCACCGCATTGCGCAGGAATTATTTCGCAGCCAAGCAAAACGGGCTCACGATCATTCCCACGACCAGCTCGCGAAATCGTTCTCGAACTGAGGCACGTCCTTCCAGACGCCCTTCAGCTTCTTGTTGATCACCGTGATCCACTGCGGCTGGAACAGGAAGCCGGCGGCCGCATCCGTTGCCAGCATGCGCTGAGCGTCGCCGAGCAGCTTGGTGCGCTCCGCCTCGTTCGGCGTGTCGACGATCTTCTGATACAGCTTGTCGAAGGCCTCGGACTGATAGCCGAAATAGTAGTTCTTATCGGTGAACTTCACGAGATCGAACGGCTCGACATGCGAGACGATGGTCAGGTCGAAATCATGCGGTCCGTTGAACACCTGTGACAGCCACGCCGCCCATTCGAGATTCTCGATCTTGGCGACGATGCCGACCTTGGCCAATTGAGCCGCGAGCACCTCGCCGCCCTGGCGCGCATAGGCCGGCGGCGGCAGCCGCAGCGACAGTTGCAGCGGCGTGGCGATGCCGGCTTCCGCCAGCAGCTTCTTGGCCTTCTCCGGGTCGTAGGGATTGATGTCGGTGGTGTCGACATAGCCGAGCGAGCCCGGCACGTAGAAGCTTCCGATCGGCGTACCCAGGCCGTCGACGGCGCCTTCGATCATCGCCTTGCGATCGATCGCGGCAAGGATCGCGCGGCGGACGCGGACGTCGTCGAGCGGCTTCTTCTTGTTGTTGATGGTGACTATGGTCTTCGCCTTTGAGCCGCCGATCAGCACGGTGAAGCGCGGGTCGGACTTGAACTGCGCGATGGTGCGCGCCGTGGTGCCGCGCGGGAAGGCATCGACGTCACCCGACAACAGCGCCGCGACCTGCGCCGCCGGATCGGAGATGAAGCGGATCGTCACCTTGGACAGCTTCACGGCTGCGGCGTTGCGATAGTCCGGCCATTTGTTCAAGCTCAGGGACGAGCCCTTGGCCCAGCTACCCAGCGTGTACGGCCCAGTACCGACCGGCTGCGTCGCGTTGGTCGGCGCGCTCTTCGGCTCGACGATCGCGGCTGTGGCCTGTCCGAGCAGGAACGGCAGGTTGGGCTCGGAATATTTGAGCTTGACCTCGATCGTCTCGGCATCGGGCGCGTTGACCGCCTCCATCGCCTGGAACAGCGCCTTGTCCTTGTTGGTGCTGTTCGCGGCGCCGGCGCGCTCGAACGAGAACTTCACGGCGGCGGAATCGAATGCCTCGCCGTTCTGGAATTTCACGCCCTTGACGAGCTTGAAAGTGTAGCTCTTCAGATCCGACGAGGCCTGCCAGCTCGAGGCCAGCAGCGGCGACACCGAGCCGTCCTCGTTGATCTTGGTCAGCGTCTCATAGACGTTGTAGAGCGTGACCTCGGCGATGGCCGCGGCGGCCGCGCTGGTCGGATCGAGCCCCGGCGGCTCCAAGGTCATGCCGACGACGACGCTGTCCTTCTTGCTTTGTGCCGAGGCCGGCACAGCGGTGGCCGCGACGAGCGCGGCCAATGCGACGATGGATAGTCTTTTCAACATTGTTCGTTTCTCCCGGACGGAACCAAGTTACGCGTCAAAGCGGCTTCGAGACAAGAGGCTGGTGTTCTGCGGTAACGTGCACCGGCAGCGCCATCACGCTTTCCGCCTTGTGGCAGGCAGCGGAATGCAGCCCCGTGAGCGCCCGCAGGGAGGGCGCCGTCGCCCGGCACTGGGCATCGGCGAGTGGACAGCGCGGCGCGTAGGCGCATCCGGCCGCGCCGAGGGATTGCGACGCGATCGCGACGCTCTCGCGCCGGCGCCGGATCGCGCCGACCTGCGCCCGCGGCACGGCGTCGAGCAGCGCTCGGGTGTACGGGTGCGCGCACTGGCCGAACAGATCCTCGGGCCGTCCGCGCTCGACGATGCGCCCGAGATACATCACCGCGACCTCGTCGCAGAGATAGTCGACGACTGCCAGATCATGACTGATCAGCACATAGCTGAGGCCGAATTGCTCCTGCAGGTCCTGCATCAGATTGAGCACCTGCGCCTGCACCGAGACGTCGAGCGCGCTGACGGGCTCGTCGGCGACGATCAGCTTCGGCTGCGTGATCAGCGCGCGAGCGATCGCGATGCGCTGGCGCTGGCCGCCGGAGAACTCATGCGGATATTTGTCCATGTCGGCATCGCGCAACCCGACCTGCCGCAGCACGCTCGCGACACGCGTCCGCAAGGACTCGCGATCCGGGCTTTCCAGAACCGTGAGCGGCTCGGCCACGATGCGCGCGATGGTCTGGCGCGGATCGAGCGAGCCATAAGGGTCCTGGAACACCATCTGGAAATCGCGGCGGGCGCGGCGCAGCTCGTCGGCCGGCAGTCGGTCGAGATCGCGCCCCGCCATCAGCACCGATCCCGACGACGGCCGCTCCAGCGCCATGATCAGCCGCGCCAGGGTCGACTTGCCCGAGCCGGACTCGCCGACGATGCCGAGGCTCTTGCCCGGCATCAACGCCAAGGACACGCCATTGAGCGCGAGCACCTGTCCGGCTGGGCGCAGCAGGCTCTCCCGCGGCAGCGTATAGCGCTGCACGAGATCCCTGACCTCGAGCAGCGGCGTCTCGCCAGCTCCTTGCGATGCCGTGCTCAAGCGACAACTCCCACCGGATCACGCGCAAGCGCGACATCGGTCCGGATGCAACGGACGCCATGACCGATGCCGATCTCGATCGCCGGCGGCAGCGCCGCGCGGCAGGCGTCGACGACCAGCGCACAGCGATCGGCGAACGGACAGCCGGCCGGCAGATCGGCGAGCTCCGGCACGGTACCGGCGATGGTCGCAAGCCGCGTACCCTTGCGGGCCCCGAGCCGCGGCCGCGCGCGGAACAGGCCCTGCGTGTAGGGATGGCCCATGCGCGAGAACACCGCATCGGTGCTGCCGCTCTCGACCACCGTGCCGCCATACATCACGATCATGCGCTGCACATTCTCGGCGATGACGCCGAGATCATGCGAGATCAAGATCATCGCCATGCCCTGCTCCGCCACGAGATCGGCGATGAGGTCGAGGATCTGGCGCTGGATGGTGACGTCGAGCGCGGTGGTCGGCTCGTCGGCAATCAGCACGTCGGGCCTGCAGGCCAGCGCCATCGCGATGGTGACGCGCTGGCGCTGGCCGCCGGAAAACTGGTGCGGATAGGCGTCGTAGCGTCGGGTGGGGTCCGGCAGACCGACGCGGTCGAGCAGCGCGATCGCCTGGCGTTTCGCTTCAGTCGCCGAGCAGCCGGTATGTCGCAGCAGCGGCTCGGCCACCTGGTGGCCGATCGTATGCATCGGGTTGAGCGCGGTCATCGGCTCCTGAAAGATCATGCTGATGCGGTTGCCGCGCAGCTTGCAGTAATCGGCATCGGGCAATCCGACCAGCTCGCGGCCATCGAGCTTGATGCTGCCGCTGACGACAGCGCTGTCGGGCAGAAGCCCGAGCAGAGCGAGCGCCGTGATCGACTTGCCGCAGCCGGACTCGCCGACGATGCCCAAGGTCTCGCCGCGCCGGAGCGCGAACGACACCTCGCGCACCGCTTGCGCCGGGCCGCGGCTGGTGTTGAGCCGGATGCCGAGACCGCTGACATCGAGCAGAGGCTGATCGCTCGCCATCATCGCTGCCTCGCCAGCCGTGGGTCGAGCAGATCACGCAGGCCGTCGCCGAGCAGGTTGAGGCCGAGCACCGCGAGCGCGATGGCCGCGCCGGGATACACGGCGAGGCTCGGCGACTGGAACAGCAAGGTCTGCGCATCGTTCAGCATCCGTCCCCAGGACGGCTGCGGCGGCTGCGTGCCCAAGCCGAGATAAGACAGCGCCGCCTCCGCCAGGATCGCCAGCGCAAACTGGATCGTCGCCTGCACGATCAGGATCGACAGGATGTTCGGCAGCACGTGCTCGATGGTGATGCGGAAGCGGCCCTTGCCGGCAGCGCGTGCCGCCAGGATGAACTCGCGCGCCCAGACAGCACCGGCCTGGCCGCGGGTGACGCGCACGAACACCGGGATCTGGAAAATGCCGATCGCGGTGATCGAGGTCACCATGCCCGGGCCGATCACAGCCGCCAGCATGATCGCCGACAACACCGCCGGAAAGGCGAAGGTGAAATCGCTGAAGCGCATGATCAGCTCCTCGGTCCAGCCGCGCTGCGCGGCTGCGATCAGGCCGAGGCAGACGCCGCAGGTGAGACCGATGCCGACGGCGATGATGCCGACCAGAATGGTCGCTCGCGCACCGACCAAGAGCAGCGAGACGATATCGCGGCCGAGCACGTCGGTGCCGAGCCAATGTGCTGATGACGGCGGCCGCAGCTTCGAGGCGACGTCGATCTCATAGGCCGACCACGGCGTCCACACCAGCGACAGCAGCGCAGCGCCGAGCACCAGCAGACACAGCAGCGCGCCGACGATGAAGCTGCGATGGCGCAGCGCGCGGCGCCAGAACGCGCTCGACGCGGGGGCCGTGCCGGCTGCGGCTTGAACGATCACGGACGAACTCACAGCTCGTGCACCTTGATGCGCGGATCGATCACCGCATAAAGCACGTCGACGACAAAGTTGACGATAATGACCATCGCCGCCAGCAGCATGACGCAATTGCGCACGACGATGAGATCGCGATTGGCGATCGACTGGAAGATGAGACGCCCCAGGCCCGGCAGATAGAACACGTTCTCGATCACGATGGTGCCGGCCAGCAGGTTTGCGAATTGCAGGCCCATCACGGTGAGCACCGGGATCATCGCGTTGCGCAAGACGTGCTGCCACAGCACCTCGCGCTTCGTCAGGCCCTTGGCGCGCGCGGTCCGGACGAAATCCTCGCGCAGAACGTCGAGCACCGCAGAGCGCGTCACCCGCGCCAGGATCGCGGCCTGCACCACCGCCAGCGCCACAGCCGGCAACAGCAGCGCGCGCAGCCCCGGCCAAGTGCCGTCCTCCCAGCCGGGGAAGCCGCCGGCCGACAGCCATTGCAGTTTCACCGCAAACAGGAGGATCAGGAGGATCGCGAACCAGAAGTTCGGCAAGGCGATGCCGATCTGGGTCAGGGACATCACGCCGACATCGCCGAGGCGGTTGTGATTGGCGGCCGTGTAGATGCCGGCCGCGAGCGCCAGCACGGTCGTGAGTCCCATGGCCAGGATCGCGAGCGGAATCGTCATCGCCAGCCGCTCGCGGATCAGTTCGGCCACCGGCGTGCCATAGGCATAGCTGTTGCCGAGATCGCCGCTCAGCATGCCGCCGATCCAGTGCAGGTAGCGCCAGGCCAGCGGCTGATCCAGCCCGAGCTTGACCGTCAGCGCCCTGACCGCATCGGGCGAGGCATCCGCGCCCATCAGCATCTGGGCGGCGTTGCCCGGGAGCGCGTCGAGCACCAGGAATATGATCAGCGACGCGCCGACGAGGGTCGCCAGCAAGGTCAGGCAGCGCCGCAGCAGAAAAACGCTCATTCGCGCCGGGACTCCAGTTTTCGGCGGCCGCACGTTCCACAGCTTTCGGCTCCGATGCAAGCCTGTTGCCTGCATGATTGCCATTGCCCGGCGCAGGACATCTTCGCAGGCCACACCGGCCACGGTATCGTCGGCTTGATCCCGGTCAACGGCGGAGCGCCGGCGACCGCCATCATGCGGCTGATCGCAACAACGCAAGGGCCCCTCTCGATCATGACCATCCGTCCGAGCTTTCTCTGGGGTGCCTCGACCTCGGCCTTCCAGATCGAGGGCGCAGCCCATCTCGACGGCCGCGCCGACAGCATCTGGGATGTCTTTCTGCGCGCGCCGGGCCGCACCAAGACCAACGACACGGCCGAGACCGCATGCGACCATTATCATCGCTACGCCGGCGACGTGGTGCTGATGCAAGAGCTCGGCCTCAACGCCTATCGCTTCTCGATCTCCTGGCCGCGGGTGCTGCCGCAAGGCCGCGGCGCGGCCAACGAAGCCGGCCTCGCCTTCTACGACCGCCTGATCGACGCCCTGCTTGCCGCTGAGATAGAGCCGTGGCTCTGTCTCTACCACTGGGACCTGCCGCAGGCGCTGGAGGCGCTCGGCGGCTGGCAGAACCGCGACATCGCCGGCTGGTTCGCCGACTATACCGCGCTGGTCGCGCGGCGCTATGGCGACCGGGTCAAGCGCTTCGCCACCTTCAACGAGCCCTGCGTGTTCACGCTGTTCGGCTACGGCCTCGGCTGGCATGCCCCTGGCGTGGCCGACAAGACGGCCCTGCACAAGGCGATCCACCACGTCAATCTCAGCCATGGCCGCGCCGTCGACGTGCTGCGCAAGGACGTTGCCGGCGCCTCGATCGGCGCGATCCACAACCGCCAGCCCTGCTATCCCTGCACCAGCAAGCCGGCGGACGCCGCGGCGGCGCTGCGGCTCGCGGCCTATTGGAACGACGCCTTCCCGTTCCCGCAAGCGTTTGCCAGCTACCCGCCGGAGCTGGCGGAGGCCGTCGCGCCATTTGTCGCGCCCGGCGACATGGCGCAGATCGCACGGCCCGTCGACTGGTTCGGGCTCAACCACTACTCGCCGCATTACGTGAGGGCGGACACCAACCTGATCGGGGCGAGCTTCGGGCCGGCGCCCGACACCGTGCCGCGCAGCGCGATCGGCTGGCCGGTCGTGCCCGGTGCGTTCCGCGACACGCTCCTGGATATCCACCAGCGGTTCCAGCTTCCGATCTACGTGCTCGAAAACGGCACCGCGGCTGCCGACGTCCTCGGCAATGACAGCCAGATTCATGACGTGGACCGGATCGCCTATCTCAAGGCCTACACTGCCGCCATGGAACAGGCGGTGAAAGAAGGCGCCGACGTTCGCGGCTATTTCGTGTGGTCGCTGCTGGATAATTTTGAATGGGGGGCAGGCTATTCGCAGCGTTTCGGCATTGTCTATGTCGACCACACCACGCAGCGTCGCATTCCCAAGGCGTCTGCGCGATGGTATGCGGACATGATCGCGGCCCACCGGACCTCCGACGGGTCGTACAACCGGGCGGAAGACTGAGGCATGAGCGATCGCGTTCTTCTGGGCGATATCGGCGGCACCAATGCGCGCTTCGCGCTGCTCGACAATGGCGCGATCGGCGAGGTCGAGCACCTGAAGGTCGCGGACTTCGCCACCATTGCCGATGCGATCACCGCCTTCCTGTCGCGGCACGCAGAAGGCGGCGCGCCCTCCGCGGCCGTGCTCGATATTGCCGGGCCGATCGAGCGCAATCGCGGCATGCTGACCAACAGCACCTGGGCCATCGACGGCGCCGAGCTGGCCGCGCAATTCAATCTCCGCTCGGCGAAGCTGCTGAACGATTTCGAGGCCGTCGGCTGGTCGCTGCCGGCGTTGCGGCCGGATGATCTGTATCCGCTCGGCGGCAGCGCGGCGGTCGCCGGCGCGCCGATGCTGGTGATCGGCCCGGGCACCGGGTTTGGCGCGGCCTGCTATCTGCCGGGCGGCGGCCGTCCCACGGTTGCCGTCACCGAGGCGGGTCACGCCACCTTGCCGGCCACCACCGCGCGCGAGGCCGCAGTGCTGGCCAAGATGCGCGAGCACTTCGGCCATGTCTCGATCGAGCGCGCGCTGTCCGGCAGGGGTCTCGAAAACGTCTATCATGCCATCGCGGCCGTCGACGGAGCCTCGGTGCCGAAGCGCGACGCCGCCGCCATCACCAGCGCCGCGCTCGACGGCGGCTGCGCCACCAGCCGCGCCACGCTCGACATGTTCTGCGCCTGGCTCGGCGCCGTCGCCGGCAACCTGACGCTCACCTTCTGTGCCCGCGGCGGCGTCTACATCGCCGGCGGCATCCCGCCGCGGTTTCCCGACTACTTTGCACGATCCGATTTCCGCCGGCAGTTCGAGAGCAAGGGACGCTATGACAGCTATCTGCGGCCGATCCCGGTGCACATCGTCACCAAGCCCGACATCAGCTTCCTCGGTCTCAAATCGTTCTTCGAGGCCGGCATCACCGCGAGCGGCGGCTCCCCGACGCACTGAGATCGAATGAGCGACATCGTCACGATCACGCCGAACCCGGCCGTCGACGTCTCGACGAGCGTCGAGAAAATCGTGCCGGTGGCCAAGCTGCGCGGCACGACGCAACAGCGAGATCCCGGTGGTGGCGGCATCAACGTCGCCCGTGTCATCGCCCGCCTCGGCGGCGACGTCACCGCGCTCTATCCGGTCGGCGGTCCGACCGGCCTGCTGCTGAAGCAGCTCGTCGAGAAGGAAGGCGTCGCCAGCCGCACCTGGGCGACGGCCGAGGACACGCGTGAGGACTTCTTCGTCCAGGAGCGCGTCAGCGGCCAGCCCTATCGCTTCATCCTGCCGGGTCCGACGCTGACCGAGGCCGAATGGCAGGCCGGCCTTGCCTTGCTCGCAGCCCAGGATCCGTTCCCCCGGTTCGTCATCGGCAGCGGCAGCCTGCCGCGCGGCGTCCCGACCGACTTCTACGCGCGCGCTGCGACGCTTGTACGATCACGCGGCGCGCAATTCGTGCTCGACACCTCGGGTCCAGCTTTGGCCGCGGCGGTTGCCGGCGGCATCGACCTGATGAAGCCGTCGCTGCACGAGATGCAAGAACTGGCCGGCGGCACGCTGCCCGATGCAGCGGCGTGGGAGAAAGCCGCCCACGCGCTGGTCGCGAGCGGCAAGGCCGGCACCGTCGCGCTGACCATGGGTCATCTCGGCGCCCTGCTGGTGACCCGCGACCGCGTGCTGCGCGCTCAGCCGCTGACGATGGTGCCGGTCAACGCGGTCGGCGCCGGCGACAGCTTTCTCGGCGCGCTGGTCGCGAAGCTCGCCGCTGGCGAGTTGCTGGACGACGCGTTTCGCTTTGCAGTCGCCGCAGGTGCCGCGGCGCTGCTGCGCACCGGCACCGCGCTGTGCGATCCCGCCGACGTCAGCCGTCTGCAGGCTGACGTGCGGCTCGAGACGGCGTGACATCGCTCGCCGCATCACCGTTGAGCCGATCGAGCGAGAGCAGCAACCCGCCGACGCGCTCCAGCGACGACATCCACTCGGCGAGGCGGTTGAAATTGTCCACCATCCAATTGAACGACCCCTGCACCAGCGTGAACGCAGCGGCTGCCTGGGTGAGTTCGCCCAGGGTCATCTGATCGCCGAGGAACTTCGGCGCGCACAGCACGAGGCCGATGATCGGCGCGAGCAGCGTATTCAGATGAGACACCAGGGTGTTGCGCATCAGCTGCCAGCACAGCCGCTTCCATTGCTGGATCGTGCGGTCGAGCGCCATCCACAGCCCGGCAATGACGCCGCGTTCCTCCTGCTTGGGCGCGATGCCTTCGCCGATGTCGCGCAAGTGATGGGCCGCGGTGATCAGCTCCGACTCGGCCTGGTTCTTGGTCTGGATGACGCGCGTGAGCGGCGAACCGACCCACAGCATGGCCCCGGTCACCAGCCCGGAATAGATGACGACGCTGACCACCAGGTAGCCTGGAATCCACAACTGCTGCCCGCCCACGACGAAGCCGATGGATCCGCCGACCTGCCACAGCACCTGGACGAACACGACCGCCGTCAGCAGCGAGGAGATCACACTGACCACGAAGTCGATCGGCGCATCGGTGGCGATGCGGACGTCCTCGGCAATGCGATACTCCGGAATCTTCAGATCGCCCTGCACCGTCGCGAGCCGCGCATAGCGGTCGTTCTCGACCCAGTAATTGATCACCTTGGCGCTCAACCATTGCCGCCAGCTGCGTTGCATCACCATGCGGCCCCACACCGAGACGATCGCCAGCACGACGCTCGCCAGACAAAGCGGAATGAGCAGAGCGGCCTGCTGCCGCAGCCGCGTCGGATCGCGGCCCTCCAGCGCGTCGAAGAAATCCCTGTTCCAGTAATTGAAGCGGAACTGCACGTAGAGCTGGAGCACCACGAGGACGACCAGGGCGACGCAGAGCAGCCAGACCCGCCATGCCGTCGATCCGAGCCAGAATTGCCGCGCCGTTAGCCAAAACCGCGACCATTCGCGATTGCCGTCCTCGTTCTGGTCGTCGGAGATCATTGGTGATCCGGATGGAGGTGATCGATGGGTTTTAGCAAACATCCTCGCCTATGGTGGAACCGTTGTCATCCCGCGATTTAAGGAGCTCGCGGAGCGCCCTGCTTGATCTTGCGCAAGGCAGCCGCCGCCCGCCGCGACAAACTGAGGTTCGCGCTGCGATGCGGGAGATGACCGATGACGGCACCTAGCTACATCCGCTGGTTCAAGGATCTCCGCATCGAGGACGTGCCCGGCGTCGGCGGCAAGACGGCGTCGCTCGGCGAGCTGTATTCGGCGCTGGCGTCGCACGGCGTGCGCGTGCCCAACGGCTTCGCACTGACGGCGGCCGCCTATCGCGATGCGCTGCGCGCGGCCGGAGCCGACGACGAGCTACGGAAGCTGCTCGCCGGCCTCGACAAGCGCCGCATTGCCGACCTCGCCAAGCGCGCGGCGAAGGCCCGCGCGATCGTGTTCGCGGCGACCGACCGTGACGACCTGCGCCACGAGGTCACAGTGGCCTACAAGCAGTTGGAGCAGGAGTATGGCCGCGGCGTCGCGGTTGCCGTGCGCAGCTCGGCCACCGCCGAGGACCTGCCGAATGCGAGCTTCGCAGGCCAGCACGAGAGCTTTCTCAACATTCGCGGCGCCAAGGACCTGTTCGAGGCGTGCCGCCGCTGTTTCGCCTCGCTCTATACGGACCGCGCGATCTCCTACCGCATCGACAACGGCTTCGACCACGACAAGGTCGCGTTGTCGGTCGCCGTGATGAAGATGGTGCGCTCGGACCGCGCCGCGAGCGGCGTGATGTTCTCACTCGACACCGAAAGCGGCTTTCGCGATGTCGCCTTCATCACCGGGGTCTACGGCCTCGGCGAGACCATCGTGCAGGGCACGGTCGATCCGGACGAATTCTACGTCCACAAGCCGACCTTCGCGGCCGGCTTCCGCAGCGTGCTGTCGCGCCGGCTCGGCGCCAAGGACAAACGGATGGTCTATGCCAAAGCCGGCGCAAAGCCCGGCGCGCGCAGTCGTGGCCCCACGACGCGCACCGAGGCGACGCCGCCGGCTGACAGGGCGAAATTCTGCATCAGCGATGCCGACGTGCTGGAGCTCGCGCAGGCCACCATCGTCGTCGAGGAGCACTACTCGCAGAAGGCCGGCAGGCCGACACCGATGGACGTCGAATGGGCCAAGGACGGCCGCGACGGCGCGCTCTACATCATCCAGGCGCGGCCGGAGACGGTGGCCTCGCAGCGGCGGCCCGAAGCGATCGAGACCTACGTTCTGAAGAAGACCGGCAAGGCGCTGGCAACCGGCCGCGCCGTGGGCGAAAGGATCGCCACCGGCAAGATCCGCCTGATCCGCACTCCCAAGGATCTGAACGCGTTCCGCCCCGGCGAGGTGCTGGTCGCCGCATCGACCAGTCCGGACTGGGAGCCGGTGATGAAGACCGCGGCGGCGATCGTCACCGATCATGGCGGCCGCACCTGCCATGCCGCGATCATCGCCCGCGAGCTCGGCGTGCCGGCCGTGGTCGGCACGGAGGATTTCAGCAAGCGCGCGAAGACCGGAACGACCGTCACCGTCTGCTGTGCGGAGGGCGATGCCGGCCATGTCTACGACGGCGCACTGCCGTTCGGTGTCGAGCGCCTGGCGATCGACAGCCTGGAGAAGCCGCGCACGGAGATCATGGTCAATCTCGGCAATCCCGAACTGGCCTTCAAGACCGCGCTGCTGCCGAACGATGGCGTCGGCCTCGCCCGCATGGAGTTCATCATCAACCAGGCGATCGGCATCCACCCGATGGCGCTGGCGACGCCCGCAAAGGTGACCGCGGCAAAGGACCGCGCGACGATCAAGCGCCTGACTGCGCGCTACAAGAAGCCCGCCGACTTCTTCGTCGAGCGGCTGTCGGAAGGCGTCGGCACCATCGCCGCGGCGTTCTACCCACGACCGGTGATCGTGCGCCTCTCAGACTTCAAGACCAACGAATATGCCAGCCTGATCGGTGGCTCCGATTTCGAGCCGAAGGAAGAGAACCCCATGCTCGGCTTCCGCGGCGCCTCGCGCTATGCGCATCCCGCCTACGCCGCCGGCTTCGCGCTGGAATGCGCGGCGTTGAAGCGCGTGCGCGACACGATGGGGCTCGCCAATCTGAAGATCATGATCCCGTTCTGCCGCCGCGTCGAGGAGGCGCGCAAGGTGATCGCGGCGATGGCCGGGCACGGCTTGGTGCGTGGCGAGAACGGGCTCGAGATCTACATGATGTGCGAGATCCCGAACAACGTGATCCTGATCGACGAGTTCGCCAAACATTTCGACGGCTTCTCGATCGGCTCCAATGATCTCACCCAGCTCACGCTCGGCGTCGACCGCGATTCCGACATCGTCGCGTTCGATTTCGACGAGCGCGATCCCGGCATGCTGGCGATGCTGAGGATGGCGGTCGAAGGCGCGCATCGCAACCGTCGCCATGTCGGCATCTGCGGCGAGGCGCCGGCCAACTATCCCGAAGTGGCGCGCTATCTGGCCGAACTCGGCATCGATTCGATCAGCGTCAATCCGGCGAGCGTCGTGCGCACCATGGAGATCGTCCGCACCGCGGAGCGGGAGCTTGCCTCGCGCACGCCGCAAGCGCTGGCGAGCTGATCATGGCCGAAGCTCAAGAGCAGGCCTTGAAGAAGTCCAGCACGGTCGAAGCGCCGCCCATGACGTCGCCGCCGCCATAGAGGCTTGCCAGGAACGTGCCGCGATGGCTGGCGCCGGTGACCGCTGTGCCTTGCGCAAAGCGGCCGTCGGCCGCCAGCGGCATCTTGACCAGGCTCGGCGGCAGCGCCTCGTCGAGAAGGCCGTAGTAGAACCGCATCGGGGCGTCATAATCCCAATAGGTCGAGCTGTTGCCGGCCAGGCGGCGGAGGAAGCGGCTGTTGGTCTCGTGGGTGAAGCGCTCGAAGAAGCCGTCGACCAGCAGGTCCGAGGGCTGCGGCACCGACTTGCTGAACGTCTCGTCCATGCTGTAGTCGGACCAGTATTTCTCGGCCAGCGCGAGGTGTCGCGGCTTGATCGCGGTCTTGAACAGGTCGCCGAGCCGGTAATACTGGCGATAGCTGCCCAGGAGGACGATGACGCACGGCGTGATCCAAATCGGCTGCTTCGGGTAGGTGCTGTCAGTCGACGCGCTGCCCGGTTCGGCCGACACCCAATAGCGCATCGAATCCGCAAGATTATTGAACGGACTTTGCGTTGCGCTCGCCGCCACCGCGACGCGCCGCCGCTGCAGCTCCTGGCGCAGCCATTGCGTGTTCAAGGCACCCTGCGACCAGCCGTTCAGGAACAGCCCGGTCTTTCGCAGGCCGAGATGATCGAGCGCGAGCAGGCCCGCGTTCAGCACGTCCAGGCAGCACTGCACGGTCGCGTCCTTCACCGCATAGGCCTCGCCTCGCCCCTGGCGATACGGTCCCTTGCCGAGATAGTCGGCCGCGATCAATGCAAAGCCGTTGCCGACCAGGCGCTGGACGTTGAACAGCGTCTCGATCGAATCGACATTGTCGCGCGGTTCGTAGTTCGGATCGGCCAGTCTGACGAGATTGGACGGGACCTGATCGAACGACAGGATGGTGCCGTGCTGCCACGACACGACCGGCAGTGCGCCCTTGTGATCGGCGGGCAGCGCGAGCAGGCCGCTGACCTTGACGCGCTCACCGGTCTCGGGGACGCGCGTGTAGGTCGTCAGCCGGCGCAGTTCGACGTCGACCCGCGCCCCGTGCTTCTCGGCCGAGAATGGCGGCAAGATATTGTGCTCATTGAAGACGGCGTGGAGCTTCGCTGCGAGCGCATCGAGCCGGTCCTTGCTGACGCGCACCGGCCGGCCGAGGCTTGCGCCGTCACGTGGTTGCGCGATCGCCGGGCCGGCTGAGAACGATACGGCCGCAGCGCCGAGGCCGAGGCCGGCTGAGGCCAGCAGCCTTCGGCGGGATGGCCGGCCGGCCAAGGCTGCAGAGCCGAACTCCGGCCCGGTCAGTTTGGCCATCGGCTGGGCCAACGCCTCTTCGGGTCCCGCGACCGGGGTATCCAGGCCGATCATTCGCCGCTTCATCACGTCCCTCCGAGCCGACTACAGCCGAGGGTAGTTCGTAAAGCCTAGCACTTGTTAAATGGTGCAGCAATCGGACCTGAATGTTTCGAACAGTCGCCCGCACTGTCGAGCCTGAAGCGGCCGCGTCGCGGCTCGCCTCCGCACGTCAAGCGTAGCCATGCGAATGATATGCGATGGCGTTCTCGGCGCACACCAGGAAGAGATCACGAGGAGGAGATGAAGGCTTACCGCGCCGCTTCGAAACCTCCGAGCACTGCGGTCAAGTTCTGCCCGAGAATGTCCGAGAGGTAGCCCCCCTCCTGCACGAACACCGTGGGCAGGCCGAGCCGCGCGATCGCGCCGCCGATGCGGCGGAAACCCGGCGTCGTCACGGAGAGCCCCTTGAGCGGATCGTGCTCGGAGGCATCGAGACCGAGCGCGACCACGAGCGCGCCGGGCGCGAACGCATGGATCGTCTTGGCCGCGGTCTCGAACGCCTTGAGATAGGTGTCGTCGCCGCTCTTCAGCGGCAGCGGAATGTTGAGGTTGGCGCCAAGGCCCGCGCCTGCGCCGCGCTCATGCGCATAGCCCCAGACGAACGGGTAGTAGTGCGTGGGGTCGGCGTGGATCGAGATGGTGAGCACGTCGGGCCGCTCGTAGAAGATGCCCTGCGTGCCGTTGCCGTGGTGGACGTCGACGTCGAGGATGGCGACCCGCTCGTGGCGCTGACGCAGATGCGCGGCTGCAATGGCGGAGTTGTTCATGAAGCAGAAGCCCGAGGCCATGTCCCGATAGGCATGGTGGCCCGGCGGCCGGCACAGCGCATACGCCGCATCCTCGCCATCGAGCAGCAGTTGCGCCGCGGTCGCAGCCACGTCGGTCGCGGCGCAGGCGCCTTCCCACGTCCCCGGCCCGATCGGCGCCGAGGTGTCGGTCGTGTGCCAGCCGAGCCGCCCGACGATGTGCGTCGGATAGGTGGCGGCATTGCGAACGGGATGGATGTTCGGAATCATCTCCGCACCGGCATCGCCGAGCGCGGCCCACGCGTCCCACGCCTCTTCCAGGAAATGGAGGTATTCCGGACTGTGCACGCGCGCGCGAGCTTCCTGGCCGAAATGAATCGGCGCGACCAACTCGTGATGGCCGGCCTTCAATCCCGCAAGCAGACGATCCGCCCGCTCGGGCTGCTCGGTGGTGCGCTTGACGACGCCGCGCACCAGATAGAATTGCGGATCATGGCTGCGATGCAGCTCGGTGTAGACGGCCTTCACGCGCAATGGCTCCTGTTCGCTTGCACCGACGATTGTGCACGCAGTAGCAGCCGATACAAGCACAGATGGTTCGCACGTCCATTGGTCCGTGGGCGGCTTCCAACCGGCGGAACGGACCGCTGCGCTTCGCATCTTGTCGGCAGCGAATTTGCCGGGATCCAGGCGATCCGGCGCGTGAGGCGCGGTGGGAGAGATCCGCCCGCCATGCTGGCGGTTGCCGCGACGGCCGTCGGAATGCGCCACGAAATCTGAAAAACTCGACGGGCAATCCTGATCGGCTCCTGCGCGTATGGTCAGGAGAGAAGCCTTTGCCCGGCATGGAGACCCCGGGATTGATCCAAAATTTGGATCGATCGATACAGGCTTCGGTTTGGACCGCGGCCCTCCCTCTCCTCTAGGACAGTTCTCGAGGAACGTGACAAGAGAGGTGGCGCGCATGAGCGCAATCGTAACCACGGCCGAACTGCGCCGATCGCGCGTGCGGCTGTTTATCGTGACCATGCTGTTCCTGGTCACGACCGTGAACTATGCCGACCGCGCGACCTTGTCGATCGCAGGACCTTCGCTGTCCAAGGAGCTGCATCTCGATCCCGTGGCGATGGGCTATGTGTTCTCCGCCTTCGGCTGGTCCTATGTGCTCGCGCAGGTGCCGGGCGGCTGGCTGCTCGATCGCTTCGGTTCGCGCTGGGTCTATGCCTGCAGCATCGTGATCTGGTCGATCTTCACCATGATGCAGGGCTGGATCGGCTTCTTCTCCGGCGCCGCCGCCGTCACCGCGCTGTTCACGCTGCGCTTCATGGTCGGTCTCGCCGAGGCACCGAGCTTCCCGGCCAATGCCCGCATCGTCGCCGCCTGGTTTCCGAGCAGCGAACGCGGCACGGCGTCGGCCTTCTTCAATTCGGGGCAGTACTTCGCGACCGTGATCTTCGCGCCGCTGATGGGCTGGATCGCGCACGCGTTCGGCTGGCGCCACGTCTTCACCGTGATGGGCGCGCTCGGGATCCTCATGGGCCTGATCTGGATCAGGACCATGTACGGACCGAAGGAGCACGCGAGCGTCAACCAGGCCGAGCTCGACTACATCAAGGACGGCGGCGCGCTGGTCGACATGGAGGGCGCGAAAGACGCCAAGGCCGCCTCCGGTGGTCCGACCTGGTCGCACATCGGACAGTTGCTGTCGAACCGCATGATGCTCGGCGTCTATATCGGCCAGTACTGCATCAACACGCTGACCTATTTCTTCCTGACCTGGTTCCCGGTCTATCTGGTCAAGGAGCGCGGCCTGTCGATCCTGCAGGCCGGCTTCGTCGCCACCCTGCCGGCGCTGTGCGGCTTCATCGGCGGCGTGCTCGGCGGTTTCATCTCCGACGCCATCCTACGCAAGACGGGATCGCTGACGCTCGCCCGCAAGATCCCGATCGTCGGCGGCATGCTGCTGTCGATGGCGATCATCGGCTGCAACTATGTCGACGGCCAAGCGCTGGTGGTCGGCCTGATGGCGCTGGCCTTCTTCGGCAAGGGCATCGGCGCGCTCGGCTGGGCGGTCGTCTCCGACACCTCGCCGAAGGAAGCCGGCGGCGTCTCCGGCGGCCTGTTCAACACCTTCGGCAACCTCTCCAGCATCACCACCCCGATCGTGATCGGCTACATCCTGTCGGCCACCGGCTCGTTCAACGGCGCGCTGGTGTTCGTCGGCCTCAACGCCCTGGTCGCGGCGTGTGCCTACTTGCTGATCGTCGGCAAGATCCAGCGCGTCCAGCTCCGAACCTCCTGAGCACCACGCCGCGCTTCGCGTGGTCTCGACTCCAACGGCGGCCCCCCGGCCGCCGTTTTCTTTGTCGGCGCCTCGCTGCCGACGCGCGATAGCGCGGTGGAATGGCGCAGGTGGCGTTCAATTGAACAGCCAATCGTCGACATGCATGAGCACTATTACGCTATTCCCTGCCACAACGAGAAATATGCAAAGCCAGAACACCAAGCAAAAAAAGTACATCTTGGGCTGCACGTCACGATCGTAGACGGCGCCACGACCAAGCAGCCGCCCAGTTCGCAGGGCGGTCCAGACGATCGGACCTCCGAACCAGAGCAGCACCAAAGGAAACACGGCAAAGCCGGCAAGCATGATTTTCCGAGCCATCAGAAGCAACCCAGACCTGGTGGAAACGGACACGGTCTCATCATCTCAACCCGCCGATCAGCGGACAGGCCTATCGAGCCGAGCAAAGGGAGCGCGGGGAAAGTTGCCCCGGCACACGCCACAAAGTCCCCGCCGCCGGCGCGATAGGCGCCCCCGAAACCACGGTGATCCCCAGCAATGGACTGCGGCTCCCTGCATCTCGGCGTTGTTAGGTGAGCAATGCATCCCCAATCCAAGGCTGCGCGATGAGCTTCATATTTTGCAACATACAACCTGTGGTTAAAACATCACACTGGGTTGAAATTTATAAATGAAACAACCCGAAGTTATTGCCCACGGACCCGCGCACCGAATAGCATGGCTCGGGTCTGGTGGTGGGAGGTAACGATGCGTAACGCATCCGTCGCAATCATTTCTGCTGTTTCAATCCTTCCATTTGCGCAGGCCGCGTCGGCGGCCGATCTGCCGCTGAAGGCCCCGCCCCGCGCTGCGCCGCTCGCCGTGTTTAGTTGGACGGGATGCTATGTCGGCGCGAACCTCGGCGGGGGCCAGGTGAAACACAACCTGACGACCGACGCGCCTCCGTTCCCGCCCAATCTCATCAATGGCATTGCAAGAACGGCAATCAACAATGCCGGTCTGGCGAACCTTAGTCACACCGGCATTACCGGTGGCGGACAGGTCGGGTGCAACTGGCAGCCAACAACCGGAGGTTGGTCGCACCTGGTCTTGGGTATCGAGGGCGATTTCAACGGCATTGACGGCAAAGTGTCGCGAAACACCGGCAATGTTGTCGAGCCGGTATCGGGGAGAACGGTTGCATCAGTCGACGACATTGGCATGAATTGGTTCGCCACGGTCCGAGGGCGCATTGGCTGGGCCTTTGACCGATTCATGATCTATGGCACGGGCGGCGCGGCGATCGCCAATGTCGACGCATCAAAGAGATTTGCGTGGGATTTTGCCGACGGCTGCCCGATCGTGAACGGCTTGAATGAATGTCATGTCGGCGGCCGCAGCAGCACCCGTGTCGGCTGGACAGCCGGCGGTGGCGTCGAATGGGCATTCCGAGACCATTGGTCCGCGAAGGCTGAGTATCTCTACGCCGACCTCGGCAACTTCTCCTATTCGACTTTCAATAACGCACCCGGATTTGGCCCCCCTGGACAAGTAGCCAACCATACGGTGAGCACGAAACTCCAGATCGTTCGCGTGGGCATCAACTATCGCTTCTAGCGGACTACGTTGAATGCGTACTGAACTCGCAGAGCAACAATGGCGCTCCTTGGCGGTGCCGTTTGTCAATTGATTGCACTGTCACTGCCCCCGCAGCTGGTCCATCAACAGCGCGTACGATCTAGCGGCAAGTGGTTGGTCCGCTTATGGCACGAAACGTCGGTCCCCCGAATGGAGGGCGTATTTCCGAAGCTGGAGGTACACCGTCTGTACCATCACCCGACCGGCAACAGCCGGATTTGATGATTCTCTCTGCGGGGAAGCTGATGCGGCGCTTCGTTGAGCAAGAGCTTCTGCTCGCTCTTGACCCCGCCCCCTTTCAGCTCGCGCAGTCGCCCCGATCTGATCGCGCGTCGCACATCCTCGAGTGAGCGGACGCCCAGCTTGTCGTAGAGCAGTTTGACCCGCTTGGGCCCGAGCCCCGGGAAGCGCCGCGATCTCACCGAGGCCCCCTGGCAGCTCACGCTTGAGCCGGTCAAGCACATCGAACTTGTGCGTCGCTACGATGGTCTCGATCTTGCCCGCGAGGTCCTTGCCGATCCCAAGTAGCTCGGAGAGATCCTCGCCTGCCTTCAGCAGGCTGATGATGCTCCTGGGCAGGCGCTCGATCAGGCGGGCTGCGTTACGATACGCGCGGGAACGGAAGGGATTGTCGCCCTTGATCTCCAGGAGCTCCGCGGCCTGGTCGAACATCTCGGCAATTTCGGCATTCTGAACCGGCATAGGCGCTCTCCATGCCTTCTAGGCGCACACCGGGCGTTCCGCTCTTGGCACAGATGACGAGAGTTAGCCCCAGCAACCTACTTCGTCTTCAAGTCGACAGCAGCGGCCAATTCTCGGAGCCGTGCCGCCACATGGACCGGATAGGACGAGCCGACCTGGAGTCCCTCAAGAGCTCTCGGCAGTCGCCCCAATTGAGTCCGGGCGTAGGCGCGGATATCCTGGAGCGAGGGCTGATGCGTGACCGGACGCCCTTGTTGCAAGACAGGGACGATCAGGGCCTCTCCCTCTTGGACGTCATCGTCCGTCGAGAGCACGTCGGAGGCCATGTGGCCGTCGGGATCATAACGACGCCACACCTGCTTGCGGCCCGGCCAAGTCGCCTTTCCGGTCGAACGCTTTCGTCGCGGCGTGCCTGCATACTCTTGTAGCTTATAGGCGCAGTCGAGGGCGGGGGCATCGGAGGATGTCGCCAGGCTGGTGCCGATCCCGACACCGTCGATGGGGGCGGCTTCAAAGGAAGACAGTGCTTCTTCGTCGATGCCGCCGCTGACGAAAATGGTCACGTCCTCGAGATCGCCCTCGTCGAGGATCCGCCTGACGCTTCTCGAGAGCGCCACCAGGTCACCACTGTCGATCCGAACTCCACGGATGGGAATGCCAAGGGCCCGCAGCCGGGGAGCCAAGGCCACCACCTTTCTGGCCGCCATCTCCGTGTCATAGGTGTCGATCAACAGCACGAGATCCTTCGGTCTTGCCCGCGCAAAAGCTTCAAACGCTGCCGTCTCGTCATCGAACGATTGGACGAACGAATGCGCCATCGTGCCATAGGAAGGGATTCCAAAGCATTTCTCGGCGAGAACGGTCGCAGTCCCGGCAAAGCCCCCGATATAGCTGGCGCGGGCTGCCAAAAGACCGGCTTCCGCGCCATGAGCCCGGCGCAGCCCGAAATCGACCAACAGCTTGTTCGGCGCGAGCAGCGCCATGCGGGCGGCCTTGGACGCGATCAGCGACTGGAAATGCAACAGATTGATCAAGCGGGTCTCGACGAGCTGAGCCTCGGGGAGAGGCGCCGTGATGCGGAGGATAGGTTCGTTGGCGAAGAATATCGTGCCCTCCGGCATGGCGTGGACGTCACCGCTGAAGCGGAAATCTGCGATATAATGGATCAGGCTCGCGCTGAACCGGCCGCTTCGTACCAGCCAGCTCAGTTCGTCGTCGGAAAAGCGCGGACCTCGCAGGAACTCGAGCGCCTGCTCCAGACCGGCCGCCACCAGGAAGTTGCGCTGGGGCGGCAGCTTCCGGACGAAGAATTCGAAGACGGCGGTCTGCGTCTGGCCCGCTTCCAGATACGCCTGCACCATGTTCAGTTGGTACAGGTCCGTCAGGAGCGCGCTTGACGACGTATTCATGAGCAACCCCGAGATCAGGAGGCCGGTGTCGTCGTCGTCTTCGCCGGGAACCGCTTTAAGGTTGCGATGACCTCGTCATCGCTGACTTGGCCGAAGTCCCGATAATAGTAGCCGATCGCGCCAAAGTCTCGCGGCGTGTCCAGGCAAACGACTGCATCGACCTTCGTGTGCAACCGCTGCAAGGTCTCGAGCGGCGCGACCGGGACGGCTAGGACCAACTCCTTCGGCTCTCGTCTTCGCAGCGCGCGGATCGCTGCGAGCGTCGTCGCCCCCGTCGCAATGCCGTCGTCGACGATGATCGCGACCTGCCCTTTGACGTCGGACCGCAGGCGACCGCCAAGATAAAGCTCGCGCCGCCTGTCGATCTCGGCAAGCTCACCGGCGCAGATGGCGTCGAACGTCTTCTCGCTCACGCCGGTCAGATCGATGACGTCCTGATTGCGAACGATAATCGGATCGTCTCCGTCCACCACCGCCCCGATCGCGAGCTCTGGCTGCATGGGCGCGCCGATCTTGCGCACCAGAACCAGATCGAGCGGCGCTTCCAACCGTTCGGCCACCTCAGCCGCCACGGGAACGCCGCCCCGAGGCAACGCCAGAATCACGGGATGGCGGCTCTTGTACTTCAGCAAGGTTTTTGCCAGCTGACGGCCGGCGTCTTCCCGGTCCTGAAACAACATGTCGGCAGATCCGCTTGAATTTTTGTCAGATTATTGCTCCGGCGCCCGGGATCGTTGATCGGTGTCAAACTGTCTCGGTCTTCGTTTGGCAAGTGATTGTCATGCTGGACCGCCAGAACGAACTCACGACGGACGGTGCCGAGAACGTCAGCGTTTCTGCCCTTTCCGGCAAGGTCGCATTCCTGAGCCGCCCCGAGGGCTACACTCCCGTTCCCGACCGCCTTCAGACGCGCGAGACCCACATGTCCTGGGTCTTCATGAATGGCGGGCGGGTCTACAAGCTCAAGAAGCCGGTCCGTTTTGCCTATCTCGATTTTTCGACTCTGGCTCGCCGCAGGACGGCCTGCCTGGCAGAAGCCAGCCTCAACCACCGGCTGGCACCCGACGTCTATCTCGGCGTCGTTCCGCTGACCGAGACTGCTTCGGGGTACGCGATCGGCGGCTCCGGTCCGGTGGCTGACTGGCTCGTCGTCATGCGCCGACTGAACGAGGACGAAACGCTCGAGGCCATGCTGCGCAACGGCACCGCTCGCCAGACCGATGCCGACCAGCTCGCAGCGGTTCTCGCCGGGTTCTATTCGCATGCTTCGCGGGTCCTGATCGACCCAGAGACCTATTTGGCTTCGTTGCACGAAGCCGCCGTCCTCGATTTGCAAGTCCTGCTGAATCGACGCTTCGCCCTGCCGCACGGCACGATCTTGCGCGTTGCATCCGTTCAACGACGATTTCTCAAGCAGAACGCCCGGATCCTCATCGATCGGGTCTCGCAAAGGCTTATCGTCGATGGTCACGGCGACCTGAGACCAGAGCACATCTGGCTCACGCCTGCCCATCCGATCATCGACTGTCTCGAGTTCAATTCGCGTTTGCGGGCCAGCGATGCACTGGACGAGATCGCGTTTCTGCACCTGGAATGCGAACGGCTTGGCAGCCGATGGTTCGGCGACACGATCCGACAAGGGCTGGCACGCACGCTGCACGATGATCCGGCCAGCGGCGTATTCCTGTTTTATCGAGTTGGTCGCGCGATGCTACGGGCGCGCTTGTCCATCGCGCATTTGCTCGATGCCCGGCCGCGCACGCCGGAAAAATGGCCCCGCGTCGCGCGCCACTATCTCGCCCTTGCCGAAGCCGATGCAAAGCGGCTTGAACGGCTGCTCGCCCGATGATTCGAGCAAGGCTTCGTCAAGCCTGATACATCATCAAATCAGCCAGCGACTCGTTCTGATGCAGCCGTCTGATGGCTTCTGCCAGCAGCGGAGCCGCCGAGATCACCTCAAGCTTGGCGAGAACCGGACCCGGGCGCAGCCGAAACGGCGGAACGGTGTCCGTCGCGATAATGTGATCGATAGACGCGTCCGCAAGTGCCGTTTCCGCCCCCGGCATGAACAGGCCGTGAGCGACGCACGCAATGACACTTCCTGCGCCGTGCGCGCGCGCCGCTTTCGCCGCACGCACCAGGGTTCCGCCACTGCTGATGAGATCGTCGACGACGACGCAGAACGCATCAGCCACGTCGCCGGCAAAGAGGTCGCCGGACACCCGGCCGGAGCTGCGATGTTTCTCGACGAAGGCCTTGCCTATGGGTCTCTGCAAGGCCTTTTGCAATGCCTCCCGCAACAGATCGGCCCGCTTGCCACCACCGAGATCGGGAGAGACGACGCTGATCGGCCTGTCGCCGGCGATTGATTTTATCCTTCCGATCAGCAGCGGCGCCGTGGTGAGTGCAATCGAAGGACAGCGGAATGCATTCTCGAAGGCAGCCTCGTTATGCACATCGAGCGTCACCATCCTGGCCGTGCCGACCGCCTCGAACAACGACGCCAGGTAACGGATCGTCACGGGGTCATTCTCTTTCGTTCTGCGATCCTTTCGCGCGTAGCAAAGATATGGCGTGACTGCGGTCACGCTCGTGGCACCTGCGTCTTTCAGTGCGCCGATCATGAACAACAGACGACAAAGCTTGTCGTTCGGACTCTCAATCGGACCTCCGTGAAGACTGTGAACGACAAAGACATCGCACCCGGCAACCGTATCGAGTGGCCGGACCTTGTGCTCGCCGTCTTCAAAGCTGCGCTCTTCGTGGGCCGCCAGCTTGCAGCCCAATGAGGACGCAATCCGCTCGCCCAGCTCCGTGCTGCCATTCAAGGCAAAAAGGCGCAACCGATCGCTCCGCGTCCGTGCGGTACGAGGCGTCCAGCTACTGTCCATTGTGAGCACACCACCAATTGAGATGAGGAACCACCTACGTCCGCATGCCGTGTTTGCTCAGGAGCCTGACCGTGCTGGCCTGAGGCCCCTTTTCTCCGAGCTCCTCGACATAGCCGACACGCGCGCCGACGGCGATGTTCGCGCGGCCTTCCAGAACACTGTTGCAATTGAAATAAACCTCGTGGCCGTCGTCCGCCTCGAGGAACCCGAATTCGCCGCTAGGATCGATCCGTAGCACGGTGCCAACCGGCTCTCCTTGGTGGTGCTTCGTCTCGCGGTGCATCACAAGCACCTGATCCTGCAGTTGCCGCCGCGCCCGCTTGAAAGCGTCGTCCACTGCAAAGGTCGGGTCGGCATACCTTTCATCCTCCTTGGGCGTCCGGCCCACGTTGACTTCGCGCCCGTCGGGAAGAACGAGCCGGATGTTTACCTGGTACTGACCGCCCGTCTTGTGACGCTCGCCAGGGCCTCGCACGATGACGCGCCCTGCGGTCGCTCGACCGAAGCGCTTTTCCAGCTCGGAAATGTGCTGGCTGATCGCAGCTTGCAGCTCAGGAGACGGCGTCAGATTCTCGAATTCGATTTGAGCCGGGGTTTGCATGATCTTGCTCCTCAGAAAAGGCGACCGATCTGAGCACGCCGCCCGCGCACGGCCTTGCGCGAAATCAACCCGGCCCGACGCCCTCAACCAGGTAACTAGCCGCCGGTCCAGAACGCCCGGCGGCGCTCATTTTGTTGCCCTCCTTCGGGGAACTTTGCGGCAGGTCAAAGCAGGCCGAGGACAGGCTGCGACTAATTGGCCATCTGTCTCTGTCCTGGGAGCGAGACCATGAGCACAACAACGGGTGTGACTGCATTGGATCATTCGGTTCAGGAAACCAATGTTTGGCTCAAAGCGATCGATGAGCAGCTGGCCCTGGAAAGCCGCCACCATGCCTACAATGCGTTGCGAGCCGTCCTGCACGCGCTGCGCGACCGTCTGCCGCCGGAGGTCGCAGCTAAGCTCGGCGCGCAGCTACCGATCATCGTGCGCGGCATCTACTACGAGGGCTGGCATATGGCGGCGACTCCGACCAAGGAGCGGCACATCGACGAATTTGTAGCGCATGTTGGCCGAGAGCTTCCGCCGCAATTTCCCATCGACCCTCTCACGGCCGCGCGTGGAGTCTACGAAGTGCTGTGGGAAAAGCTGGATCCCGGCGAATTCGAGAAATTGATGGCCCATCTTCCGGCCCAACTCAGAAACCTCCAGGGCTGATCCAGAAGGGCTGACCCAGAGCGGATGCGTCATGAAGATCGATCAAGCGTTCGACGTTCGCATTCCGCCTTTCGGGCTGGCAGGAACGCTGACCCTGCCGGAAAATGCACGTGGCCTGATCGTCTTTGCACACGGCAGCGGCTCAAGCCGATTCAGTATCCGGAACATTGCGGTCGCGCAGGGGCTGAATGAGCGCGGCTTTGCGACGCTGCTATTCGATCTTCTCACGCCGCAAGAAGAGCATGACCGCTCGAACGTTTTCAATATCGGAATGCTTGGAAAGCGGCTGGTCGCAGCCATCGACTGGCTTCAAGGCCTTAAACCGGCGATTGCCGGCCTCCCGGTTGGATTGTTCGGCGCGAGCACCGGCGCCGCGGCCGCCCTTGTCGCCGCGGCTCAATTGCCTCATCGAATTGCCGCCGTAGTCTCCCGCGGCGGCCGTCCGGATTTGGCTGGCGAGGCCTTGTCCCATGTCCATGCGCCAACCCTGCTGATCGTGGGCGGCGCCGACTCCGGCGTGATCGAGCTGAACGAGGAGGCGCTCACCCGGCTTGGCGGGCCAACGGAACTGGAAATCATTCCCGGCGCGACGCACCTGTTTCCAGAGCCGGGCGCAATGAACACCGTCATCGACCATGCCAGCCAGTGGTTCGAGCGATATCTGCGCACACCAGCGCCTGTCTCCATCTGAAGCTAGGAGAGAGCCATGGAACTCCTGTCTGACGCTTTTGTCGACCGCTCGACTATTCCGCGACGCTTCACCTGCGACGGCGAAAACCTGTCCCCGCACCTGCAGTGGGCCGACGCACCCGAGGGAACCCGCAGTTATGTCCTGCTCTGTGACGATCCCGATGCCCCAAGCGGCACCTGGCATCATTGGGCGGTCTACGACATTCCGCCCACGCAAACCGGCCTCGTGGATGGCGCATCACAGAAGCCCGGGCTGAAGCAGGCCGCCAACGATTTCCGGAAGATTGGCTATGGAGGACCGTGTCCTCCGCCGGGACATGGCGTCCACCACTATCATTTCCGGCTCCTTGCGCTCTCGGCGGATCATCTGAATATACGGGCGAATGCTTCGTGCCGCGACGTCGAACGCGAGGCGCGCAAGTTCACCCTCGCCGAGGCCACTCTGGTCGGCCTGTATCATAGATAGTCGCGTGCGAGACGCCGATCGTCACGACCGGCCCAATGTGCCTGGAACTTGCGCCCACAAGGGTTTAGCGGACTCTCGACTGAACCCAAAGATGAAGTAGGCGAAAGGACACTCATCGTCTGAACCGAATGATGGACCAGCGAGACTGGGATCACCGCTGCGAGGGACACTGCCAGCAACCTCGGCCATTCCTCCGGACAGCACATGTCCACCTGCGATATGGACGGGAAGGCTGTAGGTGCGATCGCACGTGCCGGCGTCAGTGATGATGAGACCATTCCAATATCCGTCGTAGCCGTCACCCCGGCCGGAGATCGCCATCCGGTGCGCCTGCCGCGCATCCGCCGCACTGGCGAAGGCAGCGGCTACGACCAGCAGGTCCAGAATCCTGCGCGACAAACGTTAGCGCGAATGGTGGGACCGGCGGCTATTGTCATTCCGGGTGCTTAGGGTGCGTCAGGCGTCCAAACTTAACTCGCTGATGTTCTGCCCTCGCCGAAGAAGCTCGTTCTGCACGCGTAGCAGCTCGAGTATCTCTTCATTCTGCGCCTGGAGCTTGGGCAGGACAGACATAACCAGCTTGGGTGGGGCGCCTTCCGGAAGGCTCGCCATTATCCACCCCATGTGGGCGAGCATCTTCTTGTTCACCCAATCACCTGCTGTGCGCGTCAAGCGGTGCCGCGGCTCGACCGGAAGACACCGGAGCGCGACCACGCCGCCAACTGCGACCAACCCCAGCACGACCAATTTGGTCATCCAAGTCATCCCGGCCTCCCTGCGCCGCGCACTACCACGCGCCTACGAAGATTCAGCCCTTCGCGAAAGCGTCTTCCAAAGCAGATAGCCGCCGAGCACGATCAAGATAATGGGCATAAGCGGCAAGGGCAGAGCAACAAGATCCCAGATGCCGGCCGCGAGCATGATGAGCCCCACGATTACACCAAACATCTCGACCTTCAGGCCCCGTTGCTGTCGCACGATCTGCGCGCCTACAATGAGGACGCCGACTCCTACAAGGAACCAAGCCCAGGGAAGGTCGGCGAGCATGACGACACCGACCCAGATGAAGAACACCGCCCAGGCTGCTGAATCGATCTGGCGAGTGCGTTCGTCTCGGCTCGAAGGTCCCGGTGAGTCAGTCAAAGGCGACTGCACGGACATGGTGCACCTCTTTTGTAAAAAGATCGCGCCGTTACAGCCGACTGCTATTGATCTGGATCAACGGTGCCACTGGCTTTCATTTCGATCGGGTTCGTCCCAATCGACGCGAAGCGCCTCCCCGTCGACCGATCAGGAACGGCCTCCGAGGTGCCTGATCGCATTCTTTCGAAATGGCACAGCGCCCGCTTACCGGTCTTGAATGCTTGACTTGACCTCAATCAGTTTCATCAAGTCGAATATGCCTCATTCTAAATTTAAGATACGCGGCCAAGCCTTACAATTTGAGAACGATGCCCACTATCGCCGATCGCGAACGATATCTCCTACGCCTGTGCTCTACCGAGATCGACATCGATTGGTGCTAACGTCCATCGAAGGCACTGCGGTGAGTGGCAAGTTTGAATTTGTTCGCGCTCCAAGTAACAGGTCACTTATCTCGTACACCGTCGCAATGCATGAGTTGCACATCAAGAACCACAATCAGCGCAGCAACATTGTGCGTGATCCTTGGGCTTGAGGATTGGGCGCGACGCAGCGCAATGCGTGTGGACGCCGCGCATGGAGCGCTACGCCGTTGCGTCCGTGCGCTGTTGCGCACGGAGGAGGTTCGTACCCGGAAATCGCGCGATTGCTAAGACCCGGGTCCGCTGTTCGGCCGTGCGCGAAAGCGGCAGCTGTTCGAACCGCAGGATCTTGTACGTTCGGGACGTCGAGAATCTGGTCCTAAGCGGCATGGCCGAGGATTGAAGGATCCTCGGCTGATCGAAATCTACGTGCGCAACTACAATCGTGAGAGAGAGCGGCTTGCCGGAGACGCGGCCGCAACGCGCACGCGACTGGAGGCGAAGCGCGATCGGATCGAGGGCGAGCGGCAGCGCAACATCGACCTTGTGATTCGCTACGTCATCTCCGAGGAGGATGCCCGGCAGCGGATCGCCGAGCTGAAGGAGGAACGACAGCGTGTTGAGGCGGAACTGGCCGCGCTCGAGGAAGCCCCCGTCCCTGTTGCCCTGCATCCGGCAACCTTGGACCGCTATGTCGCGACTGTCGGCGCGCTAGCGGAAACGATGGCGGACCACGCCAGCGCGGAGGACGACCGAGGCACCCTGATCGACGATTTCCGGGCCCTCGTGCATGGCGTCGCGGTTCACCCGAAGGGACCCCAGGAGGGCTTTGAGATTGAAGTCAAGGGAAAGCTGGCCGCATTGCTCGGGAGAGATGTGTTCCCAGAGGCCCGCTACAATAGTGGGTCACGCGTGGTAGCGGGGGAGGGACTCGAACCCCCGACCCCAGGATTATGATTCCCGTGCTCTAACCAGCTGAGCTACCCCGCCACGGTGTTCGATCAAGGCAAGACCAGCCGAAGCGGGCGCCGGGCCTTGTGAACGGGCGGCATATAAGGAGGCGTCTCCGCCCCTGTCAAGCAAAGCTCGCCGGCCGCAGCGGTTTTCGCACCAGCGGATTCTAGGCGACTCTCCAAGGCCTTGCGAATGTATCCGTCGCTCGCCGAGGGGCACGGGCCGACGCGGGAGAGAGCGGCAGCTCGGCAATGCAGATCACAAGAGGCTCACTTCGGCTGCACGTTCGGATTGCCGCCGGGGCTGCCGGGCGGCGGAATCACCGGCGTCGTGCCGCCCTCCGGGGTCGGCGCGTGCATCTCCGGATCGACCCCGCTCGGCGGACACAACACGCCGTTGGTCTTCGCCAGCTTGTCGCCGAGCGGCTCGCCGGCGCGGCCGGTGGTGATGCCGTCGGGCGTCGCCGTCGCGCGGACGTTCGGCGCGCAGGCGGCATTCGCATCGGGCGCCGGCGCGGTCGCCTGCGGCGGCGTGGCCGGCGTCGGGGGCGCCTGGGCGTGGGCCGCAGCCGCGGCCGAGGCCAGTGCGAACGAGAGGAACAAGGATTGCCTGATGCTCATGGCGGGGCAACGCAAACCCCGCGCTCGCGTTCCGCGCGGAGGGCATGGCAAAGCGCCTGCCAGAGTATCTGGCGATCAGCCCTTGCGGTAGCGAATGAGCGAGAAGTGTCCGAGCGGCGGCATCGGCCGGCGCTCGGCCAGCGTGACGCCGCCATGCTTCGCGGCCCAGTTCACGAGGCGGGCCCAGGGGAACTCCGGCCGCCAGCCAAGCCGGCGCGCGATCGGCGCGAAGGCGAGCTCGAAGAGGCGGCGCGGGCCGCTCTCGGCGCCGATGTGGTTGACCAGGATCAGCTCGCCGCCGGGCTTCAACACGCGGATGAAATCGTCGAGCGTCGCTTCGGGATCCGGCACCGCGGTGATGACGTATTGCGCGACCACCGCGTCGAAGAAATTGTCGGGAAAAGCGAGATGCTTCGCGTCCATCACCGCAAGCGTCTCGACGTTGAAGAGCTTCAGCTCGCGCACGCGGGCCTGCGCCCGCCGCAGCATCGGCTCGGAGATATCGACGCCGCAGATCTTCGTGGTCCGGGCATAGTCCGACAAAGACAGGCCGGTGCCGACGCCGACGTCGAGAATGCGACCGCCGATGCGATCGGCTTCCGCGATGGTCGATTGGCGGCCCTGATCGAAGACCTTGCCGAACACCAGATCGTAGATCGGCGCCCAGCGCTCATAGGCCTTTTCGACCCCCGCGCGGTCGATGTCCCCCATGCCCCTGCCCCGAATGATGGATGCTGATCAGCCGCGGACCGGCTCGGCCACGCGCTGCGGCCTGATCACGTTGCCGCCCAAGCTGCTGCTTTCCGCAACAGCGCTCTGGATGAAGCCGCCGCCGAGCACGCGGGCGCGGCCGGACGCGGCATCGTAGAACACGCAGGCCTGGCCCGGCGAGACGCCCTCTTCGCCGGCGACGAGCTCGACCTCGTAATGGCCGTCCGCACCGCGCAGCCAGGCCGGCTGCGGCGGCCGCGTCGAGCGCACCCGCACGAACAATTCGAGGCCCTCGCGCGCGGCCGCGTCGAGCGCGCCGTCACCGATCCAGTTGACCTCGCGTAGCGTGATGCGATGCGTCCGCAGCGCCTCACGCGGGCCGACCACGACGCGGCGGGTGGCGACGTCCAGCTTGACGACGTAGAGCGGCGCGCCGGCAGCGATGCCGAGGCCCTTGCGCTGACCGATCGTGTAGTTCGCGATGCCGTGATGCACGCCGAGCACGCGGCCCTGGAGATCGACGATCTCGCCCGGCTCCATGGCGTTCGGGCGCAGCTTGCCGATGATGTCGGTATAGCGGCCGGTGGGCACGAAGCAGATGTCCTGGCTGTCGTGCTTGTCGGCGACCTCCAGGCCGAAGCGGCGCGCGAGCTCGCGCACCTCCGGCTTGGTCATGTCGCCGAGCGGAAAGCGCAGATAATCGAGCTGCTCGCGCGTGGTCGCGAACAGGAAGTAGCTCTGGTCGCGATCGCTGTCCGCCGCGCAAGTGAGCGCGCGCGATCCGTCCGCCAGCCGCCGCGAGGCGACGTAGTGGCCGGTGGCGAGCACGGAGGCGCCGAGCTCGCGCGCGGTCTTCAGGAGATCGCCGAACTTGATGGCGCGGTTGCACTCGATGCACGGCACCGGCGTCTCGCCCGAAGCGTAGCTGGCGGCGAAATTGTCGATCACCGACTCGCGGAAGCGGTCTTCGTAGTCCAGCACGTAATGCGGGATGCCGAGGCGCTCGGCGACGTTGCGGGCATCGTGGATGTCCTGGCCGGCGCAGCACGCGCCCTTGCGGTGCGTCGCCGCGCCGTGATCGTAGAGCTGCAGGGTGATGCCGACGACGTCGTAGCCTTCCGACTTCAACAGCGCGGCCGTCACCGACGAGTCCACGCCGCCGGACATGGCGACGACGACCCTGGTGTCTTCGGGACGGCCTTCGAGATCGAGACTGTTGAGCATGATCCGGTCACTGCGATCGCGGCGTCAGGCAACGGGTTCCCGGCGCGGGAACGCCTCGCATGCGCCGTCTTTGCGGATGGCTTGCTTCGGGCGATCTCCGGACAGGACGTCCTGATCGGAAACAACACGAAAGCATCTGTCTCTAATATAGGCGCACTTCCTGCGAAGCAATTGCGCCGGTCGCAGATGCCGGCGGCAAATCTTGCCGGCCGGGCAGAAATGGCGAGGACGCGGCGGGGGATCCACGCCGCGATCGATTCCATAAGAAATTGAATTCATTGACTATTTTCTACAGCACTGGCTTGGCCCGCTCCTTGCTGAACTGCTTCGTCGAGTTCATCGCGAGAGGTTCCAAGGTGTTCAGCGTCACGTCAGACATCCAGGCCGGCACGGCTCTCAAGACCACGGCGCCGAGACAGTCCCGTCAGGATGCTCCGCAGCCGTCCGACAGCTTCTCGGCACTGGTCGACGCCGCGACTCCGGATCCGTCGACAGCGGCGCCGCCCACCTCCACGTCGCCGTCACCGCGCGCCGGCAGCGCCTCCACCCCGAGCCGTGAGCCGGCGCGGGCCGGCGACGCCGATCGCACCACCCAGGCCAGGTCGCAGGACAAGCCGGCGGACAAGGCCGACGGCAGCACTGCGCGCGCCGACGCCAGCGGTTCGGATACCACGGCCGACGCGACCACCGGCACGCCGACCAAGACCGATGCGGCTGGGACCGCCGACGGCAAGACCAGCGACGGCAAGACGGGCGACAAGAAGGACGGCGATCAGGCCGGCACGGATGCGAGCGCTGCAACGACCGCTATAGCCGAGCAGACCGTGGCCGTGCCGACGCCGGTCGCCGTCGCCATCCAGCCCGACATCACCCTCGCCAACCCCGCCACCGGCGATGGCACGGCGGACGGCGACGGCACATCCAACGCACCCGGCGCCACCGCGCCCATCGGAGCATCCGGTGTTGGCCCGCGGGGCTCGGTCGATGCCGCAGCAGGTCTGCTGGCGGCCGCAGCCAAATCCACCGGGGCGGCCAAGGATGCCGACGGAGCCGGATCCACCGCGGCGGCGCCCGAGACGGCAGCGGCGGCCTCCGGCGACGCTGCCGCATCTGCCGATCAGACTTTCACCGCCGCGCTCGATGCGGCCGTTCCCGGCGGCACCAAGACGACGGGCAAGCCGGGCACCCAGACCAAGACGGGGCTCGCCGACGGCGCCGCCGGCAAGGTCACCGAACCGGGCAATGGCGACGTCCAGGCCGCTCAGCAGCCGGGCCATGGCGCCCTCGCCCAACAGCCCGCTGTTGCAGCCAAGCCGGACTCCGTCGAGGCCGGCGACGGGAAGGCGAATGGCAACGTGCAGGCACCAGCCTCACATGATCGCAATGCCGCGCCGACGACCAGCCCGACCAACGCGCCGGCGCCCGACCCGAGCGCACAGGCCACGGCCGCCGTGCAGCCCCAGCTGTCGACGCCGACCGCATCGACCAGCCAGATCACCTCGGCCAACCTGACCGCGACAGCCGCCACGGCGGCCACCGTGCCGCTGCACGGGCTTGCCGTCGAGATCGCAGCCTCCGCGCTCAACGGCAAGAGCCGCTTCGAGATCAGGCTGGATCCGGCAGAGCTCGGCCGCATCGACGTCCGGATCGACGTCGACCGCAACGGCCAGGTGACCTCGCATCTGCGGGTCGAGAAGCCGGAGACGCTGGCGATGCTGCAGCAGACGGCGCCGCAGCTGCAGCAGGCGCTGCAGGACGCCGGCCTCAAGAGCAACAATAGCGGATTGCAGTTCTCGCTCCGCGACCAGAACTCGTCCGGCCAGAACGGCGGCGATTATCAACAGAATGGCAACGCACAACGCCTGATCGTGACCGAGGACGAAAACGTCCCGGTCCAGCTCGCCGGCCGGTCCTATGGACGGATGTTCGGCGCGCAAGGCGGCGTGGATATCAGGGTTTAACAGGAGGCTTCCATGGCAATCGGCGACGCAATCACGTCAAGCCCGCCAGTCTCGGGCACGACCAACACCAATTCGTCATCCGGAAACAGCAACCTCGGCTCGAGCGCGGGCTCGACGATTGCAGGCAACTTCCAGACCTTCCTGACGCTGCTGACGACGCAGCTGCAGAACCAGAATCCGCTGGATCCGCTCGACACCAACCAGTTCACCCAGCAGCTCGTGCAGTTTGCCGGCGTCGAGCAGCAGCTCAAGACCAACGACCAGCTCGCATCGCTGCTCACGATGCAGCAGACGGCACAGGCGACCCAGGCGCTGGCCTTCGTCGGCAAGACCGCGGTCGTCGCCGGCGACACCACCAGCCTGTCCAGTGGAAAGGCGAGCTGGGGCCTCACCATCCCCAAGAACTGCAATCTGACGGTCAACATCATCAACAAGGCCGGGCAGACCGTCTTCACCGGCAAATATACGGCCAACGCCGGTGACAACCAGACCTACAGCTGGAATGGTCAGGGCAATGACGGCACGCAATGGCCGGATGGACAGTACAAGATCACGACGGTGGCGACCGACGCCACCAACGGCAATCCGGTTGCGATCAAGACCCAGGTCCAGGGCGCGGTGTCCTCGGTCGACCTGACCCAGCAGCCGCCATTGCTGACGATCGGCGGCCAGACCTACACGGTCAACCAGATCCGGCAGATCGTCGGCTAGCCCCCAAGGCCCGCAACCGGCTCCTGAGACCGCGGATGCGCCTGCAGCTGAGCTTGAACATCAAGCTCCGCTGCCGCGACGACACGTCAGCGTAAGCACCGGAAATTCTTAACCAATCATTTACCACGATTCCGCTCCCGGGGCGTCTCGCCACCGGAAGTGGCGGCGTTCGCGCACATCGCCGGATTCGCGCCCTTGGCTTAGGCAAATTTTAAGCGAGGCGGCGTAGGGTCTTACCGTGAGTTCAGTGGTTAAGAGTTTGTGAGTACGCCATGACAGAACCCCATCGCCCGAGGGTGAAATACGTCATCGGGCCTGACGGCAGCCCGCTCACCATCGCGGATTTGCCTGCCCCAGGCACCAAGAGGTGGGTCATTCGCCGGAAGGCGGAAGTCGTTGCCGCCGTTCGCGGCGGCTTGCTATCCCTCGAGGAAGCGTGCAGCCGCTACACCCTGACCGTCGACGAATTCCTGTCGTGGCAGTTCTCGATCGACCAGCACGGTCTGGCCGGCCTGCGCACCACCCGAATTCAGCAATATCGCCAATAGATCGTTACCGACGCGACTGGACTTCTTCGAAAATCGGCTTGGCTCTGCCAAGCCGATTTTTTGCATGTCTACACTTTGTTAGGACCCTTTAACCACCGTTAACCATATCGAAACCTTCCCATAGGCAATAATTGCCCAGTGGTTCGTTTCAACCTCCGCAACCCGTCCCGCGAATGGCGGGGGCAGCGGCTGACATCGGATCGCCACCTGAAATGCGGGTGTTGGTGAAGGTTAAGGATTGAATTTCGCGATCTATGCAACCGGCCGTAAAGGCCCGCGAAGCTCAAATCACCTTTCAGCAGCCACCCGTCGAAATGCCGAACTATGGGGCAGTTGCTTGCAAGGTCTCTTGGACTTTCTGAAGGGTTTGGGCGCCGCGCGGCTCACCGCCATGATCGCAGTCACCGCTGCTCTGATCGGCTTCTTCGGTTTCGTCATCATGCGCGTGACGGCGCCGCAGATGACCACCCTCTTCACCGACCTGACCATGGAAGACTCCTCCAGCATCATCAAGGATCTGGAGCGGCAGGGCATCGCCTTCGAGATCCGCAACGAAGGCAGCGTGATCCTGGTGCCGAAGGACAAGGTCACCCGGCTGCGCATGAAGCTCGCCGAGGGCGGCCTGCCCAAGGGCGGTGGCGTCGGCTACGAGATCTTCGACAAGTCGGACGCGCTGGGCACCACGAGCTTCGTCCAGAACATCAACCATCTCCGCGCGCTCGAGGGCGAACTCGCCCGCACCATCCGCGCCATCGACCGCGTCCAGGCGGCACGCGTCCATCTCGTCCTGCCGGAGCGGCCGCTGTTCTCGCGCGAGACTCCGGAGCCGTCCGCCTCGATCGTCGTGCGCGTGCGCGGCACCCTCGAGCCGGCGCAGATCCGCGCCATCCGCCACCTCGTCGCTTCCGCCGTCAACGGCCTGAAGCCGCAGCGGGTGTCGATCGTCGACGAGGCCGGACAGCTGCTCGCCGACGGCACCCAGACCGACATCGACCAGCAGGTCGGCGACGAGCGCCGCAACGCCTTCGAGAAGCGGATGCGCAAGCAGGTCGAGGACATCGTCTCCTCGGTCGTCGGTGCGGGCCGCGCCCGCGTCCAGCTCTCCGCCGACTTCGACTTCAACCGCATCACTCAGACCTCCGACCGCTACGATCCGGAAGGCCGCGTGCTGCGCTCGAGCCAGACCCGCGAAGAGCAGTCGGCGACCAACGAGAGCAACGGCCAGGTTACGGTCAACAACGAGCTGCCGGGCAACCAGCAGAACCAGCCGCCGCAGCAGCCGCGGGACCAGAGCAAGAAGACCGAAGAGACCAACAATTACGAGATCTCCCGGACCACCAAGACGGAGGTCACCGAGGCCGGACGGGTCAACCGCATCTCGGTCGCGGTGCTGGTCGACGGCGCCTACTCCAAGAACGAAAAGGGCGAGCTGGTCTATCAGGAGCGCAGCAAGGACGAGCTCGACCGCATCGCCGCGCTGGTCCGCTCCGCAATCGGCTTCGACCAGAAGCGCGGCGACCAGGTCGAGGTGGTCAACCTGAAATTCGCCGACGCTCCCACGGTGCCGCAGATCAACGAGCCCACCGGCTTCCTCGGCATGCTCCACTTCACCAAGGATGACGTCATGTACGTCATCGAGCTCGCGGTGATGATGCTGCTCGGCATTGTCGTCGTGTTCATGGTGGTGCGGCCGCTGGTGAAGAAGATCATTGCCACCGAAGAGGTCGCCGCCCTGGGCGGCGGCCTGCCGGCGCTCACCGACGAAACCGTCCAGGCAGCCGCTCACGCCCAGCAGACCGCCAGCCTGATCGACGTCGCCCAGGTCCAGGGCCAGGTCCACGCCCAGTCCGTCCACCGGGTGGGCGAGCTGGCCGACCGCAACCCGGGCGAAGCCGCCGCCATCATCCGCCAGTGGCTCGCCGAGCCGCAGCAGAACTGATCCCACCGACGTGAACCGCCTGAACTGAAAAGAACGTAGACGCCATGTCGCTGCCGCAGACCCAGAACGCCAACGCCAACAACAACGACATTTCCACGGTGATCGCGACGCTGGCGAGCCGCCAGGCGCAGCGCCCGAAGACCGAGCCCTTGAGCGGCCCGCGGCGCGCTGCCGTGATGATGCTCGCGCTCGGCGAGCAGTATGGCGGCAAGATCTGGCAGCAGCTCGATGACGACGAGGTGCGTGAGCTGTCGCTCGCGATGTCGACGCTGGGAACCATCGAAGCCGACGTCGTCGAGGACCTGATGCTCGAATTCGTCTCGCGCATGTCTGCTTCCGGCGCGCTGATGGGCAATTTCGACGCCACCGAGCGGCTGCTGCAGCAATATCTGCCGCCGGAGCGCGTCAACGGCATCATGGACGAGATCCGCGGCCCCGCCGGCCGCAACATGTGGGAGAAGCTCTCCAACGTCCAGGAAGAGGTGCTCGCCAACTACCTCAAGAACGAATATCCGCAGACCATCGCGGTCGTGCTGTCCAAGCTGAAGCCGGAGCATGCCGCGCGCGTGCTCGCGATCCTGCCCGAGGACATGGCGCTCGACGTGATCGGCCGCATGCTCCGCATGGAAGCGGTGCAGAAGGAGGTCATCGAGCGGGTGGAGCAGACCTTGCGCACCGAATTCATGTCGAACCTGTCGCAGACCCGGCGCCGCGACGCCCACGAGGTCATGGCCGAGATCTTCAACAATTTCGACCGCCAGACCGAGACCCGCTTCATCACCTCGCTGGAGGAAGATAACCGGGAGTCAGCCGAGCGCATCAAGGCGCTGATGTTCACCTTCGACGACCTGATCAAGCTCGATTCCGCCTCGGCGCAGACGCTGCTGCGCAATGTCGACAAGGACAAGCTCGGCGTGGCGCTCAAGAGCGCCAACGAGGAGGTCCGCAACTTCTTCTTCGGCAACATGTCGTCGCGCGCCGCCAAGATGCTGCAGGACGACATGGCCGCCATGGGACCGGTGCGACTGCGCGACGTCGACGAGGCGCAGGCCCTGCTCGTCAATCTCGCCAAGGATCTCGCCGCCAAGGGCGAGATCATGCTCAGCAAGAACCGCGCCGACGACGAACTGGTGTATTGATGGCTCAGCCCGCGAAATTCCTGTTCGATACCGACTTCGCCGCGCCGGAGAAGACGACGCGGGAGCGTGCGGCCACGTCCGCCGAGATCGCACAGAAGGTCGCGGCCGCCGAAGCCGCCGCCTACCGCAACGGCTATGAGGCGGCTCAGCGCGAAGCCAAGGTCGAGGCCGACCGCCGCGTCGCGTCGGCGCTGGAGCAGATCAACATCCAGTTGCAGGGCATCTCCGCCCGCTTCGAAGGCATCGAGCAGCGGATGGAAACCGAGGCCGTCGATGTGGCGGTCGCCGTCGCCCGCAAGCTGTGCGCGGCGCTGATCGACGCGGAGCCGCTCGGCGAGATCGTCGGACTCGTGCACGACTGCTTCGCGCATCTGGTGGCCACGCCACACCTCGTGCTGCGCATCAACGAGACGCTGTACGAGCTCGCCCGCGAGAAGATCGAGAAGCTCGCCAAGCAGAGCGGCTTCGAGGGACGCCTCGTGATCCTCGCCGAGCCGGAGATCGCGACCGGCGACTGCCGCATCGAGTGGGCCGATGGCGGCGTGGTGCTGGAGCGCGCTGCGATCGACGCCAAGATCAACGAGCTGGTCGGACGCTACATGGCGTCCAGGAAGAACTAGGCCGCTGTGGCGGCCGAAGGAGTTTAAGTCATGAGCGACAACGAGATCCCGCTTCCCGACCTCAATTCTGCGGACGCACCTCCGTTGGGCGGGGACGTCGGCTACAACGAAGAAGAGCATGCCGCGCGCATCGCGGCCGACCTCGAGGCGGTGTTCGACGTCCCGGTTCAGGTCTCGGCCGTGCTCGGCCGCTCGAAGATGGATGTTGGCGAGCTCCTGAAGCTCGGGCCCGGCACTGTGCTCGAGCTCGACCGCAAGGTCGGCGAGGCGATCGACATCTACGTCAACAACCGGCTCGTGGCACGCGGCGAGGTGGTTCTGGTCGAAGACAAGCTCGGCGTGACGATGACCGAAATCATCAAGTCCGACCGCAACTGACAGGCATGACCTGCGTGCCGATCGAGAGCGGCGCGACCGAATAGGAGACCAACATGCGGCTTCTCATCGTCGGAACGCTGAAGGGCCAGTTGACGACGGCCACCAAGATCGCCATGGAGAACGGCGCCACCGTCACCCATGCCGAGGACAATGAGCAGGCGATGCGCGTGCTGCGCGGCGGCAAGGGCGCCGACCTGCTGCTGGTCGACGTCGCGCTCGACATCCGCGACCTGGTGATGCGGCTCGACGCCGAGCACATCCACGTGCCGATCGTCGCCTGCGGCATCACCAGCGATGCACGCGCCGCGGTCGCCGCCATCCATGCCGGCGCCAAGGAATACATTCCGCTGCCGCCGGATCCCGAGCTGATCGCGGCGGTGCTCGCCGCCGTCGCCAACGATTCGCGCGACCTCGTCTATCGCGACGAGGCGATGGCCAAGGTGATCAAGCTCGCCCAGCAGATCGCCGGCTCCGACGCCTCGGTGATGATCACCGGCGAGTCCGGCACCGGCAAGGAGGTGCTGGCGCGCTACGTCCACACCCGCTCGGCCCGCGCCAAGCGTCCCTTCATCTCGATCAACTGCGCCGCGATCCCCGAGCATCTGCTGGAATCCGAGCTGTTCGGCCACGAGAAGGGCGCCTTCACCGGCGCGGTCGCCCGCCGCATCGGCAAGTTCGAGGAGGCCAATGGCGGCACCCTGCTGCTCGACGAAATCTCGGAAATGGACGTGCGGCTGCAGTCCAAGCTGCTGCGCGCCATCCAGGAGCGCGTGATCGACCGCGTCGGCGGCACCCGCCCGGTGCCGGTCGATATCCGCATCATCGCGACCTCCAACCGCAACCTTGCCGACGCCGTTCGCGAGGGCACGTTCCGCGAGGACCTGCTGTTCCGCCTCAACGTCGTCAACCTGAAGATCCCGCCGCTGCGCGAGCGCCCCGCCGACATTCTCGAGCTGGCACAGCATTTCGCGCGCAAATACTCCGAGGCCAATGCCGTGCCGCTGCGGCCGATCTCGGCGGAAGCCAAGCGCATCCTCACCACCAATCGCTGGCCGGGGAACGTGCGCGAGCTGGAGAACACGATGCATCGCGCGGTGCTGATGGCGCAGGGCGACGAGATCGGGCCGGATGCCATCCTCACGCCGGACGGCACCCGTCTCGACATCGGCAAGACCCAGCCTGCCGTCGCGCATGCTACGATGGCCGCGGAACAGGTCACACGCGCTTTGGTCGGCCGCACGGTCGCCGATGTCGAACGTGACCTGATCCTGGAGACCCTGAAGCACTGCCTGGGCAACCGGACACATGCGGCCAATATCTTGGGCATCTCGATCCGCACGTTGCGCAACAAGCTCAACGAATATGCCGACGGCGGCGTGCCGATCCCGCCGCCAGGCTCCGGCGACACGCCGCGCGTGCCGAGCGCCGTATAATCTGCCCATCCGGATCGTTCTCGGCGGCGCGCTGGCCCTCGGCGCGCCGCTTGCCGTTTCGCCGGCTGATGCCGCAACGCGCGGCGTGCTGTCCGGCTGCTGGGAGCAGACGTCGCACGCGCCGCTCGTCAATCCGTCGTCGGGTCAGGAATGGGGCGCCCGGAGCTGGTGCTTCGCAGGCAAGGGCAAGCTGATCTCGCGAACGATCGCCTGTGGCAGGGAGGGCTGCGACGGCTGGGACAATGAACGCAGCTATCGCTGGCGGCCGCCCACCCTCTCGTTGTCCGATGCCGAGACGTCGCCGGATGGCGGGCGCATCAAAGTGTGGCGCCGCTGCCGCGTGCAGTTTCTGACCGACGATTGGATGCAGCTACAGGACTGTCAGCAGTCCCCGGATCCGTGGGTTCGCGAGAACACGCCGGCGCGTCGTCGCCGGGCACGACCTCACGAATAGTTCGGCGCCTCGGGATTGCGGAAGATGTGAATGGGATCGCCGGGCGTGAACTCGCGTTGCGTCAGCACGGCATAGGCATAGAGCGCGAGATAAAGGATCGCGACGGTGCCGATCACGTAGAGCGCCCAGGTTCCGATCCGTTTCATCAGCTCCGCCGCAAACACCGCCTCAAGGCCGCGGTGCTTTTACGGCGTTCAGCTTCGGGACGCCACCCTGCGACCAACCGCCGCTCACCCCCTACGGCACGTCCTGCGGATCGGCCCCGCCGAGGGGGCCAAGTCGGGCGATGTCCGCGTCGCGATCGACGTGCACATAGCCGCCATGCCAATACGCCAGGGCTGCCGCTTGCGGCGCCACCTCGACATGCACCACGCGGCCGATCACGATGCCATGGGAATGCCGCTCGATGATCTCCTCGACCTCGCAGTCCAGCGCGGCGAGCGCCCCGACCAGGAGCGGCACGCCGGTCACGTGCTTGCGCCACTCGGCGCCGGCGAACCGCTCGGCGCCTCTGAGACCGCCTTTACCCGAGAACCGCTCGGCCACGCCGATCTGGTCCGCGGCGAGCAGATTGGCGCCGAAAACACGCTCCCGCTGCAGGATCGGCCAGGACGAGGCGTTCCGGTTCAGGCTCACGATCACCGAGGGCGGCTCGATGGACAGCGACGCCAGCGAACTCACGGTCATACCGGTCACATCATCGCCGCGCCCTACGGTGATGACGCTGACGCCGCCGACCAGTTGGCGCATCGCAGAGCGGAAGTCAGGCTGAAGCGCCGTAGCATCGGGCATGTGACGGATGATGGAGTTCATTGCGATGATATCTCCTAACCCGCCGTGCCCGGTCCAAGCAACTGGCCCAGGATCGAGCCTTCCAGCGCCGCAAGCTCCGCAGAGCCGCGCTGGCGCGGGCGCGGCAGATCGACCCTGATGTCCTCGGCGATCCGGCCATTCTCGATGACCAGAACCCGGTCGGCCAGGGCCACGGCTTCCGCCACGTCATGGGTGACCAGGATTGCGGTGAAGGTTTGATCGGCCCAGACCCGCTCCAGCAGCCGCTGCATCGCGATCCGCGTCAACGCATCGAGGGCGCCGAGCGGCTCGTCGAACGCCAGCAGGCGCGGACCGCTGACGAGCGCGCGCGCCAGCGCGACGCGCTGCTTCTGGCCGCCGGACAGCACCGCCGGCCATTGGTCGCGCTTGTCGGCGAGACCCACTTCCTCCAGCGCCTGCCGCGCGCGCTCATGCGCGCCGGCGGCCTTGCGCTCGCGGCCGAGGCCGACCTCGACATTGCCGAGCACCCGCGCCCACGGCAGCAGCCGCGGTTCCTGGAACATGACGCGGACGTCCTCGGGCCGCGCCGCGGCTTCACCGAAGCTGATGCTGCCCGACGTCGGCTTGTCCAGACCTGCGATCAGGCGGAGCAGCGTGCTCTTGCCGCAGCCACTCTGACCGACGATCGCGACGAACTGACCGGCCGGAATCTCGAGATCGATGCCGCGCAGCACCTCGTTGTCGCCGAACGCCTTGCGAAGGTCGCGGATCACCAGCGGCAGGCCGCGCGTCTCGGGTTTGGCCGGGGTCACGCCTGGCTTCCTCGCGTGGCGGAAGGCCTCAGCCTGCCCGATCACGTCAGCGCCGTCGATCGCCTCGGCGCCGGACACGGGAATTCGGAGCGCTTGCTGCATTTACGAACCTCAATGTTTGCTGAAGGCCGGATGCCAGGACAGCGTCATCCGTTCCAGCACCCGCGAAGCGCTGTCGGCGACCTTGCCCAGCAGGGCGTAGATCAGGATGGAGAGCACGACGACGTCGATCTGCATGAACTCGCGCGCCTGCATCGCCATGTAGCCGAGGCCTGAAGAGGCCGCGATCGTCTCGGCGACAATCAAGGTGAGCCACATGATGCCGAGCGCGAAGCGCAGGCCGACGAAGATCGACGGCAGCGCGCCGGGGAAGATCACGCGGCGAAACAGCTCGCCGTCGGTCATGCCGTAGACGCGGCCCATTTCAATGAGTTGCGGATCGACGGTGCGAATCCCGTGCAGCGTGTTGAGGTAGACGGGGAAGAACACGCCGAGGGCCACCAGGAACAGTTTTGCGCTCTCGTCGATGCCGAACCACAGGATGACCAGCGGGATCAGCGCCAGATGTGGCACGTTGCGCACCATTTGCAAGGTGGTGTCGGTAAGCTTCGCCGACAGCTGCGACAGGCCGTTGGCGAGCCCGAAGGCGAAGCCGATGCTGCCGCCGATCAAAAAGCCGATCGAGGCGCGCCAGAAGCTGACCCAGATGTTGCGGCCGAGCTCACCCGACCACAGCAGCTTCCACCCGGCGCGCGCGACGTCGCTCGGCGCCGGCAGCACCCGCGGCGACACCAGGCCGGCGAGAGAGGCCGCCTGCCAGATCAGGATGATCGCGAGCGGCACCAGCCAGGGGATCAGCGCATCCGCGCTCGGCACCGCGAGCTTGCGGACCTTGGGAAGGCTTTCGATCAGGCTCATGACTGCGAGGCTCTCTGCAACGGACGATGCTCGTTGGCGATGGTCTCACCGAATGGGCCGGTGTTGGTGCGCAGTTTGGTCACGTTGCCGGCCTGCTCCGACACGTTCAGCCCAAGCTTGGGAAACACCAGCTCGGCGAAGCGATAGGCTTCCTCGAGATGCGGGTAGCCGGAGAGGATGAAGGTATCGATGCCGAGATCCTGATACTCGCGGATGCGAGCCGCGACCGTGTCGGGATCGCCGACCAGCGCGGTCCCGGCGCCGCCGCGGACGAGGCCGACGCCGGCCCACAGGTTCGGGCTGATCTCGAGCTTGTCGCGCCGGCCGCCGTGGAGCTGCGACATGCGCTGCTGGCCGACCGAATCCATCCGCGCAAAAATCTTCTGTGCCGAGGCGATGGTGTCGTCGGTGACGTGCTTGATGAGGTCGTCGGCGGCCGCCCACGCCTCCGCGTTGGTCTCGCGCACGATCACGTGCAGGCGGATGCCGAACGACAGCTTGCGGCCACGGCTGTCGGCGACGGCTCTCACCTTGGCGATCTTCGCCGCGACATCTGCCGGCGGCTCGCCCCAGGTAAGATACTTCTCGACCGTATCGACGGCGACGTCGATGCCGGCATCCGACGAGCCACCGAAGAACAGCGGCGGGCGTGGCGACTGCACCGGTGGGAACAGCAGCCGGCCATCCTCGACCTTGATGTGCTTGCCGGCGAAGTTGACGGCTTCGCCTTCGAGCAGCGCGTTGTAGACGGTGAGAAACTCGCGGGTGACCTCGTAGCGCTCCTCATGCGACAGGAAGACGCCGTCGCCCTTGTTTTCGACCGGATCGCCGCCGGTGACGACGTTGACCAGCAGGCGTCCGTTGGTGACGCGGTCCAGCGTCGCAGTCATGCGCGCGGCCACGGCCGGCGATTGCAGACCCGGACGCACCGCGACGAGATAGCGCAGCTTCTCGGTGAAAGGCGCCACGGCCGACGCCACGATCCAGGAATCCTCGCAGCTGCGCCCCGTCGGGATCAGCACGCCGAAATAGCCGAGCTGGTCGGCGGCCTGCGCGACCTGGCGCAGATAGTTGAAGTTGACCTCGCGGCCGCCTTGCGAGGTGCCGAGATAGCGGCCGTCGCCATGGGTCGGCAGGAACCACAGCACATTGGGCTTCGAAGCATTGCTCATGTCGTTCTCTTTCGGATCGTGTCGCAGGCGAGCGTCAGGTGGACGGCATCCACTTCCAGACGATGTCGGCGACGTTGACTTGTTTCGGGATGAGCCCAACCCGGGCGAAGCGGTCGGCGACGGCCTGCTGGCTCTTGATGACCTCGTCGTCGATCGGCACGACGCTATAGACCGAGCGGTCGACGAAGCGCTTGACCGCCTCAAGATCGACGCCGGTGGCCTCGGCCTGGGCCTTGGCGACCTCCTCGTGATGGCTGTTGGCCCACACGCCCTCCGCGGCGAAGGCGGCGTTCAGCCTGGCCACCACGGCCGGGTACTTTTCGACGAAGTCGGAGCCGACGATGTAGAACGAGTTCGGCTTGTGCACGTCCTTGTCCCACGCGATCACCCGCGCATTCTCCTTGAGCTCGGCGAGCGCGAGATACGGATCCCAAATCGACCAGGCGTCGACCGAGCCCTTGACGAAGGCGGCGGTGGCATCGGCGGGCGCGAGCGGCGCCGGCGTGATGTCGGTCCAGGACAGGCCCGCCTTCTCCAGCGCGGCAACCAGGAGATTGTGCGCGCTCGAGCCCTTGCCGAAGGCGACGCGCTTGCCCTTGAGATCGGCCAGCGTCTTGATCGGCGAGTCCTTGGGCACGATGATCGCCTGGCTGCTGCCGTTCTGCTTGACGGCGGCCGCATAGCGGATCTTGGCGCTGGCAGCCTGCGCGAAGATCGGCGGGGCGTCGCCGACATAGCCGAAGTCGACGCTGCCGACATTGATGGCTTCCAGCAGCGGCGGACCGAACTGGAAGTCGACCCAGACGATGTCGATGCCGACAGGCTTGAACGTATCCTCGATGGTGCGGCGCGCCTTCACCGCCGGGAAGAAGCCGCCCTTCTGGGTGCCGATGCGGATCTCCTTCAGCTTGTCCTCGGCGCGCAGCGGCGCCGCTGAGGCCATCACCGCAGCCGATGCCAACGACAGTTTCAGAAAATCACGCCGCTTCATTGCCCTCTCCGATCACCCTTGTGCATCTACGTTGATGCGATGCACAGGATGATGGTGGCGGGCGAAACGCGTGTCGAGCACCCCTGGAAAATAGTGATGCCGGTCCTCTCGGCTCACGACCAGAGGGGATGATCGTATCGAGGCCCCCACGCAAAGCAGCGAGAATTTCTCGCAAGCAAAGATGCGATCACGCGTCTTCACGGCCCATCAACCAAGATCTCGGTGGGACCGGCGCGACTCCGCTCTGGCGGTGCGCCGGTGTGCGCGAGGTTCCGCCCGCTTGATCCAGGTCAACGCCGGTTTCCGGAGCTTTCTTAAACATAGGATTAGGCGCGGCCCGGATGCCGCAATCCCTCCTGAACCTCCCCTAGCAGAGAATTCTCTCATGTCGCTCGTTGGCAGCGATGCGAACGCGCATGCGCGTCGCAGACGCATGGAAATTTTTGCCTTCCTGTTTCTCACCGCCGTGCTGATGCCCGCGCTCGCGGTCGCCACCGTCGGCTCCTACGGGCTCACGGTGTGGGTCTACCAGATGATGGTCGGGCCGCCCGGCCCACCTGCTGCGCATTGATTGGAACGACCACGCCCATGCTCTCCCACCGCACCTCCCTCGACCGCCGCGCGCTGATCACCGGCCGTGTCCTCACCGCCGATCCCGTCGTCGCGCCGGCCAAGGGCGAGATCGCCAGCATCATCGTGCAGACCCGCCCCGAGCAGCTCGATCGCGTCGAAGCCGACATCCTCGCGCTGTCCGGCTGCGAGATCCACGGCCGCGACGAGCGCGGCAAGCTGATCGTGGTCGTCGATGCGCCCGATGCCGGCGCGCTCGGCGCCACCATGAACCGGATCGGACTGCTGCCGCACGTGCACTCCGCCTGCCTCGTCTTCCACGCCATCGACGCCGGCTAATCACACGAGACTCCAATGACCGACATGAAGATCGATCGCCGCCACATGCTGAAGCTGGAGGCCGCCGCGATTGCCGCGGCCGCCGCCGGCATGCCGAGCGCCTCGCTCGCGGCGAACCTCGTCACCGAGCGCGAAGCCTCCGAGTTGAAATGGGACAAGGCCGCCTGCCGCTTCTGCGGCACCGGCTGCAGCGTGATGGTCGCGACCAAGGACAACCGCGTCGTCGCCACCCATGGCGACATCAAGGCCGAGGTCAATCGCGGCCTGAACTGCGTCAAGGGCTACTTTCTCTCGAAGATCATGTACGGCCATGATCGCCTGACGCATCCGATGCTGCGCAAGACCAATGGCAAATACGACAAGAACGGCGAGTTCACGCCCGTCTCCTGGGACGAAGCGTTCGACGTCATGGCCGCGAAGTACAAGGAGGCGCTGAAGAAGCGCGGGCCTTCCGGCGTCGGCATGTTCGGCTCCGGACAGTGGACGATCTGGGAAGGCTATGCGGCCTCGAAGCTGTTCAAGGCCGGCTTCCGCTCCAACAACATCGATCCGAATGCGCGGCACTGCATGGCCTCGGCCGTCGCCGGCATGATGCGCACCTTCGGCATCGACGAGCCGCCCGGCTGCTACGACGACATCGAGGCCACCGACGCGTTCGTGCTGTGGGGCTCCAACATGGCGGAGATGCATCCGATCCTATGGAGCCGCGTCACCGACCGCAGGCTGTCGGCGCCGCATGTCAAGGTCGCCGTGCTCTCGACCTTCGAGCACCGCTCATTCGACCTCGCCGACATCGGCATGGTGTTCAAGCCGCAGACCGATCTCTATCTCCTCAATGCGATCGCCAACCACATCATCAAGACCGGCCGCGTCAACAAGGAGTTCGTCCAGGCGCATACGGTGTTCAAGAAGGGCCAGACCGACATCGGCTACGGCCTGCGCCCGGAGCATCCGCTGCAGAAGAAGGCGACGGGTGCCGCCAAGGCCAACGATGCCACCGACATCTCGTTCGACGAGTATGCCAAGTTCGTCTCCGACTACACGCTGGAGAAGGCCGCCGAGATGTCCGGCGTGCCGCTGAATCGGCTCGAGGCGCTGGCCGAGCTCTATGCCGATCCGAAGACCAAGGTGGTCTCGTTCTGGACCATGGGCTTCAACCAGCACACCCGCGGCGTCTGGTGCAACAACCTCGTCTACAACATCCACCTCCTGACCGGAAAGATCAGCGAGCCCGGCAACAGCCCGTTCTCGCTGACCGGCCAGCCTTCGGCCTGCGGCACCGCGCGCGAGGTCGGCACCTTCTCGCACCGCCTGCCCGCCGACATGGTCGTCACCAACAAGGAGCACCGCACCAAGGCCGAGCACATCTGGCAGTTGCCGGAAGGCACGATCCCCGACAAGCCGGGCTATCACGCCGTGCTGCAGAGCCGGATGCTGAAGGACGGCCTGCTCAACGCCTATTGGGTACAGGTCAACAACAACCTGCAGGCCGGCCCGAACGCGAACGAGGAGACCTATCCGGGCTTCCGCAATCCGGACAATTTCATCGTCGTCTCCGACGCCTATCCGTCGGTGACCGCGCTCGCCGCCGATCTCATCCTGCCGACCGCGATGTGGGTGGAGAAGGAAGGCGCCTATGGCAATGCCGAGCGCCGCACGCAGTTCTGGCACCAGCTCGTGTCGGCACCCGGCGAGGCACGCTCGGATCTCTGGCAGTTGATGGAGTTCTCCAGGCGCTTCAAGATCGAGGAGGTCTGGCCCGAGGAATTGATCGCCAAGAAACCGGAATATCGCGGCAAGACGCTGTTCGACGTGCTCTACAAGAACGGCCAGGTCGACAAGTTTCCGCTCGACCAGATCGAGCCGGGCTATGCCAACGACGAATCCAAGGCGTTCGGCTTCTACGTCCACAAGGGCCTGTTCGAGGAATACGCCTCGTTCGGCCGCGGCCATGGCCATGACCTGGCGCCGTTCGAGGCCTACCACAAAGAGCGCGGCCTGCGTTGGCCGGTGGTCGACGGCAAGGAGACGCGCTGGCGCTTCCGCGAGGGCTCCGATCCTTACGTCAAGGCTGGCACCGGCGTGCAGTTCTACGGCTTCCCCGACGGCAAGGCTCGCATCTTCGCTTTGCCCTACGAGCCGCCGGCGGAATCGCCCGACAAGGACTACCCGTTCTGGCTGTCGACGGGCCGAGTGGTCGAGCATTGGCATTCCGGCACGATGACGCGCCGCGTGCCCGAGCTCTACAAGGCCTTCCCCGAAGCCGTCTGCTTCATGCATCCGGACGATGCGCAGGAAGCCAACCTGCGGCGCGGCGACGAGGTCAAGGTCGCCTCGCGGCGCGGCTTTATCCGCGCCCGCGTCGAGACCCGCGGCCGCGACAAGCCGCCGCGCGGGCTCGTGTTCGTGCCGTGGTTCGACGAGTCGAAGCTGATCAACAAGGTGACGCTCGACGCCACCGATCCGATCTCGCTGCAGACCGACTACAAGAAATGCGCCGTGCGCATCGAGCGGGTGTGACGATCATGATCAGGAAACTTGCCATGATGCTGGTCGCGGCCAGCGTTGCAGCCGGGTCGAGCGCGCTGCTCGCCCAGAGCGTCAGCTCGTCCCTGCGCGGTCCCGCGCCGCTCAACGACGAAGGCCCGGCGCCGCCGATCCAGCCGATGAAGAACACCGCCGAGAGGGAGGTGCGCAACTATCCGGAGCAGCCGCCGGTGATCCCGCATGCCATCGACGGCTATCAGGTCGACATGCAGGGCAACAAATGCCTGTCCTGCCACGCCCGGGCGCGCACCGCGGAGTCGAAGGCGCCGATGCTGTCGATCACCCACTTCATGGATCGCGACGGCCAGTTCCTGGCGTCGGTGTCGCCGCGCCGCTTCTTCTGCACCCAGTGCCACGTGCCGCAGAGCGTCGCCAACCCGCCGGTCAGCAACGACTTCGTCGACATCGACACGCTGCTGGCGCACGACAGGCCGGGTGGCAAGCGATGAGCAGCGCCGACATCCCGGCGGGCGCCAAAGCGCCCGTCCCCGAGAAGCGGCTCGGCCTTGTCCGCCGCGCCTGGCAGTTCATTCTCGACCTCATCGACGTGCTGCTGAAGCCGAGCTCCGTGTTCGGGCTCGGCGTGCTGGTGCTGGCGGGCTTCCTCGCCGGCGTCATCTTCTGGGGCGGCTTCAACACCGCGCTGGAGATCACCAACACCGAGAAGTTCTGCACCGGCTGTCACGAGATGCGCGACAACGTGTTTTCAGAGCTGAAGTCGACCGTCCACTTCTCCAACCGCTCCGGCGTGCGCGCCAGTTGCCCGGACTGCCATGTGCCGCACAACTGGACCGACAAGATCGCGCGCAAGATGCAGGCCTCCAAGGAGGTCTGGGGCCATCTGTTCGGCTCGATCAACACCCGCGAGAAGTTCACCGACCGCAGGCTGGAGCTGGCCTTGCACGAATGGGCGCGCTTCAAGGCCAATGATTCGCTCGAATGCCGCAACTGCCACAGCGCGCAGTCGATGGACATCACCAAGCAGTCGCCGCGCGCCGTCGAAGCGCACCAGCGCTTCCTCTTCACCGGCGAGAAGACCTGCATCGACTGCCACAAGGGCATCGCGCACCATCTGCCGGACATGCGCGGCGTTCCGGGCTGGCAGTAACCTTCTTAACGGGCCCGGCGGCCGCCTCGAGCACACTGCGCTCCCTCCCCCGCTTGCGGGGGAGGGCTGGGGTGGGGGCGCCACACGGGCAGTCCCGCCGGAGCGTTCCCCCACCCGCATCGCATCTTCCGATGCGATGCGACCTCCCCCGCAAGCGGGGGAGGCGTGGACCCATTCGCATCGAGCGCTTGATCTCTCCCCGCCAGCCCTTAGGTTCACGGAATGTCCCCGAGTCGCCGCGCGGCTCCATCCTCGTGAGCCATGACCACCTTCTCCCCGCATCAGGATTCCGCGCTCAAGGCCGTCGGCGACTGGCTGAAGGCCAAGCCGGGCAAGAACGGCACGCCGCAGGTGTTCCGGCTGTTCGGCTATGCCGGAACCGGCAAGACCACGCTGGCCCGCCACATCGCCGAAGACGTCGACGGCGAGGTCAAGTTCGCGGCCTTCACCGGCAAGGCGGCGCTGGTGATGCGCAGCAAGGGCTGCGACAATGCCTCCACCATCCACTCGCTGATCTATCGCGCGCAGGAGAGCGGCGAGGAGCAGCCGAACTTCGAATTGTGGGACGACGCGCCGGCGTCCAAGGCCAAGCTGATCATCATCGACGAATGCTCGATGGTCGACGCCGATCTCGGCCGTGATCTCCTGTCCTTCGACTGCCCGTTGCTGGTGCTCGGCGATCCCGCGCAGCTGCCGCCGGTCAAGGGCGGCGGCTTCTTCACCGAGAGCGAGCCCGACGTGATGCTCACCGAGGTGCATCGCCAGGCCAAGGACGATCCGATCGTGCGGATGTCGATGGACGTGCGCGAAGGCAACACGCTCGACATCGGCCGCTACGGCGAGAGCGAGGTGGTGGAGCGCCGCGAGCTCGATCCGTCGCGCGTGATGGAGGCGGACCAGGTGCTGGTCGGCCGCAACGTCACCCGCCGCGCCTACAACAACCGCTTTCGGCAGCGCCTCGACATCGAGGACGCCCTCCCCGTCGCCGGCGACAAGCTGGTCTGCCTGCGCAACAACCGCAAGAAGGGCCTGTTCAATGGCGGGCTATGGCGGGTGAAGTCGCGCGCGACCTCGAAATCCGAGATCGTGACGATGCGGGTCGCGCCCGACGAGGATCTCGGACGCAAGGTAACGAAAGTCTCGGTGCGCGGCGAATGCTTCGGCGGCGGCATCGAGGACATCCCGTGGGAGCAGCGCAAGCCCTACGACGAGTTCGACTACGGCTACGTGCTGACCGTGCACAAGTCGCAGGGCTCGCAATGGGACGACGTGGTGCTGTTCGACGAGAGCTTTGCCTTCCAGGAGAGCCGCGCCCGCTGGCTCTACACCGGAATCACACGGGCCGCGAAGCGGCTGTCGATCGTAGTGTAACGCCGGCTTTACCGCGCGAGGCGATTTCGCCCGCCTCGCTGGTACCCGCCTGCGGCCGGTTGATCCACGTCAACCTGACGCAGGGTCCTTGGCGGATAGAGATCGATTCACATCTCTGTTAATCCAGCAGCAGGCGACGGGATCGCATGGCAAAGTCCAGGACCACGAAGGGCAAGGCCTCCAACGGCCAACGCATGAAGCGCGCAGCCGCCACCGCGCGTGTCGCGCGCCGGCAGTCCGCCGCCAGGCTCGATCCGATCGCGCAGTCGCTGGTCGACGAACAGATGCAGGCCGCGCAGATCACCGGGCTGTCGGCGTTCGAGACCGTGCTCAACGGACCGCCGGCCCTCGACGCCAACTCTGCGCCGGTCAAGGCGATGCTGGATGGTGCCGCGCCCGACGATGCCAAGCTGATGAAGGCGCTGATCGAGGGCAAGGCCAAGCCCGACAAGCGTCACACCTCCGACGAGCTCGCCGACAACTGGCGCCAGGGCGGCTACCCCTACAAATTCCGCATGTACCGCAAGGACTATGAGGAACAGAAATTCATCCTGCAGACCGAGCTGCTCAAGCTGCAGAACTGGATGAAGGATGCGCGGCAGCGCCTGGTGCTGCTGTTCGAGGGCCGCGATGCCGCCGGCAAGGGCGGCACCATCAAGCGCTTCATGGAGCATCTCAATCCGCGCGGCGCCCGCGTCGTCGCGCTGGACAAGCCGAGCGACGTCGAGCGCGGCCAATGGTATTTTCAGCGCTATGTCGAGCACCTGCCGACCGCGGGCGAGATCGTGCTGTTCGATCGCTCATGGTACAACCGCGCCGGGGTCGAGCGCGTGATGGGCTTCTGCTCGCAGGCCGAATATGACGAGTTCCTGCGCCAGGTGCCGGAGTTCGAGCGCAATCTCGTGCGCAGCGGCATGCATCTCATCAAGTTCTGGTTCTCGGTCAGCCGCGAGGAGCAGCGCCGCCGCTTCAAGGAGCGCGAGGCGCATCCGCTCAAGCAGTGGAAGCTGTCGCCGATCGACACCGCCTCGCTCGACAAATGGGATGACTACACCCGCGCCAAGGAGGCGATGTTCTTCTCCACCGACACTGCCGACTGCCCGTGGACCGTGATCAAGTCGGACGACAAGAAGCGCGCGCGGCTGAACGCGATGCGCTGCGTGCTGCACTCCCTGCCCTATGCCGGCAAGGACGCCTCGCGCATCGGGCAGGTCGACGATCTCATCGTCGGCCGCGCCAGCGTCATCCACGAGCGCGAGGAGCACGCGAGCTGAGGCGACGCGCTCAGCGCCGATGACGCCGATGCGCCCTCACGGGATCGGCTGGCGGCATCGCTGCATTTGCATTCGGAAAGGCCGGCGGGCCACGGCGAGCCAGCTCCGCCTGCGCCGCCGGCGTCAGCGCGCCGCCATTGAGCACATCGCGGTCGGGATGCATGGCCGCATATGCCGCCGGCTCGGAGAATTGGGCCGACGCCGCGGTGGCCGCCAGTGGCGACATCAGCAGAGCTGCCGCCAGGCTCCTGAATGCGATCATGATTGGTCTTCCCTGTTGCGTACCAATTCGCGCAGGCGATGATGTAGGCAGGCGAAAGCGGCATCCCAATCACGACCGCGCGAGGTGACGGCCGTTCGTGATCGCGCCCATCTCTCAGACGTAGCGCTGCAGCCGCTGTCCGGGCAGCAGATCGTAGGACGCCTTCCAGGCGACCCGTCATCGCCGCTGCGGCAGCCGATCATACGGGCGGAGATGAGCGGACGGCGGAAACGCGGGCGCCGCGCCGGAGGCGCGCACCAGGCCCATTCGTCCCGCCGGCGTCAGTGCGCCGCCGTTGAGCACGTCGCGATCGGGATACATCGCCTGAAACGCCCCCGGCTCCTGCTCGCCGTAGAACCAGCCCTGCGCCGATGCCGGCGCGGCAGTCGCCATCGACAGCAGCACCGCTGCCGCCTTTGATTTCCAGGATGTCATGATTGTTCTCCAGGTTCTCAAGATGCGGAGAACGCGCACTCGATGTCTGGTCAGGGGTCTGACGATCGAGACGCGTCCGCCTCTGTATTGACCGCAGAGAGAACGAAATATTCGCGGCGTCTCCGCCGCGCGGGCATCACGACCACGAGACCTGAACCACATCATGGTTCGAAGATCGACGAAGTGTGATGTCATCGTGAGCTTGCGGACTAGATGGCCCGTCGGGCAAATCGGCCAACGACGACAGAAGCTGTCAAGGTCTTCTGAAAAACATAAATCGTTTCGCGGTTTGCCCAAATCAGGCTTATGATGCCCGCGTTTCGTTGCACGGCAGGGGACGTATCGCGATCGTCACGGACGTTGGCAGCGAAATGCGATGGACGCGACATGTTGCAGCGGGCGAAGCGCCTGCGGACGAACGACATGGCGCGGACGGCGAAAGCGTGTGGTCCTGGCCTCCCGACGCTGAGGCCAAGCTGGTGGTGATGATCCGCCGGCGACGGGGGCAAGACAGCCGGTCCCCGAGGAGAGCACGTATAAGCGTTAACACCATCGCGCGGGGAAGGCCGGATCTGTCTGGCTGCACCTGTGGTACCTGCCGCCTGCATTTTTTTGAGCAGGCGGGCCACGGGCCTCAGCCGAGGTCCGGCCTTCCCTGCGCCCTCCGCTTCCGGAGGGCCAATGAACCGGTATCCCTCGGGCCATTCGAGCCGCGAGAACAAATCGCCATGTCTGGAACGCTCCCGCCACAACTCACAGTGTCGTTCCCGGCGCCCAGTGCGCAATTGTGCACGCCTCGCGCCACCCCGGCCGTTCACGCAGTCGTGTCGCGTCCCCCGTAACGCCGGCCGAGCACCGACGTATCTTGCAGCAGAGGCCGGACCGGGCCAGTGTTTCCGGCTGGCGAGAAGAGCCACCCCTCACGAGGATCCAAAGATGCGCCTCACCCGCTCCCTTTTCGTCAAGACAGCCGTGCTCGGTGGCATGGCGGCCAGCATCCTGGCCTGGCAGCCGCTGCACGCCGCCGAGGTGGCCGTCGTGATCCCGCCGCCGGCCCAGGATCAGCCAGCCTCCGACGGGCTGGAAACCGCCGTGGTCGCCGGCGGCTGCTTCTGGGGCGTCCAGGGCGTCTACCAGCACACGGCGGGCGTGATCAGCGCGGTGTCCGGCTATGCCGGCGGCACCAAGGCCACGGCCGACTACCGCACGGTCTCGAGCGGCACGACGGGCCATGCGGAATCGGTCCAGATCAAATACGACCCGAAGAAGATCTCCTACGGCAAGATCCTGCAGATCTTCTTTTCGGTCGTGCACGATCCGACCCAGTTGAACCGACAGGGCCCGGACTCAGGCCCGCAATATCGCTCGGCGATCTTCACCACCTCGGAGGCGCAGAGGAAGGTCGCGGAGGCCTATGTCGCCCAGCTCGACAAGGCCAAGGTGTTCGGCAAGCCGATCGTCACCAAGATCGGCAAGCTCGAGGCGTTCTATCCGGCCGAGGCCTATCATCAGGACTATCTGACGCTGCACCCGAGCCAGCCCTATATTGCCTATAACGACCTGCCGAAGATCGAGAACCTGAAGAAGATCTTCGCGGAGAACTACATCGAGAAGCCGACGCTGGTCGGCGAGGCCAAAGCGACGAACTGAGGCGACGACCTGTCGCCACGACTTTGAGGCCGCGACGGTGGCCGATCAGCGCAATGACAGGGGCGGACGAGTCTAGGTCCGCCGGAGGAAAAGAGATGAGCGACACCAGGACCGACGACAAGGTCATCAAGAGCGAGGCGGAATGGCGCGAGGAGCTGACGCCGATGCAGTACGCCGTGCTGCGCGAGAAGGCGACCGAGCGCCCGTTCTCGGGCGAATACGAGCATGAGCATCGCGCCGGGACCTATGTGTGTGCCGGCTGCGGCCAGACCCTGTTCGAGTCCGACGCCAAATTCGACTCCGGCTGCGGCTGGCCGAGCTTCACCCAGCCGGCGACGGAGAGCCACATCGACGAGGAAACCGACTATACCCACGGCATGGTCCGCACCGAGGTGCTGTGCTCGAAATGCTCGGGCCATCTCGGCCATGTCTTTCCCGACGGTCCGGGGCCGACCGGCCTGCGCTATTGCATCAACTCCGCGGCCCTGAAGTTGAAGCCGCGCTGACGTCACCATCGGCCCCGGTTCCGTTACGGACGGTAATGGGGCCGCTGGGCTGGCGGCCGGCGAGGCGTGGGCGGCCAAAACCGGCCACCAGGGGTGAGATTTTAGCCGTGCAGATCGGGCTCTCCTGCATTCACAAGTTGCAGATCGATTAAACTATTGAAAAAAGAGGACATTTCAGCGCGGTCCGAACCAGGCCGGATTTACGATGTGAGCGTGCAGGATTCGCATTTCTGCCAAATCGGCCTATATTAGGGGTCGTAACTGACTATGCAGGGCCGGGCCGCCTGGAGCGGCAAATCCCGCCCTCCACCCCCGCAATCGCTGGCGTCATCGCCAAGCTGAATGTTTTGAAAGCTCGCGTCAGCGCTTCCAGCCGACAAGAAGAGGTCTCAGACCATGCGTCCACTGCGTCCGTTCAACTTCAACACCTCTGCCGAACTGTTTCCCGCCGCCATCCGCAAGAAGAAGCGGGCGGGGTTTGCCTATCGGCGGTTCGGCACCGCGGCTGAAGCCGTGCGCTTTGCCATGGAGGAGTTGCCTGCGGATTCGCTGAATGGCGCCTACCTGCAGGTCGAGGAAGCCCGGTTCGACCAGAACGGCATCCGCACCCTGTATGAGAGCGAGGCGTTCCCGCTGCCGCGCCGGGTGGTCGACAAGGCGCCGGACGCCGATGCGGCCTGACGGCTGCCAAACCATTCTCCAACACCCTGCCCCGCCTTGTGCGGGGCAGTTTTTTTATGGGGGTCGGTTTGTGCGGCTTTTGGCCCGGTCTCGCGGCGCATCAACGCGGCTGGGTATCGAGCCACCGCCGCAGGATCTTGGCGTTGCGCATATTGGCGCGGAACAGCACGTCGAAGGCGTCGCCCGCCACCGGCACCATGCCGATCACCCCCTCGACCGCGACATTGCCGAGCATCCGGGTGATGACGTGCCAGGGCGCGCCCAGCGCACGGGCCTCGCGCACCAGCCACAGCGACAGCGCGGTCGCGATGAGGTCACCGACCACGGGGATCAGGCCGATGATGCCGTCGATGCCATAGCGGATGTTGGTGCCGGGCAGGACGAAGGCGACGTCGAGCAGCTTCGCCACCGCCTCCAGCCGCGCGATGCGCTGCTCACGGGTCAGATTGCCGAATGGATTGGAGGTGCTGAAATCGAAGCGCACGCCGCCCGGGCCGACGAAGGCGCCATTGAACGAGGACTGGAAGGATCCCTGCGGGATCTCACGTCCGTCCTGGTCGATGATCGGTCCGCGCGCCTCATTGGCGTTGAAGCGTGCCTGCGAGGCGCGTCCGGAGGCGCGGCGGGGCGAGGGGGTCATCTGCTCTTGCATACCCATCACATAGAAACGCGGCAGCAGGGCGCAAGTTGCGTCACGCCGTCACGCGCTGTGCTTGCTGGGCTGAGCCGCCGGGGCTTCGGGCGGGGTTTCGTCGACGAATTTGTGCACCAGCCACGACGACACCGTCGCGGGAATGAAGCCGACCAGTCCGTAAAGGACCCATTGCAGGGCACCGTATTCGGAGCCGTGCGAAGCGTAGTTGAAGCCGGCAAGCAGGAAGGCGATGCCGCCCACCAGCAGCATCCGCATGGTCGGTCCGATGCGCCTGACGTGGAACAGGATGTCGTCGATCGCGCACATCATCAGTGCCGGCAGGAAACCGAACAGGTAGCTGTATTGCAGCGAGGTGACGAAGACCTTGAACAGCTTGGCCACTTCGCCGGGATTGGTGTTGGTCCAATAGCCGGACATGTAGGTCGTGACCAGAAGCAGCGCGAAGCCGCCCAGCGCCGGGCCCACGGCAACGAAGATGAGATATCGCTTCATGCCCAATCTCCTGCCTCGCCGTTTCGCCCAACGCGCGAGGCGCGTGCGGACTGCTCAGTCACCCCACAGCGCGAAGGCGTCGTTGAAGGCGCGCTCGCCCGGCGCGCCCTTCTCGATCGCGATGATGGCCCGGCGCTGATTGCTGTAGACCAGCGGAACGTCGAACCAGGAGCGCTCCTTCAGGAGCTGCACGTTGCGGGTCCGGTCGGCGTCGACATTGGACAGGCCGACCAGGAAGAAGCCGTCGGTGACCTTCACTGCGAGGCCGGCCAGCGGCGTCCCGCGCGCCTGCTCGTTGGATTTCATCAGGATCCCCGGCACGTTGCCGACGCCGCCGCCAGAGAAATCCTGCGGCAGGATGAAGGTCAGTTCCGCGGTGTGGCTCGCCGGCAGCGACGTGTCGGTGTTGCGGCGGAACGACATCGTCATCTTGAACTTGCGATCGGGAATCTCGATGTCGGCGCGCACGGCGATGTCGGCCTTCTGCGTCCCCGTCGCCTTGATCTGCTCGGTGCGCCAGACCACCGAGCCGATGTATTGCTTGCCCTTCGGATCGGCGGGATCCTCGTCATAGAGCACGACGCGTTGCGCGACCGGCGCGATCTGGTCCGAGGACGGCGACTGCCCGACACGGTCGGTGATCTTCGGCTTGCTCAGCGGCGTGCCGGTGTCCTTGGGCGCCTCGACCGTCGAGGAAGATTTGAACAGGCCATTGACCATCCCGACCAGCGGCCGGCCCCACAGAATTCCGGCGCCGATCAGGATCAGCACGATCCCTGCGGCGATGGCGGCCTTGAACGGAAAGGTCGAGCCGCTGCGCTCCGACTTCTTCTTGCCCTCGCGATCCGGCGCGGCGCCGCGCTGGCGAGTCGAGGTGGCAGGCAGCGCGTAGCGCTCGGCCTCCTGGACCGACTCGTCATAGGAGTATGGCGCCTCGGGCAGCGGCGGCCGATCATCGTCGTCGCCCTCGAGCCGATCGAGATCGGTGGTCGGAACGTTGGCGTAGGTCTTGCGCGCCGCACGGTTGGCCTGGGCAGTGGCCTTGCCGAGATCGTCGACATCAGCGGTGATGTCGCGGAAGCCGCGCATGGCGGGCGGCGTTGCCGGATTGCCGTTGTCCTGAGCACCGCGGCGGGCGACCGCCGGACGTTCGCGCACTGGAGGCGCCGCCCCATCCTGTGGAGGCGTTTGAGGCGGCTGGGGCCGCGGCGGTACCGCTGGCGCGCCAGCGGCAGCCGGCGGCGCATCCGGTCGCGGATTGGGCGCCGGACGCGTCTCGCCGCCGAGCGGCGGCCGCTCGGCCCGGGCAGCGGCCGGGGCCGCCGGTCGTGGCCGCGGGGCGGTCGTGGCGGCCTGCTCTGGAGTCGGAGCGGGCTGAGCCGCGGGGGTGGCCGGAGCATCCGAATTGCGCGCACCGGCCCGCCGGAGCGCATCACCTGGGCGGGCCGCGCCGCTGGACGCCCGCTGTGCCTCGCGGGCGCGCTGGGCCGCTTCCGCCTCAACCTTGCGCACGGCTTCCTCGAGCGACAGCCGCTCGCGCGTGATCTCGGATTCGCTCAGCGGCGGCTGGACGCTGCGCAACTGTGCGATCAAGGCCGCCCGCGCCCGCTCGTAAAGCGCACGCCGGCTTTCCCCGGGAGCGTTGGGGTCCAATCCGGCAATGGCACGGGCTATCAGCGGGTAGTAGTCGGCCATATCAACTCAATTCGCGCGCTCAGCTGTCGGGTCCCGTCACGCCTCGAAGGGATTCTGGACCAGAATAGTATCCTCGCGTTCGGGGCTGGTGGAAAGCAGCGCGATCGGGCAACCCACCAGTTCCTCGATCCGCCGGACGTATTTGATGGCCTGTGCCGGCAGATCGGCCCAGGAGCGCGCGTTTGCGGTCGGCTGCTTCCAGCCTTCGATGGTCTCGTAGATCGGTTCGACCCGAGCCTGCGCGCCCTCACCTGCCGGGAAATGATCGATCTCCTTGCCGTCCAGCCTGTAGCCGGTACAGACATCGATGGTGTCGAAACCATCGAGAATGTCCAGCTTGGTCAGCGCAAGACCGTTAATGCCGCAGGTCCGCACCGCCTGGCGGACCAGGACCGCATCGAACCAGCCGCAACGACGCGGCCGGCCGGTATTCGTTCCGAATTCGCGGCCACGCTCGCCGATCTTGCGGCCGGTCTCGTTGTCCTGCTCGGTGGGAAACGGCCCCTGCCCGACCCGGGTCGTGTAGGCCTTGCACAGGCCGAGCACATAGCCGATCGCGCCCGGCCCGAGGCCCGCGCCCGTGGCCGCCTGCGCCGCGACCGTGTTGGACGAGGTCACGTAGGGATAGGTGCCGTGATCGACGTCGAGCAGCGCGCCCTGCGCGCCCTCGAACAACATCCGCTTGCCTTCGCGGCGCTTGATGTCGAGCAGACGCCAGACCGTCTCCGCATAGGGCAGCAGCTTCGGCGCAAAGGCCGTCAGCTCGCGCAGGATCTGCTGGCCGTCGATCGGCTCGAGGCCGAGGCCGCGGCGGAGCGCATTGTGGTGCGCGAGCAGCCGATCGATCTTGTGCGGCAGCGTATCGAGATCGGCGAGGTCCATCAGGCGGATCGCGCGGCGGCCGACCTTGTCCTCATAGGCCGGGCCGATGCCGCGGCGGGTGGTGCCGATCGCGGTCGCCGCGCTCGCGGACTCGCGCAGCGCGTCGAGTTCGCGGTGCAGTGGCAGGATCAGCGTGACGTTCTCGGCAACGCGCAGATTGTCCGGGCTGATGGCGACGCCCTGCGACTGGAGCTTGCCGACCTCGTCGAGGAAGGCCTGCGGATCGAACACGACGCCATTGCCGATCACCGACAATTTGCCGGTGCGCAGCACGCCGGATGGCAGCAGCGCCAGCTTGTAGGTCGCGCCGTTGATGACGAGGGTATGGCCGGCATTGTGGCCGCCCTGGAAGCGCACGACGATGTCGGCCTGCTCCGACAGCCAGTCGACGATCTTGCCCTTCCCCTCGTCACCCCATTGGGCGCCGACGACGACCACGTTAGCCATTCGCAGCTCTTTCCTCTGCCAAGATCCAAAACAGCACGATCGGTTCGGACGAAATCGCTTCCGATGAGGGGCCAGCCTGGCCAACCATGCGCCCAGCCCAAATCGCGGCCGGGACCGCTCGCTTGCGAGGCGACCCACCGGATAAAGGAAGCCGCCGGGCTAGGCAAGCGAGAACGGGCCTTCGGAGCACACAAGAGCGCCACCAAGCCTTTGATAAGCCCCAAAATTTCATGCCGCCCCGGCTGCGGATCGGGCGACCCGGCCGTACGCTTCTGGCGGCGCATCGACCTGGGCGGTTCCATTGAGCACCCGAACGGCGGCGAATCTACGATCGAAGCGGCGCGCTCTCAGCTCTGGATGCGGCCGTCGACAACCTCGATGATGCGATCGCAGCGCCGGGCCAGATCAAGGTTGTGGGTGACGAGCAGGAAGCTCGTGCCGACCTCTTGGCTGACCTCGCGCATCAGGCCAAAGACCGCCTCGGCCGACTTGGTGTCGAGGTTGCCGGTCGGCTCGTCCGCCAGCACCAGATCGGGGTTCATCGCCAGCGCCCGCGCCACTGCGACGCGCTGCTGCTGGCCGCCCGACATGTTGCTCGCGAGATGGTCGGCGAATTTCGCCAGCCCGACCTGGTCGAGCAGCTCCGACGCCTGCGCCTCGATCTCGGGGCCCGGGAAGCCGCGATCGACCAGCGAGCCGACGAAGCCGAGCAGTCCGCCTGCAGCAGAAACACACGCAAAATCTGTCCGCGCGAGGTGCCCATCGCACGCAGGATCCCGATCTCCTTGGAGCGCTGGATCACCGAGACGATCAGCACGGCGGCGATGCGGCGCATTGCGGCAACCGAGGCCATCACGGCAGCGGGATGTTGCGCTAGGTCAACCGCCGCCCGGAGAGCTTCATGCAAATCAACCATGATGACCACGACTATTCATCCACCAACTTGGACAGGCCCGCGTGAGCACTGAGACGACCTCCGGCCCGCACCAATTTTGGCGCCTGTCGCCCGCACAGGCGGGCGCGACGCTCGGCTGCGACCTGAACGGTCTCGGCGCGGCCGACGCCGAGCAGCGGCTGCAACGCTACGGCCACAACGCCGATGCGCCCTCGCACGTCGTGGGTCCATTGCGCGCCGTGCTCCGCCGCCTACTCGAGCCGCTGTCGCTGATCCTGCTGGTGGCGGGCATCATCTCGATGGTGACGGGAGACGTGATCGGCGGCGCCATCATCGTTCTCATCCTGACGCTGTCGATCGGCCTCGACACGGTTCAGGAGGGACATGCCGTCAAGGCGGCCGAGGAGCTCCGCCGCTCCGTCGCCTTGAAGGCCGAGGTCAAGCGGGATGGCGCCTATCGTCAGATCGACGTCGAGGCGGTCGTTCCCGGAGACATCCTGCGCGTACGCGCGGGCGACATCGTTCCTGCCGATGCGCTGGTCATCGAAAGCAAGGCGTTCACCGCCGGCGAGGCGGCGCTCACGGGAGAGCCCTATCCCGTGACGAAACAGGCCGGCATTCCGGCCGTTGAGAACGACACGTCGAATGCGCTATTCCGCGGCTCGGTGGCGCAGACCGGCGAGGCCGTCGCCATCGTCGTCAACACTGGACCGAACACGATGTTCGGCGCGGCCGCCGCGGCGCTCGCCGAGGGGCAGGCGCGCACGCCGTTCGAGCGCGACCTGCATGAATTCGGCCTCGTCATCGCGCGGCTTACGCTGGCCCTGGTCGTGATCGTGCTCACGGTTCGCGTCGTATTCGGACGCGATGTGCTCGACTCGCTGTTGTTCTCGGTCGCGCTCGCGGTCGGATTGACGCCCGAGCTGCTGCCGATGATCACGACGGTGACACTGTCGCGCGGCGCGCTGCGCATGGCCAAGCGCAAGGTGATCGTGAAGCGGCTCGCGGCGATTCATGATCTCGGCGCGATGTCGGTGCTGTGCACCGACAAGACGGGAACGCTGACATCCGCGGAGATCACGCTCGCCCGCAGCGTCGCGCCCGACGGCACCGACCATCCGCGAGCTGCGGAGCTCGGCGCGATCGCGGCCGCACTCGGCGGTGATCGCGGCTCGCTCGATTGCGCGCTCGTCGCAGGCGCCAATCATGCGGCCGAGGGATGGTCCTTGGGCGGCCAGCAGACCTTCGACTTCTCGCGCCGGCTCGGCTCGGTGCTGGCGATCCGCGGCCAGGATCGGATCCTGATCGTGAAGGGCGCGCCTGAGGCGGTGATCGAGTTGTGCACGCAGCAGCGGCATGGCGGCACGTTCGCGCCGCTCGACGACAACGGCCGCACCGAGATGTACGAGCGCGTTCACGCGCTCGCACGCGAGGGCTTGCGCACGGTCGCGATCGCGTCACGGCCGTGGAACGGCGCGCCGCGCGAGATCGAAACCGACGACGAGCAGGAACTGATCTTCGAAGGGCTGTGCGCGTTCGCCGATCCGCCCAAGCCGACCGCGGCGGCTGCGATCGCGCAGCTTGCCCGCGCCGGCATCGCGCTGAAGATCCTCTCCGGCGACGATCCCGTCGTGGTCAAGCGGCTGGCCGGCCTGGTCGGGCTGAAGGCGGATCGCGTGCTGTCCGGCAGCGACATCGCCGAGCTCAGCGACGACGCGCTCGCGGTGCAGGTGCACTCAGCCGATGCGTTCGGCCGTCTGGCGCCCGATCAGAAATCGCGCATCGTCAAGGCGCTGCAGGCCTCCGGCGAGATCGTTGGCTTCCTCGGGGACGGCATCAACGATGCGCCGGCGCTGAAGGCCGCCGACATCGGCCTGTCCGTCGAAGGCGCCACCGGCGTCGCCCAATCGGCCGCCGACATCATCCTGCTCGCCTCTGATCTCGACGTCGTCGCCAACGGCGTCGAAGAAGGCCGACGCACCTTCGCCAACATCCTGAAGTATGTCCGAATGGGTGCGAGCTCGAACGTCGGCAACATGCTGTCGATGGCCGCCGCATCGATGGTGCTTCCGTTCCTGCCGATGCTGCCGACGCAGATCCTGCTCAACAATCTGCTCTACGATCTCTCCGAGCTCGGCATTCCGTTCGACCGCGTGAGCCGGCAGGCGACCGCGCGGCCGCAGCGCTGGGACATGAAGCGGCTCATGCGCTTTGCCGCGATCATGGGGCCCCTGTCGTCCCTGTTCGACTTTCTCACCTTCGGCGCGCTGCTGTATTTGTTCCATGCGACGCCCGATGAATTCCGCACCGCATGGTTCCTCGAATCGATGGCAACCCAGATTCTCGTCATCTTCATCATCCGGACCAATGGGCGGCCATGGAGCAACCGGGCGGATCCGATGCTGACGGCGTCGTCGCTCACCGCGCTCGCCGTCGCACTGGTCGTGCCCTTCACACCGGCCGGCGCATGGTTCGGCTTCGTTGCACCGCCCCTCACCGTCTTGGCTGCCATCGCCGCCCTCGTCGTCGCCTATCTGGTCAGTGCGGAGGGCCTCAAATCGCTCGCGGTGCGATCCGGACCGCGGAGACCGCACCAGGGACACGCTCGTGCGCGATCTTGACGACGGCCATCGCTGCATGGTCGCGATGCATCTGCCCTCTTGATAGGCATCTGCAATTGGTGTCTGTCGAAAGCGCCGGGAGGAACGGCGGCCGGACATCCCGGCCGCGCGCCGCGGCGCATCGAACCAGGCCAACACCGCCGCATGTCCGCCGCCGATCCCACCGCGTCCGCCGCGCCCGCGCGCGCCTGGATCGCCAACCAGCCCTATGTGCTGCTCAGCATCACGGCGCTGTGCTGGGCCGGCAACTCGATCGTCGGGCGGCTTGCCGCCGGCCACATCCCGCCGGTGACATTGTCGTTCCTGCGCTGGTCGCTCGCCTTCCTGCTGATCCTGCCGCTCGCCTGGAAACAACTGCGCCAGGACTGGCCCGCGATCCGGTCGCGGCTCGGCATCATGATCGCGTTGTCCGTGACGGGCATCGGCGCCTTCAACACGCTGCAATACTGGTCGCTCGAATATACGCAGGCACTCAACACCCTGCTGCTGCAGTCGGCTGGTCCGCTGATCGTGGCAATTTGGTCGATGCTGCTGTTGCGCGTGCACCTGACCCTGGCGCAGGCCATCGGCATCGTGCTGTCGCTCGTGGGCGTGCTGCTCATCCTGACGCGCGGTCACCCCACCGCGCTGGCCGACATCAGCTTCAACAGAGGGGATCTGATCTTCCTCCTCGCGATGGCGGTGTTCGGCTTCTACTCGGTGCTGACGATCAAGCGGCCGCAGATCCACGGCCTGTCGATGGTCGCCTTCACCTTCGGTTGCGGCGCAGCCAGCCTCATTCCGCTGCTGATCTGGGAACTCAACGCGCGACCGGTCATGGCGCTCGACGCGCAGAACCTGTTGTCGCTGCTCTACGTCGCGATCTTTCCTTCGACGATCGCCTATCTCTGCTTCAATCGCGGCGTGCTCCTGATCGGCGCCAATCGCGCCGCGCCGTTCTTTCACGTGGTCCCGGTGTTCGGCTCGATCATGGCCTTCGTGTTCCTCGGCGAGCAGCCGCAGATCTTTCACGTGATCGGCTTCGTCCTCGTGCTGGCCGGCGTGTTCGTGGCGTCGCGAAAACAAGCGACGTGAGGCACTGCTCCCGGGCGACGGCTCCTGCATGGCACCAATCCCCGGCAGCGCATTGCGCTGCGCCGCGATTTGGCCCACCTTGCGCGCTTCCGCGTCAGAGCGACCCGCCTCCCTTGTCCGTCGACGACATCAAGCCATCATCGCCGCTCGCCTGGCTCAACAACCAGCCCTATGTGCTGCTCACGCTGGCTTCGCTGTTCTGGGCCGGCAACATCGTGCTCGCGCGCTACGTCGCCGGACACGTGCCGCCCCTGACGCTTTCGTGCATCCGCTGGATCGGGACCTTCCTGATGCTGTGGCCGTTCGCACGCGCGCACCTGGCGCGCGACCGGCGAACGCTGCTCGCGCATTGGCCGCTTCTACTGCTGCTGGCGCTGACCGGGTTCGCGATCAACAACGCGCTGTCCTATTGGGCCATGCAATACACCCAGGCGCTCAACGGGCTGCTGATTCAATCGTCGACGCCGCTGTTCGTGGCGCTGTGGTCGCTGTTGCTGTTCGGCGTTCGGCTGAGCCTGGCCCAGTTCGCAGGCATCGCGATGTCGCTGAGCGGCGTGCTGGTGATCCTGACGCGCGGCGATCTCGGCGCGCTCGCGGGCATCCAGTTCAACCGCGGTGACCTGATGTTCGCCGGCGCCTTGCTGGTGTTCGGACTCTACTCCGCCGCCATGACGCGGCGGCCGGCGGTGCACCAACTGTCGCTGATCTCGTCCTGCACGGCCCTCGGTGCCGTTCTGCTGCTGCCGCTGGCGGTCTGGGAATATTCGTCCGGGTTCGTGCTCGCGCCCGACCTGCTGTCGATCGCGACGCTCGGCTACGTCGTCGTCTTCGCCTCGACGCTGGCCTATTTGTTCTTCAATCGCGGCATCAGCCTGATCGGACCGAACCGCGCCGCGCCATTCCTGCACCTCGTGCCATTGTTCGGCTCGGTGCTGGCGATCCTGCTGCTTGGAGAGGAGCTCAAGCCGTTCCATCTCGCGGGCTACACGCTGGTCATCGCCGGCGTGATCGTCGCCTCGCGGGTCCCGATCCCGCAGACGCGGGCCGGTCACCAACCCGACCAATGAGCGTGCGGCAAGACGCCTCATGACGACCGGCCTGCATCATCCGGCTGTCATCGAAATGTCAGCGGCGCGTCAGGCCTCCTGTTCAGAACGGCGCGTGTTCAAGCTCCCAGGAGGCTTTTCATGCATCGATATCTTCTTACCACCGTGGCCGCGATGGTCCTCAGCGCCGGCTCCGCATTCGCCCAGGGCGAAGGCGAATTCCCGGCGACGCTCTCCGGCCATGCCGTGATGCCGGCCGAGTCCTTCGTCGAGGCGCCGGCCGATGCCCCGAACGATCTCAAGACCTCCGGCAAATACACCACCGGCAAGCGCATCGACGCGATCGGCAGCGTGATGGGCAAGTCCTATGAGCGTCCGACCGGGGTGTCGCTCCCGTTCAAGGGACAACCTCTCCAGGGCCACTCCGGCATCAAGAAGATGGCCGACGGCACGTTCTGGGTCCTCACCGACAACGGCATGGGCTCGCGCTACAACTCGCCCGACTCGATGCTCTATCTGAACCACCACAAGATCGACTGGACCAGCGGCAAGGTCGAGCGGCTCGAGACGATCTTCCTGCATGATCCCGACAAGAAGGTGCCCTTCCGCATCGTGCACGAGGACACTTCCAAGCGCTACCTGACCGGCGCCGATTTCGATACCGAGGGCTTCCAGATCATCGGCGACAATCTCTGGATCGGCGACGAATTCGGTCCCTACGTCATCAAGGCCGACAGGACCGGCAAGGTGCTTGCCGTGTTTGAAACGATCGCGGACGGCAAGCCGGTGCGCTCGCCCGACCACTGGGCGGTGCAGTCGCCGGCCGCGCCCGGCGCCACCTATACCAACGTCAACCTGCGGCGCTCGAAGGGATATGAAGGCTTTGCGTCGTCGGTGGACAGCAAGTTCATCTATGGCCTGCTCGAAGGTCCGCTGTGGGACACCGACAAGAAGGACTGGGAGAAGGTCGACGGCAAGGAAGCCTCGCGCATCCTCGAATTCGACGTCGCCGCGGAGAAGTTCACCGGCCGCTACTGGCAGTATGTGTTCGAGCAGAACGGCAACGCCATCGGCGATTTCAACATGATCGATCCGACCCAGGGTCTGATCATCGAGCGCGACAATGGCGAGGGCACCAGCGACAAGGCCTGCCCGCAGGGCACGCGCGGCGGCAACTGCTTTCCCGATCTCGCCAAGTTCAAGCGCGTCTACAAGATCGAGCTGTCCGACGCCAACGTCGGCAAGCCGGTCCGCAAGATCGCCTCTATCGACCTGATGAAGATCAAGGATCCGGACAAAAAGGCGCGCAAGCCGCTCAACGACGGCGTGCTCGCCTTCCCGTTCTTCACGATCGAGAATGTCGACCGCGTCGACGACACCCACATCATCGTCGGCAACGACAACAACCTGCCGTTCTCGTCCAGCCGGGATCCCAACAAGGCCGACGACAACGAGTTCGTGCTGCTGGAGGTCGGCGACTTCCTCAAAGCCAAGTGACGGCTGGCACGCCTACGACTTGACGGCCGCCGTTGATCCGAGAGCCCCGGATCAACGGCGCGCCCTGACCTGATCAGGCCGTTCGCACCTTCGCCATGAAGCCATCGACGGCCTGCTGCAGCAGGCCCGACTGGCTGTCGAGCTCGCGCGCGCTCGACAGCACTTCGGAGGCAGCCATGCCGGTCGCTTCCGCCGCCTTGGTGACGCCGCCGATATGGGCGCTGATCTCGTTGGAGCCTGCAGCGACGGACTGGATGTTGCGGGCGATCTCGCGCGTCGCGTCGCCCTGCTGCGCGATCGAGGTCGAGATCGAATTGGTGATCTCGCTCATCTGCGCGATGGTCTGGGTGATGCCGCTGATGGCGGTGACCGCATCCTGGGTCGAGGTCTGCATCGCCGCGACCTGTGCCGAAATCTCCTCGGTCGCCTTCGCCGTCTGGTTGGCGAGCGCCTTCACCTCCGAGGCGACGACGGCAAAGCCCTTGCCGGACTCGCCGGCGCGCGCGGCTTCGATGGTGGCGTTCAGCGCCAGCAGGTTGGTCTGCGCCGCGATCGAATGGATCAGCTTGACGACCTCGCCGATCTTCTCGGCGCCGGTCGACAGCACCTGAACGGTCGCATTGGTGCGCTCCGCGTCGCCCACGGCTTTGCTCGCAATCTCGCTGGAACGGGCGACCTGGCGCGAAATCTCATTGACCGAGCTCGACAGCTCTTCGGCCGCGGCCGCGACCGTGCCGACATTGTCATTGGCGCTCTGGGTGGCGGCGCTGACGGTCGAGGCGCGCGAGCTGGCATCGCTCGCGGTCGAGGTCATCGATTGCGCGGTGTGCTGCATGCTCTCGGCCGCCGACGCCACCGAGCGGACGATGCCGTTGACGCTGCGCTCGAAGTCGGCGGCGAGGTTCTGCATGGCCGCGGTCCGCTCGGCGGCCGCGCGCTGCTGGGTGGCGGCCTCGGCCTGCTCGAGCTCGCGCATCCGCAGCGCGTTGTCCTTGAAGATCTGGACGGTGGCGGCCATCCCGCCGATCTCGTCGCCGCGGCCGACACCGGGAATCTCGCCATCGAGCCGGCCATCTGCGATCTCGCGCATGCGGATGCCGAGACGATCGAGCGGCACGCTGATGCTGCGGCTGATCAGCCAGGCGATCCCGCCGGCGATGACCGCGATGCCCGCGCAGGCCATCCAGATCAGCCATTTCAGGGGCTTCATCTTCGCATCGAGATCGTCGACATAGACGCCGGTGCCCACGAACGTATTCCAGCCGGGAATCATCACCGCATAGGAGATCTTGCGGGTCGGCTGCTCCTGGCCGGGGCGCAGGTATTCGTAGTGCAAGGTGACTTCGCCATCCTTGGCAACGCCGTCGCGCAGCTCGACGACGAGCTTACGGCCGTTGAGCTCGAAATCGATCACGTTCGAGCCGCGCTGCTTCGGATCCTGGGACAACACCACATTGCCGTCCATCGTGTAGGCGAACAGATAACCCATGCCCTTGTCAAAGGTCATCGTTCTCGCGCGATTGACGAACTCGTCGAGCGCGGCCTCCTTCGTCAGCTTGCCGGCTTCGACCTCCTTGATGAGGCCCATGGCCATGTTACGCGCGGTCTCGACGATCGCCCGGCACTGTTCGATGCGGGCGTCGACCATCTCCTTTTGCATCAGAGTGCCGGCAAACGTACCGGCCGCGGCAAGGCCCAGCATCGCCACGCCGACGACGATGGCGAGCTTGGGGGCGATCTTCAGGTTATTTAGCAGCACGTAACGAACTCCGCCCGGTCCCCGATCGACGACCTCGATCTGTCAAGGTGAGCTGCTGGTCAACTGATCAGGCGATGGTTAGATTTCGGTTGCGAACACCCCCCGTAGAAACCCGGATCAGCTCGAGACAACGGCATCCCGGACCGGGACCGCAGCGGAGGCCGGCCGCAACGGCGCAAACTCCTCGGCGGTCAGCGTCTCCTTGGCGATCAGGAGCGCGACGCCGCGCTCGAGGTCCGGGCGATGGCTTTCGAGGATCGCGCGAGCGCGGGCGCCGCCGTCTGCGATCAGATCCCGCACGGCGAGATCGATCTCGCGGCCGGTCTCCTCCGCCGCCGACACGATCTGATCCTGTGGCTGCAGGAACGAGACCTGTGGACGCGGCGCGTATGTGCGCTGCCCGACGGTCGCATCCATCCCGTATTTGGTGACCATCTCGATCGCGATCTCGGTCGCGCGCTGCAGATCGTCGGCGGCACCGGTCGAGACGTCGCCGTCGAAGATCAACTGCTCGGAAGCCCGTCCGCCCATCAGCACGGCGATGCGGTTCTTCAATTCGCTGACCGCGAGCAGAAAGCGATCCTCGGTCGGGCGCTGCATCGTGTAGCCGAGCGCGCCGACGCCGCGCGGAATGATCGAGACCTTCTGCACCGGATCGACGCCGACGAGATTGGCTGCGACCAGCGCGTGCCCCATCTCGTGATAGGCGACGCGGCGGCGCTCGGCGGGACTGAGCACGCGGCTCTTCTTCTCGATGCCGGCGACGATGCGCTCGATCGCCATCGTGAAATCGTCGAACGTCACCTCGTGGCCCTTGCGGCGCGTCGCCGCGATCGCAGCCTCGTTGATCAGGTTGGCGAGGTCGGCGCCGGTGAAGCCGGTCGTCAGGGCCGCGACCTTGTCGAGATCGACGCTGTCGGCGACCGTGATCTTGCGGACATGCACCTTGAGAATGGCAAGCCGCCCGCCCCTGTCGGGACGGTCGACCAGCACCTGGCGATCGAAGCGGCCAGCGCGCATGAGTGCGGGATCGAGGATCTCCGGCCGGTTGGTCGCGGCGAGCAGGATGACGCCGGAGCTTGGGTCGAAGCCGTCGAGCTCCGCCAGCAATTGATTGAGCGTCTGCTCCTTCTCGTCGTAGCCGCCAAACTGGCCACCGCCGCTTCGGCTGCGCCCGAGGGCATCGAGCTCGTCGATGAAGATGATGCAGGGCGCGGCCTTGCGCGCCTGCTCGAACAGGTCGCGCACCCGCGCGGCGCCGACGCCGACGAACATCTCGACGAATTCGGATCCGGAGATGGAGAAGAACGCCACACCCGCTTCGCCCGCGACGGCGCGCGCGAGCAGCGTCTTGCCGGTGCCGGGCGGGCCGACCAGCAGGATGCCCTTGGGCACGTGTGCGCCGAGCCGGCCATAGCTCTTCGGATCCTTCAGGAACTGCACGACCTCCTGCAGCTCGAACTTGGCCTCGTCGACGCCAGCGACATCGGCGAAGGTCACCTTGGTGTCGGTCTCGACATAGACCTTGGCGCGCGACTTGCCGATCGACATCAGGCCGCCGAAGCCCTGGCGGTCCATCACCTTGCGGCCGAGGAACACCCAGATCAGATAGAACATCAGCGCCGGCACGACCCAGGACAGCAGCGCCTGAATCAGCCCGCCCGAGGGTACGCCGGTCACCGTCACGCCCTTCGCGGCAAGCTTCGCCGCCAACGGCGGATCGACACGCGTGGTGATGAACGAGGTCTTGCCGTCCGGCTGCTTGTCCTTGAACTTGCCCTGGATCGTGTCCTGGCCAACCGCCACTTCGGTGATCTTGCCCTGCTCGATCAGCTGCTCGAACTGGCTATAGGGAATGGTTTCGACCGTGTTGTAGGTCGTCAGCAGCCATTGCAGCAGCAGCATGCCGACGCCGGCGAGGAAGATGTAGCCGACGGCGACGGCCTGCTTGCGGGTGTTCGGGTCGGATTCCATGGCGGCGCTCTCGGTCGAGTTCGATCACGGCCGGACAGGACGTGATCGAACGGGTTCCCACGCGCATAACAGGAGCGGGACCGGGCGGCTTGTCATGGATCAAACGGCGCCGGCCCGTGGCCTCACGCCCCGCTTCAACCCGACGGCTGCATCACGATCGACTTGTCCTTCGGCCAGCGCACCCGCCAGGCGAAGGCGATATCCTTGGCCTCGCCCGGTTTGGCGTCGATGACCCATTCGACGACGCCGCGGCGATCGCGCACGTTCGTCGACGTCGGCGGCGTGGTCGCGGACAGCATCTCGACCACGATCTCCTCGTTCTCGCTGACCGGCAGCTGATCCTGGATCGCGACCTTCACCGGGAAGTCGTGAGCGTTGCGGACCGTCGTCTTGAAGGCGCGCTCGTCGATCTTCGCCGTCGTCACGATCAGGCCGGCCGAGCCTTCGTTGCGCTTGACGACGCTGCGCTCGACCTTGACCTTGTCGTCGGCCCCGAAGCCGACATGAACGACCTCGTCCTTGCCGGCCGACGCCAGTCTGCTGGTGCCGACGAACATGCCGTCGCGATAGATCGAGACCTTGCCCGGCAGCAGCGGTGCCTCCTCGTTCTGCGGGAAGCTCGCTTCGAGGTAGGCGGTGGGATCGATGACAGGCGCCGAACGGATCGTCAGTTCGGGCGTGATCATCGCGGTAGAAATACGCAGGCTCTTCGCGCCATCATTGGCACCGACGCTGACGCGTCCGGGGAGGTGGAAGACGGTCTGAAAGGCGCTGATCTCCGCAACCGTCTGCTGCTCGACGGCCTTGTCCGCGACATCTCCGAACGTCGTCCCTCCGCCAAAGCGAAACTCCTGTCGGCTCTCCATGAGTCCTCGCGCGGCGCTGACGGCGGCCGGCTTCGGCGCTGGCTGTGGCGGCGGCGGATATTGCGCGATGATCGTCCTGAGCTCGGGCGCGCTGCCGCCGCGTCCGGTCCGCACCGTCGAAACCGTCAGCGCGACCTCGGACCAGTCCTCCCCGGTGGCCTGCTGGATCTCGGCGCGTCGCACCAGTTCGAGAGCCGGTTTGCGGTCCTTCGCCGTCGTGTCGAGACGCGCGTCGTAGAGCGGCACCCAGCGGGCGTTGCGCACCGCGTAGGTCACGCGCAAGGTCGCCTTGGTCGCTGCCGCAGCCGACAATTCGATCCGCACCTCCAGCTTGCTCGGGGGCTTCGTCGTGAGATTCTCCTGCAGGCGCGCGATCTCGCGATCGATCTCGCGCTGCTTGCGCTCGGCATCACGGATCGCCGCGTCGGCCTGTCCAACCTCGTCGGCAACGGCGGCGAACGCGGCACGCCATTCTGTGATCGGACGCGCCTCGCCCTTCTCGCCGAGCCCGGCCGGTGACGCCTCGGCAAAACGCTCGGCAAACTTTTTGCGCGCCAGGGCCGCGGCGATCGTGCCATCGAGATTGGCGCGCTCGTCCTTCAGCGCTTCGATGCGCTTGTCGATGTCGGGCAGGTTGACGGGCGGCGCCGCACGCGGTGGCTTGGCGTCGACGGTGCCGATCACGAGCTTGGCGCCGGCCTCGCCTTCCACACGAAGCGAGGACGCATCGAGTCCGAGCGGGAAGTCCTTGGCGATCGCCGTCGTGTCGCCGGCGGGAAGGTCGAGCGAGATGACCCGGGTCACGGTCGCGCCGTCGGGATACACGGTGACGGCATCAACGGTGGACGTCGTGTCGAGGTTTGCAGCATGGCCCGGCGCCGCCGCCAGCGAGGCACCGAGAACGAGAGTTGTCGTAACCAGCCACGTCGTTCGCATTGCCATCGATCTCTCCGTATCCCAGCCCTGAGAACCGGAGGAGCCGGTCCCTTGCGGGGCGTTAGACGCCACGAGAGGTCCGCGGGTTCAAATCGCGCGACCGCAAAGCTTGCCGTTGAAATTCCGCCAAGCAAAAAAAGGGCAGCACGGCCACGGTGCCGTGCTGCCCCTTTCCGGTCGGTCAATTTGGCCCAGCGCGTGAAGAGTTGAGGTCTGGTTGCGAACCGCGAAGGATGTGTGCTCCCTCTCCCGCTTGCGGGGGAGGGCTGGGGTGGGGGTGTCTCCTCAATTGAGGCTGCCCGAGTGGAGGGAGCCCCCACCCGGCGCTTCGCGCCGACCTCCCCCGCAAGCGGGAGAGGTGAACTGGGCCAGCGGCTAAGTCGATTCAACCAAGAAGCACCGCGCGCTCTAGCGCGTCATCAGAACGCCAGCGCCTTGGCCTGCTTGACCTGCGGCAATGCCTGGATCTTGCCGAGCAGCTCGGCCGGCACCGCACCGTCGACCTCGACCAGCGCGATCGCGTCGCTGCCCGGCGCCACGCGGCCGAGATGGAAGGTCGCGATGTTGATCTTGGCGTCGCCCAGGAGGCTTGCGAACTTGCCGATGAAGCCCGGCTTGTCCTCGTTGGTGACGTAGATCATCGACTTGCCGAACTCGGCGTCGACACGGATGCCCTTGATGTCGACGAGACGCGGCTTGCCGTCGGCGTAGACCGTGCCCGACACCGCGCGCTCCTGGTGCTCGGTGGTGACCGCGACCGTGATCAGGCTCTCATAGTCGCTCTCGCCGGCGCGCAGCACCTCGTCGACGATCATGCCGCGCTCCTTGGCGATCACCGGCGCCGACACGACGTTGACCTCGCCCAGCATCGGCCGCAGCAGCCCGGCCAGCACCGCCGAGGTCAGCGCCCGGGTCTTCATCTCGGCGACGTGGCCTTCATAGGTGATCTGGATCTTGGTGATGCTGCTCTCGGTGAGCTGGCCCGCGAACGAGCCGAGCTTCTCGGCGAGCGCGATGAACGGCTTCAGCTTGGGCGCTTCTTCCGCGGTGATCGACGGGAAGTTGATCGCGTTCGAGATCGCGCCGGTGAGCAGGTAGTCCGACATCTGCTCGGCGATCTGCAGCGCGACGTTCTCCTGCGCTTCCGTGGTCGAAGCGCCGAGATGCGGCGTGCAGATCACATTGGCATGACCGAACAGCGGATTGCTGGTCGCCGGCTCCTCGGCGAACACGTCGAGCGCCGCACCCGCGACATGCTTGCTGTCGAGGGCCTCGAGCAGCGCCTGCTCGTCGATCAGGCCGCCGCGCGCGCAATTGATGATGCGCACGCCCTGCTTCATCTTGGCGATCGCCGCGGCATCGATGATGTTGCGGGTCTTGTCGGTCAGCGGCGTGTGCAGCGTGATGAAGTCGGCGCGCTTCAGCAGCTCCTCGAGCTCGACCTTCTCGACGCCGAGATCGAGCGCGCGCTCCTCGGTGAGGAACGGATCGAAGCCGATCACCTTCATGCGCAGGCCCTGCGCACGGTCGCAGACGATCGAGCCGATATTGCCGCAGCCGATCACACCCAGGGTCTTGCCGGTGATCTCGACGCCCATGAAGCGGTTCTTCTCCCACTTGCCGGCTTGCGTCGAGGCATCAGCCTGCGGGATCTCGCGCGCCAGCGACAACATCATCGTGATCGCGTGCTCGGCGGTCGTGATCGAATTGCCGAACGGCGTGTTCATCACGATGATGCCCTTGGCGGTCGCCGCGGGAATCTCGACATTGTCGACGCCGATGCCGGCGCGGCCGATCACCTTGAGCCGCTTGGCGCGCTCGATGATCTTGGCCGTGGCCTTGGTCGCGGAGCGAATCGCAAGGCCGTCATAGTCGCCGATGATGTCGGCGAGTTTGTCCTTGTCCTTGCCGAGATTGGGCTGGAAGTCGACCTCGATGCCGCGATCCTTGAAGATCTGCACGGCAGCCGGCGACAGCGCATCGGAAATGAGAACTTTGGGTTTGGACATGACGATGTTCCTTCACGCCTCTCGCGAGAGAGGGACAGCGCATCGGCGCCGGAATGGGTGGAAGCAATCGAATCGTAGGGTGGGCAAAGCGCAGCGTGCCCACCGTCTTTCGCGTCGGTTGACGTTGATGGTGGGCACGGCGCTTCGCGCCTTTGCCCACCCTACGCGTCTTGAATTTCGTCATTGCGAGGAGCGGAGCGACGAAGCAATCCAGACTTTCTTCGTGGCCCTGGATTGCTTCGCTGCGCTCGCAATGACGGCACGACGAGCGTGGGTCAGGCCGCCTTGGGCAGCGCGGCCTTGGCTTCGGTGAATGCCCAGTCGATCCACTGCGTCAGCAGTGCGACGTCGCTCGCTTCCACCGTGGCGCCGCACCAGATGCGCAGGCCGGCCGGCGCATCGCGGTAGTGCGCGAAGTCGAAGCCGGCGTTCTCCTTCTCGACCAGCGACACCAGCTTCTTCGCGAACTCCGCCTGGGCATCGGCCGACAGCGATGTGATCGCGGGATCGACGACCTTGAGGCACACTGAGGTGTTGGAGCGGATGGCGGGATCCTTGGCGAGAAAATCGATCCACGGCGTCCGCGCCTTCCAGTCCGCCAGCACCTTGGTGTTGGCGTCGGCGCGGGCGATCAGCGCCTTGAGGCCGCCGATCGACTTGCCCCAGTTGAGCGCGTCCAGATAGTCCTCGACGCACAGCATCGAGGGCGTGTTGATGGTCTCGCCCTCGAAAATGCCGGCATTGAGCTTGCCGCCCTTGGTGAGGCGGAAGATCTTCGGCAGCGGCCAGGCCGGTTTGTAGGTCTCGAGACGCTCCACCGCGCGCGGCGAGAGGATGAGCATGCCATGCGCGGCCTCGCCGCCAAGCGCCTTCTGCCAGGAGAAGGTGACGACGTCGAGCTTCGGCCAGTCGAGGGCTTGCGCGAATGCGGCCGAGGTGGCGTCGCAGATCGTCAGGCCTTCACGGCTCGCGCTGATCCAGTCGGCATTCGGGACGCGCACGCCCGACGTGGTGCCGTTCCAGGTAAAGACCACGTCGCTTGCCGGATCGACTTTCGACAGATCGGGGATCTCGCCATAACCGGCGTGCAGCTTGGTGACGTCCTTGAGCTTGAGCTCCTTGACGATGTCGCTGACCCAGCCTTCGCCGAAGGATTCCCAGGCGATCGTGGTGACGGGCCGCGCACCGAGCAGCGACCATAGCGCCATCTCGACCGCGCCGGTGTCGGATGCGGGCACGATGCCGATCTTGTAGTCGGCTGGCACTTCGAGAACGTCGCGCGTCAGCTCGATGGCCTGCTTGAGCTTGGCCTTGCCGATCTTCGCGCGATGCGAGCGGCCGAGGGGAGCGTCCTTGAGATTTTCGGAGGTCCATCCGGGGCGCTTGGCGCAGGGGCCGGAGGAGAAATGCGGCACGGCAGGCCGCTGCGAGGGCTTCGCTGCAGTCATCGTCTATCCTTCCAGATAGTAAGCCTCCCGTTGGGGGGAGGTGTCCCGCCGGCGTGAATACGGGAAGGGTCGTTCCGCGTCAAGGAACTTCGCGCCCTCTTGTCGGCGTTCACGCAGTCGTGCTGGCATGCAAGCGAATGCAATTCATTCCGGTGCGGCACCGACCGGCGCCTGACCAGCCGGCGGACGATGCAGGAAGGTCATCGAAGCGTAGGCGCCGATCCAGGAGCCGACCGCCGCAAACGCGACGTAGATCCAGTTCTCGGTGTAGCTGATCACGGCGAAGGACGACAGCATGTACCAGATCGAGCTCCAGGTCGCCGCTGACACTCGCCGCTTGGCAACGACCGCCGAAGTGAACATGACGTAAACCGCATCGGTCGCTGCAGTCGCCAGCACGACACCGAAGGCCGTGAGTGGATTGATCGCCGACATCGTCCCCTCTTCGTTGTGCTGCACCAAGCGACGTCATTGTCTCGCCAAACGCATCCATGCACAATGACGCGATCTGCACGCGCCAAACAACAAGGACAGAACAATGGAACGCGTCCGTCTCGGGAGGAGCCCGCTCGACATCACCCGCCTCGGCCTCGGCACAGCGCCGCTCGGCGGCCTGTTCGAGCCGGTCAGCGATGGCGATGCCGAAGCCACGATCGCTGCGGCGTGGGCGCGCGGGGTGCGCTTCTACGACACCGCGCCGCTCTACGGCTTCGGCCTCGCCGAGCAGAGGCTCGGTGCGTTTCTGCGCCGGCAGCCGCGCGACAGCTACGTGATCTCGACCAAGGTCGGCCGGCTGCTGCGGCCGGACCCGACGGCGTCGGGCGAAGATCCGCACTATAAGGGCACGCCGCCGCTGCGGCCGCAGTTCGACTATTCCTACGACGGCGTGATGCGTTCGGTCGAGGAGAGCCTGGTTCGGCTCGGCCTGGATCGCGTCGACATCCTGCTCGTGCATGATCCCGACGACCACTATGACGAAGCCGTGGCTGGCGCCTTCCGTGCCCTGCAGCGGCTGCGCGACGACGGCAGCATCAAGGCGATCGGCGCCGGCATGAACCAGTCGGAGATGCTGGCGCGCTTCGCCGAGGCCGTTCCGGTCGACTGCTTCCTCCTGGCCGGCCGCTACACGCTGCTCGACCAGGGCGCGCTGACGGCGCTGTTTCCGATCTGCCGCGCGAAGAACATCGCCATCATTCTCGGCGGCATCTACAACAGCGGCATCCTCGCCAATCCTTACGGGCCGGCGAAGTTCAACTACGAAGATGCCGATGCCGCCTTGGTGGCCCGCGCGCGCCAGCTCGACGCCCTGTGCAAGCAACACGGCACCGAGCTCAAGGCCGCCGCGATCCAGTTCTGTCTCGCCCATCCCGCCGTCACCGTCGGCCTGCAGGGCGCGCGCAATGCGCAGGAGGCGGCCGACAACATCGCGTTGGCGCAGGCGCGAATCCCCGACACGTTCTGGCGCGACCTGCGCGCCAGCAATCTGATCGATGCCCGCGCACCGCTGCCGGGAGAGGCGTCATGAGCCGCGTCATCGATGCGCATCAGCACTTCTGGGATCCCGGTCGCGCCGACTATCCGTGGATGGCCGGGGACGCGCTGGCGCCGATCCGCCGTCCGTTCGGTCCTGCCGACCTTGCTCCGCGGCTCGCCGAGAATGGTATCGAGGCCAGCATCCTGGTGCAGACCCGGTCGTCGCTCGACGAGACCGAGGAATTCCTGCGCATCGCGCACGCGACGCCGTTCGTCGCCGGTGTCGTCGGCTGGGTCGACCTGAGCGATCCATCGGTAGGGTCGACGATCGACAGGCTGCGCGGCCTGCCCGGCGGCGACAGGCTGGTCGGCATCCGCCACCAGGTCCATGACGAGGCCGATCCGGCGTGGATCTATCGCGGCGATGTCAGGCGCGGCCTCGACATCGTGTTCGCGCACGACCTGACCTACGATCTGCTGGTGCGCACGCGCGAGCTGCCGGCGGCGATCGCGACCGTGCGCGCGTTTCCAAGAGCACGCTTCGTGCTGGACCACGCCGCCAAGCCGCCGATCGTAACCGGGTTCGATCAGGACTGGGCCGATCGCATCGCCGAGCTCGCGGCCTGCGGCAATGTCTGGTGCAAGGTGTCGGGGCTGGCGACGGAAGCCGTCTGGACCGACTGGGATGCCGAGCGGCTGTTTCCCTATGTCGCGCACGTCGCACGCTGCTTCGGCGCCGACAGGCTGATCTTCGGCTCGGACTGGCCGGTGTGCCTGCTCGCCGGCAGCTATGGCGAAATCAAGCAGGCGCTCCAGCACTGCCTGGCCCGGCTCGGTGCCGAGGTCCGCGACAAGGCCTTCGGCCCGAACGCCGTCGCAGCCTACCGCCTGCCGCTCTGATTAGATCAGAACCGCATCACCATGCCGAAATGGCTCTTGGCGAAGCCGAGCCGCTCATAGAAGCGCTGTGCGTCGGTGCGGCTCTGATGCGTCATGAGCTCGACCAGATTGCAGCGCCGGCTGCGGGCCTCGGCAATCGCCCATTGCAGCAGCTGCTCGCCGATGCCCCGGCTGCGGCAGTCGGTTGCGACCCGAACGTCCTCGACCAGCGCCCGTGATGCGCCTTGCGAGCTGAGCCCAGGCAGGATGCAGAGTTGCAGGCAGCCGACCACCCTGTCCGCCTCCACGGCGACGACCAGGGTGATATTCTCATCCCGCACGATCGCCTCGAACGCGTCGTAATAGGACTGCAGCAACGGCTGCTCGACACGCTCGCGCGCCCGGCCGAGATGATCGTCGGCGAGCATGACGACAATGGCGCCGACGTCGTCGCGTTGCGCAGGCCGGATCATGATGGACATGAGCTTTCAGGACAGGCTTGCAAACGGCTCAGAACTTGTAGCCGAGGCCCGCGCGCACCGTGTTGATGCTGGTGTCGACCGTCGAGGTGAAGCGGATGTATTCGTATTCGGCCCGCGCAAACAGGCCGCCGACGAGATTGACGTCGACGCCGAGACCGGCGCTGTAGCCATAGATCAGGTGATTGTGCTGAATGTTGTTGGCGCTGAGCGGCGCGAGCGGCGTGTAGGTCCCCAGAAAAGTGGTGCTGACCCGATCCTGAACCGTCACGGACTGGCCGAGATCTGCATTGCCGAGCGCAAGGCCGAAGAACCCATAAGGCAGGAAACAGCCCATTGCATAGCCGGCACGACCCCGGATCGTTGCCATGTCGGTGATCGATATCTGCGAGGACTGCGTCGAGGTCACGGCGTGAAAGTTGCCGTCAGACAGTGCGGCCGTGCTGACAAGCGTGCGGCTCGAAGAGGCCATGCCGCCATACTTGCCATGCAGATAGCTCGCCTCGACGCCGAGCACGACGTCGTCCCACTGACTGTTGTAGCCGACGAAGGCGCCGAAGCCAGATGCGCGCGAGGACTGCTTGCCGAGATTGGGGTTCCACGACGATACCTGCATCTGGCTCTCGATCAGCGTGTTGGCAAGCACCGCCGCCGTGATGTTCTTGGTCGAGCCGTTGAAATTTTCATCGGACGAGCCGTAGCCGCCCTGGACGCCGACGTAATAGCCGTCCCAGTTGACCCGCGAATTGTTCAGGCCCTCGGTCAGGCCGCCCCGCAGGATCGGAAGGTCGGACAAATCCGCGGCCTGCGCCGCGGAGATCATGCCGCACACCGAAACCGCCACCACCAGGCTACGCATCGCAACGCTCCAATCAGCACTTGAACTCTCTGTTCCGATCATCGCGCGTTAACCTTAATCATTCGTTGTCGCAGCGCTCTGCACGGAAATTCTTTCAGCGCGGAGGCGTTCGAACAGCGGTATCAGAAACGCCAAACGGCGCGGGAGGCCCGCGCCGCTTGATTGTTTACAGTGATGAGGACCGCTCGGCTCAGCCCTTGCGGATCAAGGGCGGCATCATCGGGGGCGGCGGAGGCTGGTCGAAATTCCAGCGCACGCCGAGCTTCAGGTCGTGCGAGGTGATGTCCTTGAACTTGAAGACGTTGCCGGTGGTGTTGCCGACATAGTCGGACAGGACGCCGGTCTGCCCTTGACCGAGATCGACGTAGCTGTAGGCCAGCTCCAACACCAGGTTCGGATTGACGTTGTAGGCGAGACCCGCATGGGCCGCCCAAGCGAAATTCCATTTCGAGGAGGTCGGCGCCGTCGCGAAGCTCGTGGTCGTGAACGGCAGGTTGTTGATGCCCGTGTCGGTGAAATTCGAAATCGTCACCCGCGCACCGCCGACACCCGCGCCGATGAACGGCGTCACGCACCACCAGGTACCGAGATCGACATAGGCGTTGGCGAGCACCAGCCATTCGGACTTGCTGCCGCTGTAATTGTCGATGCCGCTATAGGGCACGCCGCCCGCCGTTGCATTGAAGCGGTCGGTGGCCTTGAAGTTCGAATTGCCGCGATACTGGCCGGTGACGTCGGCGCGGAACCAGCTGTTGAAGCGATAGCCGACGCCGACGCCGTAGATGCCTGCGGTGTCGAACGCCGAGGTCTGGTTGAACGACGTCATCGGCGTGTAGGCGGACTCGCGCGAGTAATGAACGTCCTTGACCTTTTGATTGCTGAAACCGATGTCGCCGCGCAGATACCAGCCACCGAAATCGGCCGCCGGCGGCGGCGCGTAGACCGGAGGAGGCGCGATGGGCATGTCGGCCGCAAAGGCGAGAGTTGAAAACAGAGAGGCCGCTCCGGCGGCGATCAAAGACTTAACGCTACGCATTGGCTTCGTCCCTTTGGCCGGTGAGGCGATCGAGAATCCGGCCCCACATCACAACTGACGACCGTACAATCGCGCCAAATGCTTAAGCGGCGCTTAACCCTAATTATTAAGGTTGATATTTCCTGAGCGCACAAGAACCGTTAACGACCGCGCAACACCTCCTAACAATTCGTCATCTCCGTCTCGTCTTCGTAGTAATCATCAACTAATTAGTTCAACTTAAAATTGTCGACGTCGCCTCTCTCCAGACGGAGCGATCGCATATGGCGATCTGCGTTTTGCGCCGTCTGCTCCCACATCGTCGTGGCCGGCCTGTCTCGGCCAGCCCCGTCCTTGTTGCGCTCGGAAGGAACGTCGTGGATGCCCGGGTCAAGCCCGGGCACGACGTAACGGATTGGCAGACTTGCCCGCCGCGATTGGCCGATTTCATCGATGCATCGCCCTGTCCTGGCCCCTGCCCGCTTTACGACGAGCCGCGGATCGCGCCGGCAGACCCGAGCCCACCGCTCTCGCGCGCAGGACGACAAGCTGCCAACAAAACGGCCTGCCATCAGACGATGATGGCAGGCCGCAAAGGCCGAATATGACGGTTGATGATTATGCGGCGGCCGCAGCCGCGTTGCCGACCGCAGCAACGATCTCATCGACGACCTCCTCGACCAGATCGCGGTCGTCACCCTCGCCCATCACGCGGATCACCGGCTCGGTGCCGGAGGAGCGCACGAGCAGTCGGCCATGGCCGTTGAGGCGCTTCTGTCCGGTGTCGATTGCCGACTTCACCTCGTCCGCGTCGAGTGGCTTGCCGCTGCGATAGCGGACGTTCTTGAGGATCTGCGGCAGCGGATCGAAGCGATGGCAGACCTCGGAGACCGGACGGCGCAGCCTCTGCACCGTCGCCAGCACCTGCAGCGCGGCGACGAAGCCGTCCCCCGTGGTCGCGTAGTCCGAGAGAATGATATGGCCCGACTGCTCGCCGCCGAGATTGTAGCCGTCGGCCAGCATGCGCTCGAGCACATAGCGGTCGCCGACCGGCGTGCGCACCAGCTCGAGCCCCTGCCCCTGCAGGAAGCGCTCGAGACCGAGATTGGACATCACGGTCGCGACGATGCCGGCGCGCGCCAGGCGGCCGTCTTCCTTCCAGCTCTGCGCGATGACCGCGAGCAGCTGATCGCCATCGACGATGTGGCCGCGCTCGTCGACCAGGATCACGCGATCCGCGTCGCCGTCGAGCGCGATGCCGATGTCGGCGCGCATTTCCCGTACCTTCCGGCACAATGCCTCCGGCGAGGTCGAGCCGCATTCCTTGTTGATGTTGAAGCCGTCCGGCTCCACGCCGATCGAGATCACGTCGGCACCGAGCTCCCACAGCGCCTCGGGCACGACCTTGTAGGCCGCACCATTGGCGCAATCGACCACAACGCGCAGGCCGTCGAGCGAGAGGTCGCGCGGCAGGGTGCGCTTGGCGAATTCGATGTAGCGATCGTGCACGCCGTCGATGCGGCGGGCGCGGCCGAGGCTCGCGCTCTGCGCCAGCTTCTTGTCGAGCGACTCGTCCAGCAGCTGCTCGATCTGCTTCTCGACATCGTCTGACAGCTTGAAGCCCTGCGGCCCGAACAGCTTGATGCCGTTGTCCTCGAACAGATTGTGCGAGGCCGAGATCATGACGCCGAGATCGGCGCGCATCGACTTGGTGAGCATGGCGACCGCCGGCGTCGGCATCGGGCCGACCAGCAGCACGTCCATGCCGACCGAGGTGAAGCCGGCCACCATCGCGTATTCGATCATGTAGCCGGACAGGCGGGTATCCTTGCCGATCACCACCCGGTGGCGATGCTCGCCGCGCTGAAACAGAAGACCTGCGGCCTGCCCGACCTTGAGCGCGAGTTCCGGCGTGATCAGGCCGTTGGCGCGGCCACGAATCCCATCGGTCCCGAAATAGTTACGGCTCATATGACCCCCAGCAACGGCTTCTGGATTTCGTTACCGGCGGGGGCGAATCACATGGCAAGCCCCTCCGGTCAGCCCGCGGGTTATAGTCGCCTTAAAGCTAAGATGGATTCAAAAAATGTGATCAATCATTACCACGAAACCGCCACGGCCGCCGCAAGCCATTGTTAAGGCTAATTTTTCACTCGACCTGACGGCTCCGGAGGGCCCCCCTCGGAGCGCCCCCGCAGCAGGAATGTGCTCGCTCCGGCGGCCCCTGACGTCCTGTTGCGGAACGCTCGCAGTTTGCGTGTCTTGCCCGGACGCCGTGGCGGTTCCCAAGTTGGATTTGGCAGGCGCCGCAAAGATGCTAGATGACTGCCGAGCCGAAGAAACGAGACGTCGGTGGGGAGTCGAAGAGCGCGATGAAACACGTCACCTGCATTGAAGACCTGCGCCTGCTGCACAAGCGCCGCGTGCCCAAAGCCTTCTTCGACTACGCCGATCGCGGCTCCTATGCCGAGGAGACGCTGCGGGCCAACCGCGACGATCTGCAGAAGATCAAATTCCGCCAGCGCATTCTGGTCGACGTGTCCAAGCGCGATCTGTCGACGACGATCCTTGGCGAGCCGTCATCGATGCCGCTGATCCTGGCGCCGGTCGGCCTCCTGGGCATGCAGCACGGCGACGGCGAGATTCACGCCTGCCGCGCCGCGCAGGCCGCCGGCATCCCGTTCACGCAGAGCACGATGTCGATCTGCTCGATCGAGGACATCGCGGGCAGTGTCGAGAAGCCGTTCTGGTTCCAGCTCTACGTCATGAAGGACCGCGGCTTCATCAAGGCCCTGGTCGAGCGCGCCATCGCCGCGAAGTGCAGCGCACTATGCCTGACCGTCGACCTGCAGGTGATCGGCCAGCGCCACCAGGACATCAAGAACGGCATGAGCGTGCCGCCGGAATGGACGCTGTCGAAGCTGTTCGACTTCGCCACCAAGCCGGCCTGGGTGCAGGGCGTGCTGCAGGGCAAGCGCCGCACCTTCGGCAACATCGCCGGCCACGTGAAGAACACCGAGGATCTCACCAAGCTCTCGGCCTGGACCGCGGCGCAGTTCGACACTTCGCTGAACTGGAAGGATGTCGACTGGATCCGCTCGATCTGGCCGGGCAAGCTGATCATCAAGGGCATCCACGACATCGAGGACGCGAAGCTCGCGGCCGCGACCGGCGCGCAGGCGCTTGTCGTCTCCAACCATGGCGGCCGCCAGCTCGACGGCGCACCGTCCTCGATCCACGTGCTACCCGGCATTGCGGAAGCGGTCGGCGACAAGATCGAGATCATGTTCGACGGCGGCATCCGCTCGGGCCAGGACGTGATGCGCGCGCTCGCGCTCGGCGCCAAGTCGTGCATGCTCGGCCGCGCCTATGCCTACGGCCTCGGCGCCGGCGGCCAGGCCGGCGTCGCCAAGGCGATCGACATCATCCGCAACGAGCTGCTGACGACGATGGGCCTGTGCGGCATCAACACGGTGGCCGAGATCGACCGGAAGGTGCTGGCGGATTGATCGACACTTAACCGGTTGGGACAAAGCATGACGCTGGTCTCACACCGTGATGATCCGAAGCGCTTGCCAAGCAAAAGCTGTCGTCCCTGCGAACGCAGGGACCCATAGCCACCGCTGTCAGTTATTTCGGGCGGTCGCGCCACTGCATGGTGCGTTTGGGCATCTGCTCAGACTAAGACACCCTGGCGTGCCCCGACACTCCATCCTGGGGTTATGGGTCCCTGCGTTCGCAGGGACGACACCTTTTGTCAGGATGCGGCATACGCTCCAGATGAGCTGGGTCACATCGGCGGCGTCAGCCCATCGCGGCCGACGCTGACGCGGCTGGTCTCGAGCGAGCCGTCAGGCAACGGCTTGACGGTGGCGATCACCTTGGCGCCGGCCGTCAGCTCGGACTTGTCGCCGGGCACGAAGGTCACGATCGGCGTGTCCGGCGCGATGTCGACCCGCTTCTCGCCGCCCTTGTATTTGACGAGCAGCGAGTGACCGTCGGTCGAGACCGAGCTTTCGGATACGGTGGCGTTGGTCATGCTCGAATTCGGCTTCAGGTCCCACGACCGCGAGCCTTCGCCCGTGCCGCGCATGTCCTCGGGAAAAATGTGGATCTCGACCGCCTTCGGCGCGCCGTCCGGGCCGGGCACCGTGGTGGCGCCGATGAACGAGCCCAGCTTGATGTCGGAAAGCTGCGCCTTGACGACACCCGAAACGCGCAGATCACCGGCCATGCGCAGCTTGAAGATCTCGCCGCTGCGGGCTTTCACCGTCATCATGTCGGCGTCGACGCTTTCGATGGCGCCGCGCACGCGCGTCGGCACCGGCGCCTGCTGGGCAATGGCGAGCGCGGATACAGCCGCAACCATGGCGAGTGAAGCGACGGAACGGATCAGGACGAGACGAGCGGACATGCAGGGCTCCGAGGGCGAGAGAAGATCATCCGCGTCCAATGCGGGGCTACGCGGACGCTCGATCAATGAGACGCCGACCATCTGCGCTTATTCCGCGTTCAAGCCCTTGTGAGATCGGCCTCGACCAGCGCGCGCAACTCGGGCGTGACCTGCGGACGGCGGCCGAACCACAATTCGAAGCCACGCACGGCCTGGTGCAGCAGCATGCCGAGCCCATCGGCAGTGCGCAGCCCCCTCGCCCGCGCCGCCGCGAGCAACTGCGTCTCCAGCGGCACGTAGACGATGTCGGCGACGACAGCCTGCTGCGGCAACAGCTCGACGTCGAGCTCGAGCGGCGGCTGGCCGTGCATGCCGAGCGAGGTGGTGTTCACGAACAGGCCCGCGCGCGGCAGCAGCGCGCCGACGCGGTCCCAGCCTTCGGCAACGACATGGCTGCCGAACTGATCAGCCAGTGCTTGTGCGCGCGCCGCGGTGCGATTGATGACGTGGACGCGGCCGATGCCGCGCTCGAGCAGGCCGAACACGACGGCCCGCGCCGAGCCGCCGGAGCCAAGCACCAGCGCCTCGTCGGTGCGGTCCCAGCCTGGGGCGGCGGCATCCAGATTGCCGATGAAGCCTTCGACGTCGGTGTTGGTGGCCCGCAGGATGCGGTCCTCGTACCAGAGCGTGTTGGCCGCGCCGACCGCGCGGGCACGCGCGTCCGGCTCGCTCAGCTCCAGCACGCGCTCCTTGTGCGGGATCGTGACGTTGGCGCCGACGAAGCCGCGACGGTCGAGATGCATGACGAAGTCCGCCAGCTCTTCCGGCGGCACCGCCTCGATGGTGTAGCCGCCGGCAATGCCAAGCTCGTGCAGCCAATGATGATGGATCAAAGGCGAGCGCGAATGCGCGGCAGGCCAGCCGATCAGGCACGCAGCGCGGGGTTTGGCGGCGAGGGTCATGGCCGTGACATCGGACAAGCCCCGGCTGGAGTCAATGCTGGGGCTCGGCAGTCGCCCCCCGGGAAAGCGTCGCAGCGGCCGAGAGGCGCCATGGCCCCAACGACGACGCGGCGTTGAGGTCGCGTGTCAGCTCGCGGCGAGCCCATCGGCGACGTCCGCCGGCGCCGTCTCCTTGCCCTTGATGTCGGCCACGGCGCGCTCGATTGTCTCGCGATAGCGCACCAGCGGCGGCCGCACGCCGTGGGTCAGCAGCGCCCGGCGCACGGTCGGCGACGCGCCCGTGATGAACAGGCGGATGCCCTGGCGCCTGGCCTTGGCGGCGACGCGGCTCATGGCGTTGGCGGCCGTCGAATCCAGGAACGGCACGGCGGCGAAATCGACCACGAAGGCTTTGCGGCGGTCGGCGATCGAGTCGAGCACGGTGCCAACGGTCGAGGCGGCGCCGAAGAAGAACGCCCCGGTGATGCGATAGACCAGCACGTCCTTGTCGGTGCTGAGCTTGGGATTGTAGGGCACCCGCGCGCTGTCCTCGAAATCCGCACGGTCCTGCGCGACCAGCGGCGTGCTGTCCTCGACGCCGGTCATCTGCGCCATGCGGTTGATGAACAGCACGGCGCCGAGCGCAAAGCCGACCAGGATGCCCTCGGTGAGATCGCGGAAGACCGTCAGCCCGAAGGTCGCGAGCAACACCGTGGCATCGCCCCAGGACGATCGGATCAGGGTGGCGAACTCGTGCTTCTCGGCCATGTTCCAGGCCACCACCACCAGCACCGCGGCGAGCGCCGACAGCGGGATGTAGCTCGCGAGCGGAGCCGCGATCAGCATGAACACCAGCAGGAACAGCGAATGCAGCATGCCCGACACCGGCCCGCGTGCGCCGGCGCGAACGTTGGTGGCGGTGCGCGCGATGGTGCCGGTGACGCAGATGCCGCCGAACAGCGCCGAGCCGACATTGGCAAAGCCCTGCGCCACCAGCTCGCAGTTCGAGCGATGGCGACGGCCGGTCATGCCGTCGGCGACGACGGCCGACAGCAGCGATTCGATGGCGCCGAGCAGTGCGAAGGCGATCGCGTCGGGGAACACCGCCTGGACCTTGGCGAGCGAGAACGCCGGCAACGCCGGCGCCGGCAGCTCGCGCGGGATACCGCCGAATTTCGTCCCAATGGTCTCGACCGGAAGCTGCAGCGCGAAGGTGATGATGGCCGCGACCACGACCGCGATCAGGATGCCGGGCCAGGTCGGCCGCAGATGCTTGAGGCCGATGATGATCGCGATCGACAGCGCGGCCGTCACGACCGCAGACATGCTCGCGGTCGGCGCGCCATGCGCGAGCGCCGTGAGCTTCGGAAGCAGCTCGCCCGGCTCCTTGCCCGCAAGCGTGATACCGAACAGATCCTTCAGCTGGCTGGCAAAGATGATGACGGCGATGCCCGCGGTGAAGCCGACCGTGACCGGATAGGGAATGAACTTGATGTAGGTGCCGAGCCGCAAATATCCTGCGATCACCAGGATCACGCCGGACATCATCGTCGCGATCAGCAGGCCATCGAGACCCTGGCGATCGACCGTCGCAGCGACCAGCACGATGAAGGCACCCGCGGGACCGCCGATCTGAAAGCGGCTGCCGCCGAGCAGCGAGACCAGGAAGCCGCCGATCACGGCGGTGTAGAGACCACGCCCCGGCGAGACACCGGAGGCGATCGCGATCGCCATCGACAGCGGCAGCGCCACGATCGCCACGGTCAGGCCCGCCAGCGCGTCGGCGCGAAAGTCGCTGAGGCCGTAGCCCTCGCGCAAGACCGTCAGGAGTTTGGGGGAATAAAGCTCGGCGAAGGTCGGCTCATGATGTCCGACCCGCCCGTGCGAACGGTGTTCGTTTGCGATGCTCATGCCCATCACGCTCCCGTCGCCTCATCGGGCCGCGGCGCAGCCGACGATGCGTCCCACACGAAGCGCCCAGGGGCCCCGTGCCGCGCGATGAGCCTAGCTCGCGTCATCGCGCACAATGTCAGTTTGACGGCCCATGCGGCGGGGCGGCCCCGGGTCCTTCAGGCGAACACCACGCCCGCCATTCTCGCTGCGGGAATGCTCACCGATCAGATCCACGCCCGCACGATTGAGCGCATCGACGACCTTGGTCAGCGAGTCCACCACGCCGCGGACGTTGCCCGTGGAGGCTTCCATCCGCTGGATCGTCGGCAGCGACACGCCGGCCAGCTCGGCCAAGGTTCTCTGATCTATCCCGAGCAGCGCACGGGCTGCTCGCATCTGGAACGACGTGATCACGATGGCCTCACGTAGCAGACACCATAAATGATGTCTGAGACAAAGACAATGATGTAAAATACATCATAAATTGCTTTCGGAGGCAAGCTGGAACCGGCCCTCGCCCACTGTTCCCTGCGCGCCCGAGCAAAGGTCCCGACGCGATCCGGCCCGCCATCCCGAGAGGATGACGGGCCGGTGCTGCTCGGCGCGGAGCGTTCGGCTCAGGCGGCGTCGCGGTGGGAGGCGATGATGTGGTCGGCGGCGCGGCCCGTCACCTCGGCCATGTGGTCGAACTGGCGAGTGAAGCTGCCGGCGCCGGCCGTGGCCGAGCGCAATTCGACGATCAGCTCGCCGATCTCGGCCTCCGGCATCATCGCGCGGACGCAATCCCAGCCCGGCCAGCCGTCGCGGGTGTCGAACGACAGGATCTGGCCGCGCCGCGCCGACAGGATCGCGTTGATCCTGGCGGTCGCTTCCGTGGGGCAGACGATCTCAACGGTGTGAATCGGCTCCAGCAGCACCGGCTGGCATTGCGGCAGCCCCTCGCCGACGCCGACCCGCGCCGCGGTGCGGAACGCGAGGTCGGACGAATCCACGCTGTGATAGGAGCCGTCGGTCAGCGTGACCTCGACGTCGATCACCGGAAAGCCCAGGGGGCCGCGGGCCATTGCGTCGACAACGCCCTCCTCCACCGCCGGGATGTAGTTGCGCGGCACCGCGCCGCCGACCACCTTCTCGGCAAAGCGGAAGCCTTCGCCGCGCGGCAGCGGCCTGATGTCGAGCACGACGTCGCCGAACTGGCCGTGACCGCCGGACTGCTTCTTGTGGCGGCCGCGCTGCGTGATCGGCTTGCGAATGGTCTCCTGATAGCCGATCGCAGGCTGATGCGATTTCACGTTGACGCCGAAACGGTCGCGCAACCGCTCCAGCGCGACGCGCAGATGCATCTCGCCCTGCCCCCACAGCACCGTGTCGTGGGTGCGCGGGTTCTGTACCATCGTCAGCGATGGATCCTCCTCGTGGAGCCGCTGCAAGGCCTGGCCGAGCTTGACGTCGTCCTTGCGGTCCACGGCGGCGATCGAGAGCGCCAGCACGGGTGGACACGCCTCGACCTTTGCCAGCGGCGGCGGTGCCGTCTTGCCGGTCGCAACCGTATCGCCGGTCTTGACCGCGTCGAGCTTGCCGAGCGCCACCGTGTCCCCGGCCTGGGCGCCCGCGCGCTTGCTGTCATAGGCGCCGGTGGCAGCCAGGATGCCGGACACGCGCACCGCCTCGCCCGAGGCGGCATGCAGCGTCGCGCCGTCGTCGAGATGGCCGGACAGCACCCGCGTCAATGACAGCTTGCCGCCATGCTGCAGATGCAGCGTCTTGAAGACATAGCCGAGCGCCTCCTTGGTGTCCTTCACGCCGAGCCGCTGCGCGGTCTCGGCGATTCCGGGCGCCTCGTGGCGCAGCGCCTTCATCAGCCTCAGCACGCCGTTCTCGCGCAGCGCCGAGCCGAGCAGCACCGGGCAGATCAGCCCCTCGCGCAATTCGCGCGCGAGATCGTCGAACACGGCGTCGCGCGGCGGCGGGATGTCCTCCAGCAGTTGCTCCATGAGCGCGTCATCGTGATCGGCGAGCTTCTCCAGCATCGAGAAGCGCGCCTCCTTCTCGCGGTCGAGATCGCCGCCTTCGAGCCCAACGACTTCCGACGCCTTGTGCTCGCGATAGATGAAGGCGCGCTCCAGCGCGAGGTCGACGAAGCCCTCGATCAGCTCGCCGTTCCAGATCGGAATCTGGCGCAGCACCAGCGGCACGCGCGAGGCCGGCTGCAATGTGGCAAGCGTCTCCCTGATGCGCGCATTGGCGCGGTCGATCTTGTTGAGGAACAGGAAGCGCGGGATGCGCAGCTCCTCGAGCTCGCGCAGGATGATCTGCAATTGCGGCAGCTTCTTCTCGTCGGCCTCGCAGACCACGATGGCGGCATCGACCGCCGGCAGCGCCGCGCGCATGTCGTGGATGAATTCGATCGAGCCGGGACAATCGAGGAAGGTGTAGCTGTCGCCCATGAAGGTCGTAGTCGCCGCCGTCATGGCGACGCTCATCTTGTGCTGACGCGCCTCCGGGCTGGCATCGCCGACGGATGTGCCGGCGTCGACGCTGCCCGCGCGCGGGATCACGCCCGTCCGCGCCAGAATCGCCTCCAACAGAGTGGTTTTACCGCTTTGGAAAGGGCCCACCAGCGCAATGCACCGTGGACCGCGGGGACTTCTCAGGTCTTGTCCCATTCGCCGCCTCCTCGTTGTGGAGCTCGGCCCTTGATTGGGTCGGCAAAGCCGAATGCTCTGCCTCGGCTGCCGCTTTGGCAAGCAGGGGGCCCGCGAAAAACGTCGCTGCAGTGCGGGGAGCACGCCGCCTTCCCGCACGATGGCGGGAAGATCGGCTATTCACGGCAAGGGGAAGATCACCGACCCGGGCGCAATTCGAGGCTTTGCAGCCCCGCCGAGACGCTGAGGCCGACCTGGCCCTGGACGCTGAGTGGCTGCAGCGCGATCGAGTTGGCGGAGCCGCCGACCAGCACGTTGCCGCCAAGGCCGACGCCGACGGCGGCCGAGCCCTGTGCGCCGGCATAGTCGCCGGAGAGATCGCCCGGCCCGAGCCGTGCAACCGGGGCATAGACCACCCAGGCCAGCAGCGATTCCTGGGTGATGCCGAGATCGAGGCCGACCTTGCGGATGGTCGCGACGTAACGATCCTCCGGCAGCCCGTCGGCGCGCAGCACGCAGCCGAGATGGGTAACCGAGCCGACGATGAAGCCGACGCTGGCGCCACCGCGGCATTCGAGGACGCCGACCCGCACGCGATCTTGCGCCTGGGCAGCGCCGCCGGTGCAGAGGACGACCGCAGCAGCGAGCCCGGCGAGGATGGTCGAGCGCATGAATAAAAACTCCGGCTGAAATGAACGTGTGATGCAGACCCGTCGATCGGACTGACGATCACGGGGCATCACATCTATGCCACAAGCCTTACAGTCGCACCAGATTCGCCGCGCCGTCAGCACGCGCCATCGCGCCGGCCATTGCGACGCGTTCGCCCGAACGCTTCCGCGGCTCAGCGATAGAAGCGCGAGAAATAGGACGATGAACGGCTCGGGCTCGGGTGGATCGGCAGCAGCGGCACCAGCTCGACCTCGGTGATTCCGGCAGCGATGTTCAGGCCGGTCTGCCCCTGCAGGCTGATCGGCTGCAGGGCGGCGGCGCGATCGGTGTCGCGCACCAGGAAGCTGCCGCCGAAGCCGACCAGAGCCGCAGCGTTGGCGGACAATCCACCGTACCGCCCGCGCAGCTCGCTGCGGCCGAAATCGTTGACCGGTGCGCTGACCGCCCACGCCATCCTGGTCTCATCCGTCAGCCCGACATCGAGGCCGTAGCGCCGGACCTTGGCGACATAGCGCTCCGGCTGGCGGCCCTGGCTGCGAAACACGCAGCGCAGGCGTGACTGGGACATCACGAGCTTGCCGGAAGTCTTTCGTCCCGCGCACTCGAGCACACCGGCGCGCATGGGGCGATTTGCGTGGGCTTGCGCGAACGGAGCAACCGACACAAGCAACATGATCGACAGCAGAAGCAGCCGCATCGAACTCCAACCCTACGCCACCAGACTTATCGACCGACAAGAGAAAGGCGCCATGTTCAAAACATGGCGCCTTTCGGCCTGGAACTTGGCTTCTGGAGTTTCGAGACGGATGTTGCCCGATTACCTCAGATTGCCGCAGAAGCGCTGGATGCGCTTGCAGGCGTCCTCGAGGTCGGAGGTCTTGGTCGCGTAGGAGATGCGGAACGCCGGGCCGAGGCCGAACGCCGAGCCGTGCACCACCGCGACGCCCTCGGTCTCCAGGAGCTCGGTGACGAAGGCCTCGTCATTGTCGATCACCTTGCCCGACGGCGCCGTCTTGCCGATCGTGCCGGCGCAGGACGGATAGACGTAGAACGCGCCTTCCGGCCGCGGGCATTCGATGCCGCTCGCCTGGTTCAGCATCGAGACCACGAGGTCGCGGCGCTCCTTGAACACCTTGTTGTTCGCGGGAATGAAGTCCTGCGGACCGTTCAAGGCTTCCACCGCCGCCCATTGCGCGATCGAGCACGGGTTCGAGGTCGACTGCGACTGGATCGTCGCCATCGCCTTGATCAGGTGCGCCGGACCGCCGGCATAGCCGATGCGCCAGCCGGTCATGCAATAGGCCTTGGAGACACCGTTCACGGTCAGCGTGCGGTCGTACAGCGACGGCTCGACCTGCGCCGGCGTGGTGAACACGAAGTCGTCATAGACGAGGTGCTCGTACATGTCGTCGGTCATGATCCAGACATGCGGATGCTTGACCAGCACCTCGGTGAGCGCCTTCAGCTCGGCCTTGGTATAGGCCGCGCCGGTCGGATTCGACGGCGAGCACAGGATCAGCCACTTGGTCTTCGGCGTGATCGCCTTCTCCAACGCCTCCGGCTGCAGCTTGAAGCCATGCGCCGCGGTGCAGACCACCGGCACCGGCTCGCCGCCGGCGAGCGCCACCATCTCCGGATAGCTGACCCAATACGGCGCCGGGATGATCACCTGGTCGCCGGGATTGATGGTCGCCATCAGCGCATTGTACAGCACCTGCTTGCCGCCGACGCCGACGATCACCTGGTTCGGCTTATAGGTGAGGCCGTTCTCGCGCTGGAACTTGCCGATGATGGCTTCCTTCAGTTCGGGGATGCCGTCGACCGCGGTATACTTGGTCTTGCCGGCCCGGATCGCCTGGATCGCAGCTTCCTTGATATTGTCCGGGGTGTCGAAATCCGGCTCGCCGGCGCCGAGGCCGATGACGTTGCGGCCCGCCGCTTTGAGGACGCGCGCTTTATCCGTGACCGCGATGGTCGCGGACGGCTTCACACGGTCGAGCGCAGCGGCGAGAAAGGACATCATCAGCTCCTATGCAGGCGTCGTGCATCACCCCTTCAGGGCCACGACCAGTCATGTCAGGGAAACGCCTGCTTTTAAGGCCCGCGGCGCGGCATCGCAAGAAGCTTGGGCACATGGCTCCCAAGACTTTAGGGAACGTTAAAGCCGCCCCGCTAGCGTGGGCCCACGATTGTCCAGAGTCTCAGGCCGAAATGACCACTATCGGGTGCGCCCTGCGATCCGGCGACTGGCTCACGGCCACGCGGATCAAGTCCTACAGCTGGATTCTGCTCGCGGTCACGATCGCGGCAATCGCCGGCTGGATCGCGCTGTCCGACGGGCTGATCGACCGCAACGGCAAGCCGATCGGGACCGACTTCTCCAACGTCTATGCGGCAGGCGTGCTGACCCTTCACGGCAAGGCGGCGGATGCCTACGATCCGCCGCTGCAGCATGCGATGGAAAAGGCCGTGTTCGATGGCCGCGACGTGCCGTTCTTCGGCTGGCACTACCCGCCCTTCTTCTTCGCGATCGCCGCCATCACCGCCCTGCTGCCCTATGCCGGAGGGCTCGCGCTCTGGGTCGTGTCGAGCCTGCTCGCATACCTCACGGTCATGCGCGCGATCCTGCCGCGTTCCGAGACCCTGCTGGTGGCGACCGCCTTTCCCGCCGTGTTCGTCAACATCGGTCACGGCCAGAACGCGTTCTTCACCGCGGCGCTGCTCGGCGGCGCGCTGTTGCTGATGGAGCGCGACCGGCCGTGGGCGGCCGGCATCCTGATCGGCCTGCTCGCCTACAAGCCGCAATTCGGCGTCCTCATTCCCGTGGCGCTGCTCGCAGGCACGCGCTGGCCGACGATCGCTGCTGCAGCCGCCACGGTGGCCGCGCTGGTCGCGATCAGCTTCGCCGCGCTCGGCAACGAGGTCTGGCACGCCTTCTTCCAGTCCATGACTTTCACACAGAGCGTCGTGCTCGAGCAAGGCGGCACCGGGTGGGAGAAGATCCAGTCGGTATTCTCCGCCGCGCGCCATTGGGGCGCCGATGTCAGGTCCGCCTATGCGCTGCAAAGCCTGCTGGCGCTGTCGCTCGCGGCCGGACTTGCCTGGCTGTGGCAGAGCGAGGCTGCGTTCGATCTCAAGGCTTCGGCACTGGCGAGCGCGAGCCTGCTGGCGACGCCCTACGTGCTCGACTACGACCTCGTGGTCGTTGCGGTTGCGATCATTTTCTTCGTCCGGCACGGCCTCGCGAACGGCTTTCGCGACTACGAGCTCAGCGTGCTCGCGGCCGCCTGGATCGTGCCGCTGCTCTCGCGCAGCGTCGCCGGGCTGACGACGATACCGCTGGGCCTCATCATTCTGATGGCCCTGTTCGCGCTGACCCTGCGCCGCGCACTCACCGATCGCGCCGTCGAGATCGGTGGACACGCGCGCATCGCACAAGCGTGATCTCGATTGTTTGAATCTATTGGAAAGTTGTTATTCGAGAGTGCAGTGCAGTAGCGCATTTCGACTTTTTCCATCCGCCGGCACTTGCAGCCTGCGCTCATCGGCATCATTGTCTGGCCGCATTGCGGGACGATCTGGCGTCCGGATGCGCGATGCGTCCAACCCTTGATTCCTCGAACTCGAAATCGGCCGGATGTACAAGCTCTATTCGATGCAGCGGTCAGGCAACAGCTACAAGGTCCGCCTTGCGCTTGCGCTTCTGAACGCGCCCTATCAGGCGATCGAGATCGACATTCTGCGCGGCGAGAGCCGCACGCCGGATTTTCTCGCCAAGAATCCGAGCGGCCAGGTGCCGCTGCTGGAAGTCGGCGAGGACCGCTTCATCGCCGAATCGAACGCGATCCTCTGGTATGTCGCCGGCGGCACGCCGCTGGTGCCGGAGCAGCGCATCGAGCGCGCCGAAGCGCTGCAGTGGATGTTCTTCGAGCAGCATGCGCTCGAGCCGAACATCGGCGCCGCCTATTTCTGGCTGCTCCTGGTCAAGGGCGGGCGCGACCTTCAGACCCATGCGCTGGAGGACTGGATGGAGCGCGGCTATGCCGCGCTCCAGGTGATGGAGAATCATCTCAAGAGCAACGATTACTTTGCCGCGAAACAGCTGACGGTCGCCGACATCGCGCTCTACGGCTACACGCACGTCGCCGATCGCTGCGACTTCGATCTGTCGACCTTCCCGAAGATCCGCAACTGGCTGCGCCGCGTCGAACAGACACCCGGTTTCGTCGCGATGGATTGGCAGCCGGCACTGATCGATTCAGCCGGCATCGCCGCCGACTACGGGTGACATGCTCACCGTAAAACTACCGACCGCCCGTAGAACAGCGGGGAAAATACACGTTTAGGCGGGAACAAATACCACGAGCGCCATGTTCTTGCCTTTTTTGCTGATTTGCCGCCGCAATCCTGCCCAGCGCGACCTTAGAATTTACCTCTGCGAGTGATTCGCTCGCGGATGTATGGGTAAGGGATTTCGACTTCATGTCCCGGTGGCGTTGTGCTTCCGTTCCGAAGTTCAGTTGGGTCCGCGGCCGCGCGTCGCCGCAGGAGTCGAACCACCGTAGAGGGCTCCGCACGCCCGTCAGCGGCTTTCACGGCCACGCAACGCTCACCCTTTCGCCCGGCCTGACCACCGCCGTGGTCGCAACGATCGCGGCCAGCACGCTCTCATTGGGTGTCAGCGTCACCATTGCGGTGGTGTCGATTCGCGCCGTCTTGTCGATGCCCGCTTAGCAGGAAGCCATTTTGACAACCCTTCGCGGTTTTCGCGACAACAGGCGATGATTGTCTCGCACACAAAATGGCGATGAAATCAACGGTCGTAATCGTTGCCGTGACCCTGGCACTCGCGATCCTGCTGGCGGCGTCACTGCTGATCCTGATCGAGCGACGGGGCGAGCTCTCGCTCTCGCCGCTGACCGAGGAGGATCGGTCGGTCTACGTCGAGCTGATGCGGCCGCCCACCGCCGAACCGGTGCTGCCCATCCCTGATTGATCGCGAACACGGCTGCGCGTATCGAAGGTCCGTCGAGATTTTCAAACGGACGACGAATCCTTCATGCACGAAGCACTCACTGTGCGCGCCATCGCGCGCGACGACCATGATCGCTGGCTGCCGCTCTGGGACGGCTACAACGCCTTCTACGGCCGTTCCGGGCCGACGGCGCTGCCGGCCGAGGTGACCGCGATGACGTGGTCGCGCTTCTTCGATGCCAACGAGCCGGTGCATGCCCTGGTCGCCGAGAGCGGTGGCGAGCTGATCGGCTTGGCGCATTACCTGTTTCATCGCGCCACCACCACGATCGGGCCGCTTTGCTATCTCAACGACCTGTTCACGAGCGAGGCCGCCCGCGGCAAGGGCGTCGGCCGGGCGCTGATCGAGGCGGTCTACCGCGAAGCGCGGCAGGCTGGTGCGCCGCGGGTCTATTGGCAGACGCACGAGACCAACACCACGGCACAGGCGCTCTACGACAAGATCGCCGAGCGCTCGGGCTTCATCGTCTACCGCAAGGCGCTGTGAACGGGCGGTGTCACGCCGCCGTCACGGGGCCGGCCTACGCTCCATCGAGCGCCTGATCATCCCCCCGTCACCGGTCACGCGTTTCAGCGGTCCCCGTCAGTCGCCGTCTCTGACCGGGGCCGCATTTTTTTGTCGGGCATGGTCGTTGGACGTGGCGCGTCTCACGCCACGTTCGTCGTCGTGTCCTGCGGCTCCAATGGTGCCAGCTGAGAAGCCTTCGCCTGCGCGGCTTCGACGCACATTCTGACAGCCTCGCCCATGCTCGCCGCGACCAGATCGGCCTTGGTGGCTTCTTGCAGCACCTTCGCGGCCTCCTGATCAACGTCGGCCGCGCAGCAGACCAACATCACCTTTGCTCTGGGGAGCCGTCGCTTCAAGCGACGAACGGAGTAGCGCATATGTGCGACGCCGGAATTGCCGATATAGATCAGGCAGGCAATCGCAACACCTGCGGGCTCGAGCTTGATGACGTTCGCCATCGAGAGCGCCTCCACTCCTGAGACCTTCGCGCCCAACCCGTGCGCCGACGACAGTTGCGCGAGAATCACCGCCGCCGCTTCGTCGATCGGGGTTCGCCCCGCCACGCACAGGACCGGCTGCTCGCTCCGCCATCCTTCGGCGAGATTGTCCTTGCTGAGGATGGGTATCGTGTCGATGGCCCCACTGCTGGCCGAGCTGTCGACGGCCGATGCCGCCTCCGGATCGCTGGTGGTCTCGCGTTTCGCCAGCGGACCATCATTCTGATCGGAAAGATCGGCGGTCAACTCGGCGACGGCGTCACGGATCGTTGCAAGGCGATCATAGGCGAGCGCCCCTCGGTCGGCGTCGGCTTGGGCCAATTGCAGCCCCTTCACCGCGACCTCGTCGCAATAGGCAATCAACGAGCGCTCCTTCAAGAACTCCTCTGCCTTCTCGGCCGCTTCCGTCGGATCGTTCGCAAGCATGCGCTGGTAGAAGATCTCGGGAGGAGACAGCGCTGGACGATCACCGAACATGACGTCGAGGAACTCCAGGCGCTCCACATGTCGTCCGATGACGACCAAGCAGACCGTCAGCGGCGTCGCGAGCACCAACCCGATTGGGCCCCACAGCGCGGTCCAGAACGCGGCCGAAACGACCACCGCCACGGGGGACAGGCCCGTGCTGCGCCCATAGACCATCGGTTCGATGACGTGGCCGAGCAACGGCTCGACCACGAGAAACAGGGCCAGCGTCCAAATCAGCATCGACCAGCCAGGGTCCACCGCTGCCGCCAGAGCAAGCGGAAACGCCGCGGCGATGACGGCGCCGATATAGGGCACGAACCGAAGCGCTGCGGCGAGGATTCCCCAAAGGAGGGCGCTGGGGATGCCGATGAACCACAAGCCGAGGCCGATCACGACGCCGAATCCGCCGTTCAGGGCGAGCTGGGTGAGGAACAGCCGGCTGAGCCTGTAAGCCGCATCATCGAGCGCCGCCGTGGTGCGCTGCAGGTCCGATGAGCCCGCAAGGCGGATGAGCCGATTCCTCAGGTCCTCGCGTTGAAGCAATATGAAGATCACGAAGATGATGATGATGCCGGTCGTCGCCAGCGGATGAATGAGCGGCGAAATCAGCGTGCGAAGACTGTCCAGCGCTCCAGGATCGGGCTGCTGGACCTCCACCGGGATCGGGGTCACAGGGACTGAGGAATTCGTTCGCAGTCCGCTCGGCGGCCGAGCCGCTTCCGGCTCTTTCGGTTTGTCGAGTTCCTTGCCCAGATCCTTGAGCATGTCCGATGCACGCTCGAGCGTCCCTCTCCCGGCCTTGGTGTCGCGGAACGACTGGATCTTGTTGCTCATCGTCGATTGATAGTTCGGCAACTCACTGGCAAGCTGGGTGAGCTGGGTGGCGAGCAGGCTGCCCAGCGTAAAGATCACGACGAACGCGAGAACGACCACGCTGACGACGGCCAGTCCGCGCGGGGCACGAAGCCGCTGCAGTTGCGCGACCAATGGCGCCAATACGAAGCTGAGCAGGATGGCCAGGGCCACGGGCACCAGGATGTCACGACCGAAATACAGCAGCGCGATGATGATGACCGCAAAAATGGCGACGGCCAGCGCGCTGATCAGCCCGAGAACTTCCTCCGGGGTGCGGACCTTGAGCGGCTGTCTGATGATCATCGAATCTCTCTGCGAACGAGGAGGGCGGCGCACGTCGCTCATGCGGTCAGGCTGTCAACGTCGACGAAGGCGGCGCGTTGCAACGGAGGGAAGCTTCTGACGATGTCGCCGGTGCCGGTGGTCATATGCCGAAAGGTTCGTCTCGATCCGAGCAACCATCCCGGCCTTCGCTAGAACAGAACGACCGAGGGCGCTGGCCGGCGCTGCCCGCCCTGCCGGACATTCGGCTTCCTGTTTCAGACACGCGATAACAGCCTCGTGAGGCTCCAGTTCCCGAGAGCGCCTGACGTCGCCTGCGCGTCTGCCGACGGCTACGACTGCTCAGCTTCGGCGCGCCGTCGCACCTGCTCGAATCAGCCGGACCTTCGCTAGGGCGTTGTCCTTGTTGACGCCAGCAGGCCCGGCGGACCGGCTGGCCCGGCGCGAGCAGCTTGCGATGGCGCACGACCGGCGGCCGTCCGGGTCCTGTCGGCCGCCGCGTCGCTTCAGCGCAAAACGAGCGTCCGCTCGGCCGTGCTCAGCCAAGACGAGTCGCGGAGACGGATCGCAATGGTGGGCTTTGTCCTTGTCCTACGTCTTGCTGCCCACCGTTTGGCGGACCTCGAACCCCTCGAACTGCGGCGGGCCGAGATAGTGCACCTTGGTGTCGCCGGCCCGCTGGTGCGCGGCGCGGAATGCTTCGGACTTGGTCCAGTCCTCGAACGTCGTCTTCGACGCCCAGATCGTATGCGAGGCGTAGAGCGTATGGTCCTCGGCTTCCGGTCCCTTCAACAGGTGAAACTCGACGAAGCCCGGCACCTTGTCGAGATGGCTGTCGCGCGACAGCCAGACCTGCTCGAAGGCGGCCTCCGAGCCCTTGGCGACGCGAAAACGATTCATGGCGATGAACATGCTGATCTCCTGAGGGATGAATGCCGCAGGTCGAGGAGTAGCAGACTTCGCGGTGCAATGCGCCTGCGACGACGGCCGCTGATGCCGCAATGTGGAAGGCTTCAGGACGCCTGATCAGGAAATGGCGCAAGCGAGCCTTACGCTACGAGCCCCTTGATCGGCTTCACGGCCGCGCTGTCCGGAAACACCGCGCCGCCGAGCGCGTGCTCGCCGATGCCGAGATGATCGGCGAGTACGCCCTTGAACACCGCGCGAAGATCCGTCGTCGGCGCAAGATCGCGTCCCTGGTAGAGGCTCGCCATCTTCAGCGTCGGCCAGTCGGCGATCACCCGTCCGCCCTTCACCGCACCGCCGGCAAGCAGCGCAATCGTCCCGGTCCCATGATCGGTCCCCTGGGTGCCGTTGATCCTTGCCGTGCGCCCGAACTCGGTTGCGACCACCACGACCGTATCGCGCCAGCACGGGCCAAGCCCGCTTTCGAACTCGGCGAGCGCACCGTCGAGACCCGACAAGAGCTGCGCCAGCCGACCGACCGCACCACCTTCATTGGCATGCGTGTCCCAACCGTCGAACGCCAGCGCGGCGATGCGCGGACCATCCTCCGCGGCGATCAGCTTCGCCGCGCCGCGCGCGACCTGGCGCATCGCCGCGATCTGGTTGCCGCCCGGCTTCGGCTTCATGTCGTCACCGACCGCGACCTTCTCGAGCTTGAGCCCTTGCGACAATGCAGCCGCCAACGCGGGATCGCGATGCGCATAGAGGTCGACCAGCCGCATCGCGGTGTCGTCATCGGCCTGCGGCACCGTCACCGGCGCCCAACCGACGGTGGGCGCTGCGCCGCGCAGCACCAGCGGCGCCGTCGGACCGACCGCGAGCGCGCCCGCGACGCGGGGGCCGCGCGGCAGAGCCTCGACTGCGCGGTTCAGCCAGCCCGATTGCACGCGGCCAGGACCGGCGAAGCCGCTTTCGAGCACGTCCTGACCATCGAAATGCGAGCGCTCGCGATACGGTGTCGCGACAGCGTGAATCACGGCAGCCTGCTTGTCGCGATACATGCGCGCGAATTCCGGCATCGACGGATGCAGCGCAAAGAACGAATCGAGCTGCAGCGCCGGATTTGGTCCCGCCGTCGTCAGCGCGATCGCGCCATGCAGTCCGGCGTAGTCGGGATCGCCGATCGGCGCGACGGTGGCGAGGCCATCGAGCGCGCCGCGCAGGATCACGACGATCAGCCGCGGGTCGCGCTGGCCGGCGGCCCGCGCGAATTTCGGCAGACAGCCCCAGGCCGCAAAGGACGCGCCTGCCAGCAGCAAATGGCGTCGCGAGGTCAACAGCGAGGTCGCGATCCGGTCCATCGTCATCTCCTCTGGAATTCCGGCGACATCAGCAACAACGCCAGCGCCTGCTGGCGCGATTCCGCACGCTCGATCGTGCGCCGCGTCTCCGTCGAGGTCGCATCGCCCGCGACGAGATCGAGCAGGTCGCGCGGATCGAGATTGTTGCCAAGACGTGCGGCGAGTTGCGCGGAAATGTCCAGCCGCAGCTTCATGCCCTCAGGGGCAGCCCACATCGCGTTGATATCAGCAAATCCGTTTGGTCCTGCGGGCGCCCATAGCGGCTGGCCGAGCGTGTTCAGGGAACTGAGATAGAAGCCGGGATCTTCCGGCACGCGCGCCAGCAGCCGGCCGCCGGCGACCAGGAACTCATAGGGCGAACGGATCTTGGTCAGCGGCGCCGACCAGGCCTCGTCGGAGTCGACCAGCGCCAAGGTCAGCGCCTTGAGGTCGCCATCGCTCTTCTTGAACACGGCTTCGAGCCGGGCGACGAGCGCGGGCGGCGGATCATCGGCGACGAAATGGCGCGCGAGCCTGGTGGCGATGAACTTCGCCGTCGAGGGATGGCGGGCGATGTCCGCGAGCGCGGCCTCGCCCTGCGCGAGACCGTCATCCTGATAGACCTTGCCGAGCAGGGTCTGCGGCCCCGGCTGGTGCGCATTGGCATTGAACACGAAGCTGCCGGGCGCCGCGTTGCGGTTGTTGCGGCCGGCAAAGCTCCAGCCGGTGATGATACGCGCCAGCGAGGTTACGTCCTCCTGGGTGTAGCCGCCGCCGACACCCAGCGTGTGCAGCTCCATGATCTCGCGGGCGAGGTTCTCGTTGAGGCCGCGCTTGCGGTTCTGGCCGGCGCGCGAGTCCGGTCCGAGCGATTCCTGGTTGTCGAGGAAGAACAGCATCGCCGGATGCTGCTCGACCGCCTTCAGCATGTCGGCGAAGCGTCCGAGCACGTGCGGCCGGATCGCCTCGCGCTCGAACGCACCGGCCCACATCCGCGCCAGCTCGCCCTTGCCTGCGGAGATGCAGAAATGATTCGACCAGAACGCCACCAGCCGCTCGGTGAAGCCGCAATCGGCGAGCACGGCGCGCTGCAGCCGCGCCAGCGCCTCGGCACGGAACGTCTTCTGGACGACGTTGGGCGGCTGCTGAGCCTGCGCGGGCTTTGCCGGCGTTCCCTGCATCGCGGGTGCAGGGTCGGCGCCGGCTGCTGGGGCCGCCGATGGCGTTGCGGCCGTGGCTTTGTCCGCGCCGTTCGTGGACAGGCCGCGCGTGGGGCTGGACTGCTCCTGCGGCGCAGCCTCCGACTTCGCGGCCTCGCGGGCCCGCTTGACCTCGTCCTGATAGGCGAAGACGGCATCGGCGAGTGCGGGCGTCGGCTGCAGACCCGGCGCTTCCAAGAGCGCTCCATTGGGACGCCCGAGCTCGGCCTTGACGAAGCCGCGCGGGTCCGACGCCGCATTGACGAGATCGCCCGAGGCGCCGCCACGCGCGCCGAAGCCGAAGCGATTCAATGCAACAAGAGCCGCTCGAGCATCACGCGCCATGCCACATCCTCGAGCCTGTCATCGCGGGAGCTCCCGAAACGCTGTGTTGCCGCGACCGCAGACTGCGATGGCGCGGCAGATTGTCACGCACTATACTTGCCCCGGCAGATGAACCGAACATGAAAAGGGGCTGGTCGCACGTGGCTCCGAACGTGACAAATCGTTTAGCGGACATGACCGCGCGGCAACTCACCTGCGAGTCGTGCGGCGCGGAGTTCAGCTGCGATCCCGGCGGCTCCTGCTGGTGCTTCGAAGAGGCCGTGCGCCTGCCGCTGCCCAACAACGGACAAAGCCGGTTCAAGGACTGCCTGTGCGTCAACTGCCTCAAGAGGCTGGCCGGCGAACCGGAGGCGGGATCGTGACGCGCTGGCACGTCGAAGCGGTCCTGCTCGACATGGACGGAACGTTGCTCGACACCGAGAAGGTCTATCTCGAAGCTGCGATCGCGGCGCTGAATGCGCTCGGCTACAGCGACGGCGTCGTCGAGCTCTGCCATGCGATGATCGGCATTCCCGGACCCGACAACGAGCAGACCCTGCGCGACCATTTCGGCGACGATTTTCCGCTGGTCGAAGTCAACCGCCTGTTCGCGGCCAAGACGATCGAGATCCTGCAGGCGGGCATGCCGCTGAAGCGCGGCGTCGTCGCGCTGCTCGACGCGATCGACGCGGTCGGCCTGCCCAAGGCCGTCGTCACCTCGTCCTCGCGCAGCACGGCCGCGGAGCATCTCCGCCTCGCCCGCATCGGCCACCGCTTCGATGCGGTCCTGACGCGCGACGACGTGACCCGCGCCAAACCGCATCCGGACCTCTATCTGCTCGCCGCGGAACGGCTACGGACGCGCGCGCCGGCCTGCGTCGCAATCGAGGATTCCAATCCCGGCGTCGCCTCGGCGCACGCCGCAGGCGCGATCACCTTGATGGTGCCGGACATCGTGCCGCCGAACGATCATTCGCGGGCGAATGCGGCGGCCGTGCTGCCGGATCTCGATGCCGCCATCGCGCTGCTCGCGCGCCGTTCGGTGTTGCCCGTCAAGACATGACGTCACGTCGGCAGGCTCGTCCGGCCATGCCGCTAATTCATCAGCCATTGTCTTCAAAGGCGGCAGAAGACGGTCACGATCGGTTCACGTCGTTGCGCGCCGCCGGCGGCCCTATCGGATGCATTAACCCGCACGCACTACCGTGCAGGCGTTGGCGGATGGGCTTCTTTCATGTTGCGATTTATTGGCGCCGTGGGCGCGGCATTTGTAGTGGCATTCGGTGGTGTGAGCTGGGCCGTCAGGGGCTTTCCGTTGCCGGGCGCGTCCTGGGGAGCCTCGACCTGGTCGGCCCCGATCGAGACGGTGTCCAATATTGCCAATGGGTCACAGACGGTGGCCGTGGTGGCACCGCTGTCCGCGACGGTGGACATGTCGTTCGGCGATGCCAGGTCCAGGGAAAAATTCGATCGCAAGGCATGGCTCGCCGAGCACACCTCGCAGAGCGACAAGAACCCCAAGCTCGATGCGTTGCGCATGGACGCGCTGCAGGCCGCGACCGCCTACAAGCTGTCGCCCTGCGACAAGACCCAGAAGCAGAACCTCGTCGAGGCGGTCACCGCCTATACGCGCGCCTACGTCGCCAAGCTGGATTGCAAGCGCAATTTCTTCGGCGCCAAGATCTGCAGCGAAAAATCCATGGAGGAGGCGGCCGACAGCGTCGGCACGCCGCTCGATCAGCGCGTGAAGGAGGCCTTGTTCGAAGCCTTCGACGAGAAGGGGATCACCAAGGCGGACTTTCCGGCGGATGTGCGCGAGGACGTCCCGATGTTCGCCGGACCGGGTCTCTGGTCCGACGAATCGTCGGTGTGCCGTATCCGGCAGGCGCAACGGGACCGGCGATAGCAAACGAGCGCTGCCATGAACCGGCTCATCTTCATCATTGCAGCCATCCTCGTCTGGCAGGTTGGCGGACGCCTGTTCCTGACCGACGCGCCGAGTGCGGCGGCTGCGTTTCCGCCCGTCACGGGCGCGGAGTTTCAGGAGCACGAGAAATACACCGAGGACGCCCGGCGCTCGCAGCGCCAGGACGCGCTGAAGGCGCTCGACCGGGCGTGGAGCGACCGCTGCGGCGACAAGCGCAAGGACTTCATCAGCAGCGTCGGCCACTACTACTATCACCGCCAGAACCAGAACGAGCGCTATCCCGAGACCTATGGTCCGGCGGGCGCCGCCTACATCGCCGGCGTCTGGACGACCGCCGAGGATCGCCGGATCGAACGCCTGACCCAGGAAGCCTACGCCGCCGGCTACATCAAGCCGTCCGATTTCGACGGCATGGCCAGCCAGATGGTCGCGACGATCGTTCGCGGCGAGCGGGTCAGGGGACGCGGCTGCGCAGGCTGACGGTCCTGCGGGAAGCATATCGCCTCCCCTTTGGCAGCGCCGCCGCGACCAGCGTCCGTGCCGCCGCGCCCGCGGTCTCCATGTAGCTGGCGTCACGATGCAGCAGCACAACCGCGAACGCGCCGTCGAGCAGGAGCAGCATCTGCCGCGCGAGCTCGCCCGCTTCGGCAATTCCCTGCTCTTCGAACATCGCCTGCAGCCAGGCCTCGAACTTCTTCTTGTGGGCGGCGCCGATCCTGATCGCGGGATGGCCGGGCAGATTGGCGAGCTCCGCGGTGGTGCGCAGGAAGCCGCAGCCGCGCCATTTCGGATGCCGCGCGGCGCGCGCAAGCTGATTGAAGATCCCGGCGATCTTGTCGGGCAGCACGCCCTCGGTCTCATCGAACCAGCGCTTGAACAGCTCCAGGTTCGGCTGGTCGCGCGCGGCGAGATAGGCCGCGACGAGATCGTCCTTGCTGCGGAAATGATAGTACAGCGTCTTCTTGGTGACGCCGGCCTTTTCCGCCACCGCGTCGACGCTGACGGCGCGGATGCCTTCGGCATAGAACAGCCTGCTCGCGGCGGCGACGATGCGGGCGGGCGTGGGATCGGAGGATCGGGGCATGGCGGCGCTCGGTCTCGGTCAATGTATACTAACCAGTGAATATACCTCGGCTGCCGCGACGCCTAGTCTTCGCTTGCTCCAACCGCCAGCCTGCGAGACGCCATGACCGACCTCCTCCTGCTCGACATCTCCGACCGCATCGCCACGATCACGCTGAACCGGCCGGAGCGACTGAACGCGCTCAGCTACGCGCTGATCGATCGATTGATGGCCGCGCTCGACCGCATCGAGGCCGATGCCGGCGTCAGGGCCGTGATCCTCACCGGCGCGGGACAACGCGCCTTCTCGGCCGGCGCCGACATCGACGAATTCACCGCAAGCGTCCGCCAGGGGCGCGCCGCGGCGCTGCGCGACTTCGTGCGGCGCGGCCAGGCGATGACGGCGCGGCTGGAGGCGTTCCGCAAGCCGGTCGTCGCCGCGGTGAACGGGCTCGCCTTCGGCGGCGGCTGCGAGATCACCGAGGCCGTGCATCTTGCGGTGGCGAGCGAGCGCGCCAGCTTCGCCAAGCCCGAGATCAGGCTCGGCATGCCGCCGACCTTCGGCGGCACTCAGCGGCTGCCGCGGCTGGTCGGCCGCAAGCGCGGACTCGAGCTGCTGCTGACCGGCGATTCTTTCCCGGCGCAGCGCGCGCTGGAGATCGGCCTCGTCAACGCCGTCGTGCCGCACGACGAGCTGTTGCCGGCGGCGCGCGCGCTGGCGCAGCGCATCATCCGCCACGGGCCGGACACCATCGCCGGCATCATCACCGCCGCGACGCGCGGGCTCAACATGGCGGTCGGCGAGGGGCTGCAGGTCGAGAGCGAGCAGTTCGCGAGCCTGGTCGGCAGCCGCGATCTCACCGATGGGCTGGCGGCCTGGCGCGAGCGCCGGCCGCCGCGTTTCTAGACCGGATGGCCCGGCGACTTGCGCGCCAGCCCGTCGAACGCATCGAGCAGCCGCTCGCGCCAGGCATGGACGCTGTCGCCCTCCTCCAGCAGCCGGAACGGGCTCACCACGCGCGCCCATTGGAAGCCGCCGAACACGATGTAGTCGGCATAGTCGGGCGCGTCGCCGCCGATGAAGGCTTGCGTCTTCAAGGTCTGGCGCAGCGGCTCCAGCGACCTGCGGAAGCCGATGACCGCCTGGTCGCGCGTCGCCATGACCTCTTCGAGGCTCTTGCCGAACCGCGCCTCGCGCGACGCGCGGAAATAGTCGGCATCCTCGGCGGCAAGGTTCTTCGGGATGTCGGCGATGATCAGCGGGAAGATGCCGCCGACGATGGCGATGTCACCCCAGGCATTGAGGAAGCGCGCCATCGCGCGGCCGCCGGCGCCGCCGAACAGCGACGGCCGGTCCGGATAGGTGTCCTCGAGGTAGTTGGCGATCGCCCAGGAATCGGCCACCGCGCGGTCGCCGTCGAGCATGACCGGCACCTTCTCCGATCCATGCGGAGCGATCGCGCTCTTCTCGGTGAAGCGCCACGGAATCGATTCTGCGCTCAGGCCCTTGTGCGCCAGCGCCATCCGCGTGCGCCAGCAATAGGGGCTGAACGGGCGGCCCGCATCGGTCCCGACGAGTTCATACAGCTTTACTGCCATTCCCGGTCTTTCCTCCAAGTCCGGACCGTTCTAGCGCACGACGCGGCCGTTGTCGCGCAGCAGCCGCGCGCCGGCATCGGTGACGATGATGAAGAGGCCGACGCCCGCGATCGCCTGGCGCGTGACATAGCCCAGATCGGCGGCATCCTCCCACACCGTCAGCCGCGGGCAGCTCGTTCGCCACGTCGCCACCACCTCGGCATGGCTGCGCGGCGCGCGCGCGATCCATTCGACGAAGTCGAGCACCAGGGGGTCTGCCGATACGGCCATGCTCGCCTCACTCTGCCGCCGCCGAGCTCTGCGCGGCCAGCAGCAGCCAGCCGCCATAGAGGATGTAGTAGCTCGCCACCGCGGTGATGATGCGGTTGGCCCAGGTGCGGAACTGCTGCTCGCTCATTGCCTCCAGCAGCCGCCGCGCCAGGCTCGTGCCGAGCATCGACGCTCCGACGGCGACGAGCGCGAGCACGGGATCGAGGCCCGCGGCCTGATCGATGATGCCGCCGAAATAGATCAGCTTGGTGAGGTGGCTCGCGACCTGGCACGTCGCCTTGGTGGCGACGATCGCGCGGCGGTCGAACCGCGCGCCGAGAAAGAACGTGTCGAGCAGCGGCCCGGACACCCCGGTCATCAGCATCAGCCCCATGCAGATCGTGCCGTAGATCGCGCCCTGCCAGACGCTGTCCGGATCGGGCCTGAGGCCGGCCGGCATCAGCCGCGCCATGAACGGCGTGACGCCGAGCAGCAGGAGCGCGACCGGCTTGTCAGGCACGTAGCGCACCAGGGACCACAGGCCGAGCGCCAGCGCGCAACCGACGAGATACACCGCGACCGGCCGCCAGCGGATGTGCCGGCGCCACAGCACGGCGCGCCAGCCGTTGGACGCCATCTGCGTCGCCGCGTGCAGCACCATCGCCGCCGGCAGCGGCATGATCGCCAAGAGCACGCCGATCAGGATCAGCCCGCCCGCCATGCCGAACAGGCCCGACAGGAACGCCGTCGCCACCATCAGCAATCCGAGCGCTGCAATCAGGGCTGGTGTCATGGCTGATCTCCTCGCCATGCAGATTGTCGCACTGGTGACGGCCGCACAAACCGAGTTATCTTGCCCTCCATCAGTTTTCCTGAGGGCTCGATGAGACGGCTGCTGTTCCTCAACGGCATCAAGGCATTCGAGGCGGCTGCGCGCACCGGCAGCTTCGCCGCGGCCGGCGGCGAGCTCAACGTCTCCGCGGCCGCGATCAGCCGCATGGTCAACCTGCTCGAGCAGCGGCTCGGCGTGGTGCTGTTCGAGCGCAAGGCCAACCGCCTGGCGCTGACCGCGCCGGGCCGCGCCTATCAGAGCGGGCTGACGCCGATCTTCGATGCGCTGTCGAGCCTGACCGCGCAGATCATGGCGCCGTCGTCGATGCGCGTGCTGACGCTCGGCGTCGGTCCGACCTTCGCGATGAAATGGCTGATCCCGCGGCTCGCCGATTTCAGCACCGAGCAGCCGGACATCGAGGTCCGCATCACCACCGGCGGGGCGGCGGTGCCGTTCGGCGACGACTGGAGCTGCGGCATCAAGCTCGGCCACGGCGCCTGGCCGGGTCTCGTCGCCGAGCCGCTGTTCGCCGCCGATCTCGTGCCGGTGTGCACGCCGCGGCTGGCCGCGACCTTGAAGAAACCGGCCGACCTCAAGGGCCCGAGCCTGCTGCGGGTGTCGCATGCCGCCGAGGACTGGGCGCTGTGGCTGAAGGCCGCGGGCGTCACCCGCGTCAGCGCGCGCGGCACCGAGTTCCAGTATTACGGGCATGCGCTGCAGGCCGCGATCGACGGGCTCGGCGTCGCGATGGGCATCCGTCCCTATATCGACGATGACCTCGCGGCAGGACGGCTGGTTGCACCGTTCGCACTGACCGTCCCAAAAGGCGAGCGCTGGTATCTTGTCTACCGCCATTTCCAGGCCGGCCAACGTGATTTCGCCGCGTTCCGGCGCTGGATCATGCGCGCAGCGTCGCAACCCGCGACCCGGAATTCTCAGCGCAGGGACGCGCTCAAAAAAGACGCTGACGTGTGAACCTGTTCACAAATGCTCGGACAAACTCATGCTGTTGTTGCAGTTTGGAACATCCAGGACTGCGCAATGACGTATTTGTACGAGGACTTCGCCATCGAGCCGTTCGAAGCAGGACGCGGCTTGTGGCACGCGCGGATCCGCCGCGCGGACATGACCCCGGTGGTGATCAATGGTGTTTCGTTCCCGTCTCTCGAAGTCGGCTTTGCCTGGTCCGATGCAGACATGGCGATCGCCGATGCCAAGAGCCACATCGACCGCTTCCGCAAGCGGTGGGACTGACGACGGCCAACTGATAGGCCGTCGCTTCGAGCATGCAACGGAGGATATCGACCGCCCCCCGGGAAAAGACGGATAGCGCGACGTGGAACAATCTTCGAGAGTGAAGTCCCCGAGAGTCCATCCGCGCGGCCAGACGGTTCCAAGCCAACAATCCAAACGCCAATTCGAAATGCCGAGTGTATTCGTAATGCGGACTGCAATTCATGGCTGAGCCTGCCGTCAAACACCTCGCTTATTCGGTGCGTACGCGATGCCCGGACTGCGATGCCGAGCTGAGCGTCCTGAGCGTCATCAACGGCCGCGGCGGTTCCGAGTACTGGGCCCTGCAATGCGTCGCCTGCCACGGCGTGCATCTCGACATCGTCGAGCAGCCGACCCGGCATTGAACCGCAGCGAGGCGTCGCTGGAGCGCCATCGCGCGCGCCGCGGCTCGCGAGTCGCTCGCTGATCTCGTGTGGCCTTCCGCGTGCAGGCGCATCTCGGGCCGTCCTGCTGCCACCATGCTGTCAGCAAGGCCGCTGCGCGGCGCCCGATCACTCTTTCAAGTCAGCGTCATCCGTCCCATATTCGGGCCATGGCGAAGACCCCCGACACCCCCAAGAAGCCTGGCCGAACTCCGAAATCGAGAGCGCACCGGCCCGACGTGCAGCCGATCGCGCCCGCGCTCGCCGAGCTGCTCAATCCCGCCATCAACCGCGGCGAGAGCGGCATCGGTTCCTCAACGGGACTGAAGCCTCCGCCGGACAATTCCTGGGACCGCCGCAGCGGCGGCGAGGCCGCCGCGCACCGCGCGCGGGCGTCGACGCGCGGCAAGAGCGCTGAGGTTGCGGCCCGCGACACGTCCGATCGCCCGATCCCGCTGCGGCCGAATCCGCAGCCGGTGGGAGGGCGTTCGTCCGTCCGTGACACGTCACAAGCTTCAGCCCAGCAGGACGCTGCGCTCCCTCCCCCCTTGTGGGGGAGGGCTGGGGAGGGGGGTGCCCCAAGCAACACTGCCCGTGAATCCACCCCCGCCTCCTCCCCGCAAGGGGGAGAGGAGGAGAGCGTGGCGGCGCGACCTGAGTCCCCTCCCGCGTTGGCCGACGACTCAGACACAGCTCGTGCCGGAGTACCCCCCTCCCCACCCCTCCCCCACAAGGGGGGAGGGAGCGCCGCAGCGCATGCGGACGCGCCCTTTGACAACGCTGGCGAGTCAGGCCTCGCCGAAGCGCCGCAAGCCAATTACGGCACCGCCGCCACCATCCCGACGCTCGATCCCGAGCTGGCGCGGCAGCTTGGCCTGCCCACGGCCGAGGACGACGAGGAGGCGCTCGCCCGTCCGCCGCGCAACAAGATGGAGGCGCTCGGCGTCAAGGCCACGGCGGAAGCGCTGGAGTCGCTGATCCGCGAGGGCCGTCCCGAGTTCCGCAAGGACGACGGCTCGCTCAAGGTGTGGACGCCACACCGTCCGCCCCGTCCGGAGAAGTCGGAAGGCGGCGTCCGCTTCGAGATCAAGTCGGCCTATGAGCCGAAGGGCGACCAGCCGCAGGCGATCAAGGAGCTGGTCGAAGGCATCGCGCGCAACGACCGCACCCAGGTGCTGCTCGGCGTTACCGGCTCCGGCAAGACCTACACCATGGCGAAGGTGATCGAGGCGACGCAGCGCCCGGCGATCATCCTGGCGCCGAACAAGACGCTCGCCGCGCAGCTCTATGGCGAGTTCAAGAGCTTCTTCCCCGACAACGCGGTCGAGTACTTCGTCTCCTATTACGACTACTACCAGCCCGAGGCCTACGTCCCGCGCACCGACACCTATATCGAGAAGGATTCCTCGATCAACGAGCAGATCGACCGCATGCGCCACGCGGCGACGCGCGCGCTGCTCGAGCGCGACGACGTCATCATCGTCGCCTCGGTGTCCTGCATCTACGGTATCGGCTCGGTCGAGACCTACACCGCGATGACCTTCGCGCTGAAGAAGGGCGAGCGCATCGACCAGCGCCAGCTCATCGCCGACCTCGTCGCTTTGCAATACAAGCGCACCCAGCACGATTTCACCCGCGGCACCTTTCGCGTGCGGGGCGACGTCATCGACATCTTCCCGGCGCACTATGAGGACCGCGCCTGGCGCGTGAACCTGTTCGGCGACACCGTCGAGAATATCGAGGAGTTCGATCCGCTCACCGGCCACAAGCAGGACGAGCTGGAGTTCATCAAGGTCTACGCCAATTCGCATTATGTGACGCCGCGCCCGACTTTGGTGCAGGCGATGAAGTCGATCAAGTCGGAGCTGAAGATCCGGCTCGACCAGTTGCACGCGCAGGGCCGCCTGCTCGAGGCGCAGCGGCTGGAGCAGCGCACCACCTTCGACATCGAGATGATGGAGGCGACCGGCAGTTGCGCCGGCATCGAGAACTACTCACGCTATCTCACCGGCCGGCTGCCCGGCGAGCCGCCGCCGACGCTGTTCGAATACGTCCCCGACAACGCGCTGGTGTTCGCCGACGAGAGCCACGTCACCGTGCCGCAGATCGGCGGCATGTTCCGCGGCGACTTCCGCCGCAAGGCGACCTTGGCCGAATACGGCTTCCGCCTGCCCTCCTGCATGGACAACCGCCCGCTGCGCTTCGAGGAGTGGGACATGATGCGGCCGCAGACGGTGGCGGTGTCGGCGACCCCCGGCGGCTGGGAGCTGAACGAGGCCGGCGGCGTGTTCGTCGAGCAGGTCATCCGCCCGACCGGGCTCATTGATCCGCCGGTCAACATCCGCCCCGCCCGCACCCAGGTCGACGATCTCCTCGGCGAGGTCCGCGCCACCGCGCAGGCCGGCTATCGCTCGCTGATCACGGTGCTGACCAAGCGCATGGCCGAGGACCTCACCGAATATCTGCACGAGCAGGGCATCCGCGTCCGCTACATGCATTCGGACATCGACACCATCGAGCGCATCGAGATCATCCGGGATCTCCGCTTAGGGGCCTTCGACGCGCTGGTCGGCATCAACCTGTTGCGCGAGGGCCTCGACATTCCCGAATGCGCGCTGGTCGCCATCCTCGACGCCGACAAGGAAGGTTTTCTGCGCAGCGAGACGTCGCTGATCCAGACCATCGGCCGCGCCGCGCGCAACGTCGACGGCAAGGTGATCCTCTACGCCGACCAGATGACCGGCTCGATGGAGCGCGCCATCGCCGAGACCAACCGCCGCCGCGAGAAGCAGGTGGAGTACAACACGGCCCACGGCATCACGCCGGAGAGCGTGAAGAAGTCGATCGGCGACATCCTCAACTCGGTCTACGAGCGCGACCACGTGCTGATCGAGACCGGCGGCGGCACCACCACCGACGACGTCATCTCGATCGGCCACAATTTCGAGGCCGTGCTGGCCGACCTCGAAACCCGCATGCGCGAGGCCGCCGCCGATTTGAACTTCGAGGAAGCCGCCCGCCTGCGCGACGAGGTCAAGCGCCTGCGCGCCACCGAGCTCGCCGTCGTCGACGACCCCACCGCCAAGCAGCGCACCGTGCAGGGCAAGGCGGGCAGCTACGCCGGCGCCAAGAAGTACGGCGACGCCGCCAACCTCCCGACCACGGCCCTGAAGGGCCGCGGCTCGGCAGCACGCGGCGGCGGTGCGTCAAGCCGCGCGGGCGGTCCCTCCGTTCCCTCCCCCCTCGTGGGGGAGGGCCAGGGAGGGGGGCCCACGAGGGTATGAACCGGGCTGAGTCCTGACAATTCAGACCGGGTTGATTCCTGACAGGCAAGCTTCGTCCGATTC
>NZ_JAUHJF010000015.1:0-189762 GCF_032380995.1 Bradyrhizobium sp. SZCCHNR2028 | reverse complement strand
CCCGCCTGCGAGAAAAAATGCAGGCGGCAGGTACCACAGGTGCAGCCGAGAACGCCCGGCCTTCCCTGCGCGATGGTTTTCACGTTTACTGCGTACTCTCCCCGGTGTCCGGCTTTTAGCCACCGTCGCCGGCGGGATCATCACCCGCGGACTTGGCGCCAGCATCGGGGCGCCAGGACCATACGCCTTCACGTCCGCAAGCCTGCCGTTCGTCCGCGTGCACAACGCACGCTGCGGCACAAACACAGCCATCGCTCCCCGCCCCGCGTGTCGTGACGATCGCGCGCAACGCCCCTTCTTCGATGGAGCGGGATGGCCGCAATGAAACACATTTTCTGAAAAAAAGAAATAAAAATCTTTGATGGTCGCGCAACGAGGCCACCACCATCTCGAACATGGACCCCAACATGTTCGACAGGTGCAGCTCATGCGGCTGGCCTCAAGGCCGCGTGCTCAAAGGTGAGATTCGTCCCTGGTTGAGCAGAAGACGAACTGGCGGGCAGGATGGCTTTGGCACCGTCACGACCTCTTGGATGCCTGACCGCCACTCATCAAGAACGATCACGTGCAATTTGCCCTCCACACATGCCGAAGCTCCCAGGGCCTTGATCAGCTGCGGGAGGTCTTCCGGGTGGACGTTCGCGTCCAGCTCGACCGGTACCGGCATTGCACGCAATACATCCTTGGGCGGATTAGCAGCCCAAGCAAACACGACGACAGCGACCGCAATCAGTGGCGTCATCACGTAGGTCATCCGCACCAGTCTGTCGAACAGGAGCCGCCTGAGCTCGGAGTTGGCGGTCAGGCTGATCAAGCGTCGGGATTCTTTCAGCGCACGCCAATCGTTTGGAGAGAGTGCGGAACCGTCGCGGTTGCGGGGCGCGCGCAAATATTCGCACAATTTCTCCAGGCTGTTTACCGACAAACCTTTCAGAAAAGGTCTGGCCCTGAGTTCGATCCTCTCCTTCCAGCTGCTCGGTATGCCCCTGCTGTCGGCGAAGTCCTGCAGCGTGAGACTCGGCGGCGCGATGACCTTGATGGCAAAACCGAACAGGACCCCAAGCCCGATGAAGCCGACCGCGATGGCGGAAACGGCAATCACCAGCCGTACCCCGAAACCGAAAGCCCCCAAGGAAGATAGCGACGTTCCGACCACGACACCAGCTGCCGCGACGGCGATCCCGCTCACGATCCACTTCGCTGTTTCCCGCAATGAGACGCCCGCTGCATCGACCTGCTTTTCCTGGGCGTCCGCGAGTTCGGCGATGGCCTCGAAACCGATCGGATCCTCCTGCGCTGGCGGCCGACTCGTCATGTGCAGCCCTCAGGTTCAGACGATGTGGATATGGGCGTCGACACCGTGACCGCGGAGAGCGGTCTCGGCATCAGCTTTCAGTGCTGCGTCCTTGTGATCCTTGGCTTCAACCGTAAGCACGAAGTGTGGGGCTGCTTCGCCGAAGCTCTTCATAGTCCGGGACAGCTCGGCAATCTTCGGGACGTGGGCGTGCAGCGTCCCGATGTTATCGAAACTCTTGAAGACTCTCGTCTGAATATCCGGCGACAGGATCTGTTGGAGCATTTCGTCGGTCAGGCGACGCGGGATATAGGATGGCGCAGCAAGTGCGTCGGAGCTCATTGCACCCGAGAATACGAAGGGGGCAATACCGATGCCGGAAGCGGCTGCGACAACGCAGCGATTCGCAAGATCGAGCTTGTATGTCCCACCCTTCGGGACCGTGAACTGATCGTGTTCATCTAATTTGTACCGCTCGTGGGCGGCTGGGTCAGGTACCGGCGACGCGGATCGTTTGGGGGTCTCGGTCATGGTGGGTTGCCTTCTTGCCGGAATGTTCTGGAACGAACTCTCCAACAACTTAAAGTTTTGTTTATTGATTTGGATCAACCGACGAACTGAGATGAGCGCGCGCAGCGCGCCTCGCGAAGAACCGTGGAGCTCTCCGGGAAATTGATAGGCTTGAAGTCGGATGAGATCGTTGTTGCGAATCGCAATGCTTCAGCCGGTTCGACGGACCAATCCAACGACGCTGTCCTCGGAACAGGGCAGCAGCACCGGTGTCACGTGGCCATGGCGGCTGTATTGCATAGCAATGACCTCAATGAAAATCGCGCGAGCGCGGCAGGATGCGGACGTTGCGGGGGTGGCTGACGCGCTGGGAGGGAGTGTCGAGGTGATCGCGGCGGTCGTCGTTGAGCGGCTCGGCGGGCATCGGGCCGTGCGGCACGGCACCGAGACGATCGTTCGACAACAAGGCGAGATCGGCGCTGCGGTCGACCAGGCGCTCGGCGACGAGATGCACGACCTTCTCGGGGCTGCTCTGGATGCGGCCTTCGACCAGCACGAGGCGCGCGCCCATCACCTCCTTGCGGAAGGTCTCCATCACCTTCGGCCACACCACGATGTTGGCGATGCCGGTCTCGTCCTCCAGGGTCATGAACACGACGCCCTTGGCGCTGCCCGGTCGCTGTCGCACCAGCACCACGCCGGCGCAACGGACGCGGCGGCGGTCGTTGGCGTGGTTGACGTCGCGGCAGGCCAGCACGCGCTCGGCGGCGAAGCGCTGGCGCAGGAACTCCATCGGGTGGCCCTTCAACGACAGGCGGATGGTTTGATAGTCCGCGACCACGTGCTCGGGCAGCGGCATCTCCGGCAGCGGCTTGGCGCCCTCGTCCGGCTGCTCGCGGGCGATCGCGGCCTCGAACAGCGGCAGCGGCACATCGTCGGGCAGCCGGCGCACGGCCCAGAGCGCGGCACGACGGTCGAGCCCCAGCGAGCGGAACGCATCGGCATCGGCCAGCAGCAGCAGCGCGCGCTTGGGCAGAGCGGTGTCGCGGGCGAAGTCTTCCAGCGAGGTGAAGGGCCCGCGGGCGCGCGCCTTGATGATGCGGTCGGCCCAGTCGTCGTCCTGGAGAAAGATGCCGGCCTGTCCCTCGCTGTCATTCCTGGGCAACGCGACAGCGTCGAGCGCTCGAAACGTATCAACGGCTTGTGAGTAAAGAACGCCTCCTTCCGCAGCGTCATTCCGGGGCGCCCGGAGGGCGAGCCCGGAATCTCGAGATTCCGGGTTCGATGCCCCGGTCAAAACAGCTTCGCTGTTTTGACTCGTCGCATCGCCCCGGAATGACGGTGGGGAGAGAGCTTGCGCATCATCCTGCAATGACAATGCGGAAGCGACTTGTGCCTCGCTCCGCATCGCCTCCGACAATCGCTTGATCCGCTCCTCGTCGCGGTCGATCCAGCGGAAACCGTCGATCTGGCGGAAGCCAAGGCGGACGGCGCAGTATTTGCTACCCATTTCCTCCAGCGTGTTGTCGGCGAAGCTGTGGGACACGTCGATGTTCCGGATCTCGACGCCATTCTTGCGGGCGTCGCCGACGATCTGCGCCGGCGCGTAGAAGCCCATCGGCTGCGAGTTGAGCAATGCGCAGCAGAACGCGTCGGGATGGAAGCATTTCAGCCAGGACGAGACATAGACGAGCTGGGCGAAGCTCGCGGCATGGCTTTCCGGAAAGCCGTAGGAGCCAAAACCCTTGATCTGGTCGAAGCAGCTCTTGGCAAAGGCCGGATCGTAGCCGCGCGCGATCATGTTGCCGACCATCTTCTCCTCGTAGGAGCCGATGGTGCCGACGTTGCGGAACGTCGCCATCGCGCGGCGCAGGCCGTTGGCTTCCTCCGACGAGAACTTTGCGGCCTCGATCGCGATCCGCATCGCCTGCTCCTGGAACAGCGGCACGCCGAGCGTCTTGTGCAGCACCTTGTAAAGCTCGTCTTTCGGGCCGTTTGCCGGCGATGGATAGCTGACCTTTTCGAGACCGTTCCGGCGCCGCAGATACGGATGGACCATGTCGCCCTGGATTGGTCCGGGCCGGACGATCGCGACCTCGATGACGAGGTCGTAGAAGGTGCGCGGCTTCAGCCGCGGCAACATGTTCATCTGCGCCCGGCTCTCGACCTGGAACACGCCGAGCGACTCGCCCCGCTGCAGCATTTGGTAGACTTCGTTGTCATCCTCCGACCGGATATCGGAAAGCACGTATCGCTGGCCCTTGTGATCGGCGATCAGGTCGAAGCATTTGCGGATGCAGGTCAGCATGCCCAGCGCCAGCACGTCGACCTTCATCATGGACAACGCATCGACGTCGTCCTTGTCCCATTCGATGAAGGTGCGATCGTCCATCGCGGCATTGCCGATCGGCACGTAGCTGTCGAGCCGGTCCTGGGTCAGCACGTAGCCGCCGACATGCTGTGACAGGTGCCGCGGAAAGGTGATCAGCTCCGATGCCAGCTCCACGGCGCGGCGGATCATCGGATTGGTTGGATCGAGCCCGGCCTGGCGCACCTGCATGTCGGAGAGGCCGTCGCCCCAGCTGCCCCACACGGTGTCGGCGAGCACGGCGGTAACGTCCTCGGTCAGTCCGAGCGCCTTGCCGACGTCGCGGATGGCGCTGCGCGGGCGATAATGGATGACGGTGGCGATGATCGCCGCGCGGTGCCGGCCGTAGCGGCGATAGACATATTGCATCACCTCCTCGCGTCGCGAATGCTCGAAATCGACGTCGATGTCGGGCGGCTCCAGCCGCTCCTTGGAGATGAAGCGCTCGAACAGCAGATCGATCTTGGTCGGATCGACCGAGGTGATGCCGAGCACGTAGCACACGGCCGAGTTCGCCGCTGAGCCGCGGCCCTGGCACAGGATGCCCTGGCTGCGGGCGTAGCGGACGATGTCGTGAACCGTGAGGAAATAATGCGCGTAGTTGAGCTCGGCGATCAGCGCCAGCTCCTTGTCGAGGACTGCGCGCAGGCGGTCGTCGAGATCATCACCGAAATAGGTTTTGGCGCCGGCCCAAGTCAGGTCCTGCAGATGCCCCTGCGCGGTCTTGCCCGGCGGCACCGGCTCGTCGGGGTACTGGTATTTGAGCTGGTCGAGCGAGAAGACGATGCGGTCGGTGAAGCGGATGGTCTCGGCAATCGCACCGGGATGATCGCGGAACAGCCGCGCCATCTCGTGTCCCGGCTTGAGGTGGCGCTCGGCATTGACTTGGAGCCTTCGGCCGATGGCCTCGATCGAGGCTTTCTCGCGGATGCAGGTCAGCACGTCCTGCAGCATCCGCTGCTGGGGATGATGATACAGCACGTCATTGGTGGCGATCAGCGGCACCTTGACCGATGCGGCGAGACGCGCCAGCCGCGCCAGCCGGCGGCGGTCGTCGCCACGATAGAGCAGGCTGCCGGCGAGCCACACGCCTTCGGCGCGGCTGTCCTTCAGCCGCGTCAGGACTTCGCTGATGACAGCCTCGTCGAAGCGATGCGGCGGCATCAGCACCAGGAGCTGCCCCTCGATGAAATCAAACAGATCCTCGAAGGTCAGGCGGCAGTCGCCCTTGGCGACCTTGTCGAGATCGCTGCCGCGCTTGCCGCGGGTGAGCAGCTGGCACAGCCGGCCGTAAGCCGCACGGTCGCGCGGATAGACGAGGATATCCGGCGTGCCGCAGGTGAAGACGAGACGTGCACCGTATAATAATTTAGGCTTGTAGCTCAGTCTGTCATTGTTCAGCTCGCTATAGGCGCGCACGATGCCGGCCAGCGTGTTGTGGTCGGCGATGCCGATGGCGGTGAGACCATATTCGGCGGCCTGGTGCACATAGTCCTGCGGATGCGAGCCGCCTTGCAGGAAGGAGAAATTGGTGGTGACGCCGATCTCGGCATAGGGGATGGGAGTCATGGCGCGGCTGCGGAGGCTGCGTTGACGATGCTGCGTTGCCCGCTCCCTGCAGATGATGAGCTCCAACAAGTCGCCTTGCACAAGTGCCCACCCTCCCCTGGAGGGGGAGGGTCGACGCGCGCACAGCGCGCGGCGGGGTGGGGTGAGCCCAACAATCGGTCGTCCTGACGTCGACACGTCAGGGATGTGGGCGTCTCGACTCCGGCGAAAATCGGCACCGTGCACGCTGATGGTCTGTCACCCCACCCCGGCTCGCATGCGCGCATGCGAGCCGACCCTCCCCCTCCAGGGGAGGGTGAGCAGCGAGATCGCCGCGAGAGATGTGCGATCCCGGCCCTCATGCGAACAGGCCGTGCATGTACCAGGCGGGCTGTACGGGCAGGCCCTCCTGCTGATCGAGCTCGCGGTCATACAACCCGTCGCGGTAGAGCCAGAAGCGCAGGCCGTGCTCGTCCTCGACGCGGAAATAGTCGCGCGTCAGCCCCTGCCCGCCCGGCCGCCACCATTCCATGGCGATGCGCTCCGGGCCTTCGGCGCGCACCACCGCATGCGTGGCACGGCGCCAGACGAAGCGCGCGGGCGGGCCGTCCGGCACCCCGGCGATCACTTGGATCGCCTCCGGCTGCGCGAACAGCCGCAACGGGCGCAGCGGCGGCTCGCCTTCGCTGCGCTCCGGCCAATCGGCCACCGTGGCGACGGCGAGATGCTGCTGCGCCTGTAACGGCAGCTCCGCCCGCTCCGGGATGTGGGTGTCGACCGGCAGATGCACGACCACACGCTTGCCGCCGATGCGCGCGGCGATGCGGTCGATCAGCGCCGACAGCTCGTCATTGTCGTGGACATGGGCGTCGAGATCGCGCTGCTGCTGCACCACGATCTCGCTGCGGCTCGCCGACAGCCGGATCATGTCGAAGCCGAAGCCGGGATCGAGCGGATCATTCAAGGCGTCGAGCCGCTCGCGGAACAGACGGTCGATGATTGCGGCCTCGGTGACCGGCTGGCCGGTGTCGACCGCGATGACGCGCACTAGGCCGTCGGTGCGGAAGAAGCAGGCCTCGAGCCGCCGCGCGCCCTTGCCCTGCTGCACCATCGCCCTCACCAGCATCGCGGCGAGGCTGGAGAGGCTGGCCGCGATCACGGTGTCGGTCGCGACCGGCTCGGCAAAACGCTTGTCGACGATGTAGTCCGGCGGGACTTTGCGCGGGCTGATCGGCGCATCGGCCTCGCCCAGCGCCTGGGCCAGCACGCGGGTGAAGGCGACACCGAACCGCGCCGTGATCTCGTTGCGGCCGCGCGACGCGACGTCGCCGATCATCTTCAAGCCGGCGCGGCGCAGGCCGAGCGTGATCGCTTCGCTGCCGCCAAGGGCTGCCACCGGCAGCGGCGCCACCGCGGCCGCCTCCTCGCCGTCAGGCACGATGCGGCCATGCACCTGCCGGTTCAGCGTGCGCGCACACACGGCGTTGGAGGCGATCGCTGCCGACACGGTGAGACCGTGCGCGGTCAGCGCATCGCAGAGCGACCGCATCAGTTTGGCTTCGCCGCCGAAGAGATGCACGCAGCCGGTGATGTCGAGCGAAAGCCCATGCGGCGGATCCAGCGCGACCAGCGGCGTGAAGCGGTCGCACCAGTCGGCGATGCCTTCGAGCATCTTGGCGTCAGCCGCGAGGTCGGCCTCGTGGACGACGAGGTCGGGACAGACCGCGCGGGCGTTCGCCAGCGGCTGGCCGAGGCTGACGCCATGGCACGCCGCCGCCTCGTCCAGCGCATGGATCAAGAGCGCATTGGCGTCCTTGATGACGACGACCTGCGGCAGGTCGTCACGCCGATCGGCGGAGCAGTTTCGCTTGATCCGATCGATGGGCAGGCGCGGCAGCCACAGGCTGAGGATCCGCCGCCGGTTCGCTGAAACGGCACGCATCGGGGGTCCACTCCATGATCCATCGTCCGGTCTGGCCGTGACGATTGCGAATGAGCTCGGCGTCGAGACGCGGCGCGCCCCAGGCCATCCAGGGCGCCGAGGGCAGCGACGGCGCGGTGCGGACGATCCAGCGCGTCTCGGCGGTCGAAGGTTCGGGTGTGGCTGCAATGCGCAACACGAGCGCGGTCACGCCGGACTCCTGCGCGGCCAGGGTCAGCTTGCGGCTGGCGACGAGATCGAGCTTTTGCGTCTCGCCCCACACCTCCAGCATCACCCCGCCCAGCGCATCGCAGGCGAGCGCATCGGCCGCGGTGCGCAAGCCGTGATCGAGATCGGGCGCCCGCACGATCACGATGCGGCGCGGGTCGAGGCCAAGCTCGGCGAGCCCGCTCATCGACAGCGCGCCCATCTCGCGCTCGGCGAAATCCTGCCGGATCCAGATCAGCGGCCGGCGCGCCGCGACGCGCGCCGCGAGCCCGCACAGGAAGCCGGTCGCGGCCGTCGCCTGACGGCCGGTCTCGGCGAACACCTCATGCAGCGCGCCAGTGGCCAGGCCGCCCTGCAGCACGGCGTCGGCCTCGTCATGGCCGAGCGCGACCCGGCGCAGGTCATGTGCGCCATCTCCCGCCTCGAGACGGGCAATGCGGCCGCGCAGACGCGCGAGCGTATCCATGCGTGCGCCGGTCATCCGTCGCCGCTCCTCTTCCATCCATCGTGCGGGCGCTGCCGTTGTTGCAGTTGAACCCACGACGGCCCTCTTTGTTCATGATACGTTCTAATATAAAGCTAACGCCTTCGAGAGAGTCAATCGGGATTGCCCCGGATGTGATTCAGCGAATGGAATCAAAGGGATTCAAAGGTATGGAGCTGCTCCGCAAGCTGGAGATCCTGGCCGATGCCGCCAAGTACGACGCCTCCTGCGCCTCCAGCGGTACCGAGATGCGGGATTCCCGCGACGGCAAGGGTCTCGGCTCGACCGCGCCCGGCATGGGCATCTGCCACTCCTATGCGCCGGACGGCCGCTGCATCTCGCTGCTCAAGGTTCTACTGACCAATGCCTGCAACTACGACTGCCTGTATTGCGTCAACCGCGCCTCCTCCAACGTGCCGCGCGCGCGCTTCACGGTCGACGAGGTGGTGAAGCTCACCATCGATTTCTACCGCCGCAACTACATCGAGGGTCTGTTCCTGTCGTCCGGCATCATCCGCAGCCCGGACTACACCATGGAGCAGGTCGTGAGCGTCGCGCGCAAATTGCGCGAGGAGCATTGCTTCCGCGGCTACATTCATCTGAAGACGATTCCGGAGGCTGACGAGGCGCTGATCGCCGAGGCCGGCCGCTATGCCGACCGGCTCAGCATCAACATCGAGACGCCGCTGGAGACGAGCCTGACGCAGCTCGCGCCGGAGAAGGACCAGCGCGCGATCCGCCGCACCATGGGCCGGCTCCGGCTCAAGCTCGACGAGACCGCGGAAGCCAAGAAGACGGTGCGCCGGGCGAAGCCGCCGCGCTTCGCGCCGGCCGGCCAGAGCACGCAGATGATCGTCGGCGCCGACGAGGCCAACGACCGCGTCATCCTGTCGACCTCGGCCAATCTCTACGGCGCCTACAAGCTCAAGCGCGTCTATTACTCCGCCTTCAGCCCGATCCCCGATGCCAGCCGCGCGCTGCCGCTGCAGGCGCCGCCCTTGGTGCGCGAGCACCGGCTGTACCAGGCCGACTGGCTGATGCGCTTCTACGGCTTCGACGCCGATGAAATCGTCGAGGAGAGCGAGGGCATGCTGCCGCTCGACATCGACCCCAAGCTCGCCTGGGCGCTGCGCCACCGCGACCGCTTTCCGCTCGACATCAACACAGCAAGCCGCGAGGAGCTGTTGCGCGTGCCCGGCTTCGGCACCCGCACGGTGGAGCGCATCCTCGCGACCCGCCGCACCACCACGATCCGCTTTGCGGATCTGGCCCAGCTCAACGTCATCAGGAACAAGGCGCTGCCGTTCATCGTTCTCTCCGACCACCGGCCACAGCCGTCCCTGCTCGACGGCGCCGCGCTGGCGGCCCGGCTGCGGCCCAAACCGCAGCAGCTGGGATTTGGATTCTAACGGAAGCCGTCATCGCGAGCGCAGCGAAGCGATCCAGGGCCGCACGAGAAGTCTGGATTGCGTCGCTGCGCTCGCAATGACGTGAGGAGAGAAATGCACGTCGTACCCCTCGACAACGACACTGATTTCGACGGCTGGCGCCGGGCAGCGCGGGCGCTGGCGATGAACGACGTCAAGCCGGCCGAGGTGAGCTGGCGCGTCAAGGGCGCGGCGGCCGATCTGTTCGACGATGAAGCCGAGACGACGCTGCCGGAGGTGCCGGAGGGCGCGTTCTCAGTGCCGGCGAGCTTCATGGAGCTCGCGGAGAGCGCGATCCTGCACAGTGACCCCAACCGCTTCACCCTGCTCTATCGGCTGCTGTGGCGTCTCAGGACCAATCACGACCTGATGGAGATCGCGACCGATCCTGATGTCGCGCAGGCCAACGCGCTGGCGCGAGCGGTGCGCCGCGACGTCCACAAGATGCACGCCTTCGTCCGCTTCCGCGAGGTCGGCCGCGAGCGCGAGGCGCGCTACGTCGCCTGGTTCGAGCCCGAGCACCACATCGTCGCGCGCGCTGCCCCGTTCTTCGCCCGCCGCTTCGCCGACATGCCGTGGTCGATCCTGACGCCCGAACTCTGTGCGCATTGGGACGGTAGCCGCGTCAGCTTCACGCCCGGTGTGAGCAAGGCTGACGCGCCGTCGGAGGACCGGCTCGAAGAGCTGTGGCTGCGCTATTACGCCAGCATTTTCAATCCGGCACGGCTGAAAGTGAAGGCGATGGAAAAGGAGATGCCGAGGAAATATTGGCAGAACCTGCCCGAGGCGAAGCTGATCCAGCCGCTGATCGCGGCCGCCTCCCGGCGCACCACGGAGATGATCGCCGAGCCCGGCACCTCACCGCACAAGCCACAGAAACGCGTCGAGGAGAGCGAGATGACCCGCAAGCCAACCACACACGCGCATGCTGCTGAGACCTCACGTGATGTCGAGTCCACCGATCTCGAGACCTTGCGTGAAGAAGCCGCCGGCTGCCGCGCCTGCCCGCTGTGGAAGGACGCCACGCAAACCGTGTTCGGCGAAGGCCCCGCGCATGCGCCGCTGATGCTGGTCGGCGAGCAGCCCGGCGACAAGGAGGACCTCGCCGGCCATCCCTTCGTCGGCCCCGCCGGCCAGATGCTCGACCGCGCGCTGGCCGAGGCCGGCATCGACCGCAGCAAGGTCTACGTCACCAATGCGGTGAAGCACTTCAAGTTCGTGCCCCGCGGCAAGATCCGGCTGCACCAGAAGCCGAACACGCCGGAGATCAACGCCTGCCGGCAATGGTACGAGCGCGAGCTCGCCACCGTGCGTCCGGCCCTGGTCGTGGCGCTGGGCGCCACCGCGGCGCAGTCCGTGCTCGGCAAGATCACGCCGGTCAACAAGAGCCGCGGCCATGTCGTCGACCTGCCCGACGGCCCCAAGGCGATGGTGACGGTGCACCCGTCCTACCTGCTGCGGCTGCCGGATGCCGACGCCAAGGCGCGGGAGTATGAGCGCTTCGTCGAAGACCTGAAGATCGCCGCCGCCGCGATCAAGCGCGCCGCGCACGCGGCATGAGGCTGACCGCAACCGGCCCTTACTTGATCGCCAGGAAGCCCTCGAAGCAGACATGCTTGTAGATCGTCATCGTGTCCACGAACCCGGCCCGCCGCAGCATGTCGAGATTGCCCTGGGTCGAGAACGGTTCCAGCACGCCCTTGAGGCTGCTGGCCTTGCCCAGCACCTCGTCCGGCGAGTAGCCGTTGTCGAGCTTGTAGTCGATATAGACCGACGTCATGATGTCCTGGAACCGCGCGTCCGGCGCCCTGACCTTCTCGAAGAACAGGAACGCGCCTCCCCAATTGAGCGACCGATAGATCGCATCGATCAGGGTCTGGCGATAGCGCGGCGGCACGAACTGCACGGTGTAGTACGACACGATGAAGTCGCTCGCCTCGTAGCCGACCTCGCAGGCATCGGCCGCCAGGTATTCCACGTTCGCCACATCCCTGCTGTGCGCCCGCGCGTAATCGATCATGGCCCGCTCGGTATCGATGCCGATCCAGCGCGTGCCGTGCGGATGGCGCTTGGCGAGTTGCCGCAGCAACGTCCCCGTCGACGTTCCGATTTCATAGGCGACGGAATCCCGCTTCACGAAGAAATCGCTGATCTGCTCGACCAGCTTGTGGCCGGCTTCGTAGTTCGGAACCGACCTCGCGACGTGGAGATCGAAGTGCTGAGGCGTGTCGCCGCCGAAGCTCCAGCCGGCACGCGCGGCGCGGATGCCGTCACCGGTCGCGTTGTCCCGCTCGAGGGTTGCTTGCCCGGACACAACCATGACGTTTCCTCCCTGGTCGACGACGTGTTGAAACTCCCGATCTAACCGTATTGAAGCGCGCGCTCCGTCACTTTCGGCGACAACGCGTCCTTGACGGCCGGACTGAAGAACAGCGACAGCATCTCATCCTCGAACAGCCGGCCGAGCTCCGAAAGCCGCAGCCCCGCATGGCCGTCGCCGTCGCGATACGCTTCCAGGGCGCCGACGCTGCTCAGCCTGGCAACGAGCTTGTCATAATGGGCGGACAGCTCCCGGTTGTCGGCGCGCATGGCGCGGCGATCGGCATCCTCGACCCGGCCGGTCCGGAGCCCTGTGGCATAGGACGTCGCCAGCAATTCCTGCCGGTCGACGGCGCGCCCCGCCGTGATCGGACTGTTGCCAGCCAGGACGGTTTCGACATAGGCGTGCACGTCGGGAACATTGCGGAAGACGTAGCCGCTCTTCGCGGCCCCGGCACTGACATGCGAATACGCGCCCGCACCGATCCCGAGAAGATCCCGTGATGGCGAGGTCCGGATCGTCTTGAACGGGTCGGCATAGCGGCGCGCGCGCACGAAGCGGTTGCCGTCGGTCAGGTCATATCCGAGCGCCGCCATCTCCTGCCAGATCAGCATGCGTCCGAACAAGGTCGCGAACTCGCTCTCGAAGCTCGCCTGCTTCAGGTCGGATTTGAGCCAGTGTCCCTGGGGGCGATCGGCAAACCGAGCGTGATACCAGGTGAGGTGCGGAGGCTGGATCTCGGCGACCATCGCCAAATTGTTCCAGGTCTCGGATGGCGACCCCTTGTACAACCCTTGGATCAGGTCGAGATTCCAGTTCTCGAAGATGTCGGCGACGATCGAGCACGCGAGAAGTGGAACGTCCCGCTTGTAGCCGCGCGCGGCATATTTGAGCACGGTATCGTCGAACGATTGCACGCCGAAACTGAGGCGCGTGACGCCCTGCTGCTTCAGAGAGCGCAGCTTCTGCTCTCCCTCGGGCGCGGTGATCGTGAGCGGGCTGCCCTCGATGCAGATCTCGGCGCCGGGCCGCACGTCGAACGTATCGCGGATCGTCGCGATCAGATCCGTCAATGCGTCCTCATCGAGAACGAGCGGTGTGCCGCCCCCGATATAGATCGACGACACCACCGTTCCGGATCGGCGCAGCTGCGGCTCCCAGGCCGCCAGCTCGCGCTTGAGCGCATCGAGGTAGCGAACGACCTTGTCGTCGTCCGTGGCGGACTTGCTGTTCCGTCCGGCGTAGTGCTCGACCGTATAGTGACAGAACGTGCAGCGCGTCTCGCAGAACGCGATGTGCACGTAGAGGCTGATCTCGCGGCTCCAGTCGATCCCCCGCTCCAGGCAGGACGGATCGAGCGGCGTCAGCGAGTTGATCGGCGGATAGATGGCCACCGAATGCGAGCCGCCCAGGACCGTCCGGCTGATCCCCACGCCGGCTGCGTGGAGCGCGGGAAGGACGAGCGGAATTCCAAGCCGATGCAACGACGCGCGGGCTCGTTCGAAGGCGGTTTCTTGCGATCGCATATGAGCACCTCGAGCAATCACCTCAATGAAAACGAACGTCAATTTCGTTGCGCAATGATCGTCAGGTAAACGTCGGCACGCGTATCCGGATTCTCGTCCTGTCTGTACGTCACGTCGAAGGGATTGATCAGCCGCGGCATGTATTGCTTGCGCCACAGCGTGGCGTTCTCGCCCACCAGCGACGGCACGATCTGCCCCCATATGCGCTCGGTCACGATCGTCAGCTCCGGCTGCGCGAAGGCTTCGCGCATCCAGGCATAGATCCTGGCGTACTGCACCCAGGGCTGCGCCAGGGCCGACAGCTGCAGCTGGACCAGCCGATGCGTCGCCGCGATGCGGCCGCCGGGACGAACGACCCTGGCCATTTCCCTGACCATGATCGGTCCCATCCCGAGCTCCCAGATGCCGCCGGTCCACTCGTTGACGGCGGCGTCGGCGGTGGCGTCGGGCAGCGGAATGCGCTGCGCCAGGCCGGGACGAAATTGCAGATTGGTGATGTCCCGTTCGCATGCGAAGCGACGAGCCCGATCACTCAGACAGCGGAACATCTCGATGGAGATGACCAGTCCGTCCCTGCCGACGGCGGGCGAAAGCCGCCTCGCAACGCGACCGAGGCCGCCGCACACGTCGACCACGATGCTGCCGGGCTGGAGCTTCAGCAGCTCCGGATGATTGGGCAGCAGGTCATCCCCGGCGCGGACCAGCTTGTCTTCGACTTCGGGCGTCTGGCTCCAGCTATTGTCGTTCTCGCAAGACTTGAGCAGAGGCAAGCGCCAGCGCAGATATGACCGCCGAAAACGATCGGCGAGTTCGAGACCAGGACCGGACGGCAGACTCGTCGCCGTGTTTCCAAGCAGCACCTCATCGCTCGGCAGGTTCTCGATCAGAACATCTCCGAACTCGTTCTCGATGATGCTCAGCGCGTCGAAGACGCGGGCAAAGTCGTCGTCGCCGGCATCGCCATCCGGCCATAGCGTCCGCACGTCCAGAACGAGCCGGAGGCCGGAGATGAACCTGGATGCTGCCCAGCCGAGCATCCGGCTTCGCGCCGCCTCGTCGCAGATCGATTGATCCGGCGCCATCAGCACATGCACGGGAATGCAGGCCCGGACGATCTCGTCGAGCCCTGCGATCGGACGATCGGGGACGGGCCAGGCCACGTCCTCGACAGTCACTGACGCGCCGAGATGCAGCAGCGATTGGCGCAATTGGTGATCGGCGACCAGATCGCGCGTCTGCACCACCGTCTGGTGCATCCGCAATGCACCGCCCTGCCGCAACCTTGCCAGTCGATCGAAGCATTTGCGATGGTCCGACAACCTCGAGCAACGCAGCAGAACTTCCGGGGGAAGCGGCTCAGCGCTCAGGCGCTCGGTCAGCTGCTCGATCGATTCCAGAGTATCCAGATCGACGACAATGGACCGGCGCAGCATCGGCTCTCGCATCTGCCATGCCTTGCGCCGAAGAAGCGCGAGCTGTTGCGCCGATGGCGTTTCAGCCGAGGTGACATGCATGAAGCCCTGGCCGTGCAGGGACGCCAGCATCTTGTCGATCATCCCTTGATCGTCATATTGCGCCCGCAGCGCGGCGAGCCTGATCGGCCGCGGCATCAGCGTCGTCACGAAATCGAGCAGACCATCGCCGGGCGGCACGACCATCCCCGCATCGAAATGGCCGTGGCTCAACAAATGATGGCCCGAAACCGTAGCGTCCACCACCTCGACGGCCGGATCCAGCATGACGAAGGTATCGTCTGACAGCCGGCCGGGAAGGCTGTCGGGAGCAGAACGCAAGGGCTTTTCAAGCGGTCTCATGGGACTGGCGCCCATTCAATGCGCGACTGAACTGAACGGTCGGTGCAGCCCTCCATCGTCAGGATGTTTCCCGATGCTAGCCCGTCCGCCCCGCTCGTCAGGACGCCCAATTCCATCAGCGATCCGACCACGGCCTGCACGTCGTCACGCGAGAGATCGCGCATTTCCAGAGCCAACTCGTCAACGGTCCGCGGCGTGCCGAACAGGTCGAACGCCCGGGCCCCCCGCTCCGACAGTTCTGCATATTCATGCGCTAGCTCGGGCCCCGGGAAATACACCAGCCAATGGCGCGACGAGGCCTCGAGATCGTCGGACGGATCGAACTCGAATGGGTCCTCGATCCAGGGCGTGAGATCGCAGGATGACGAAACCACGACCGCAGCCGGATTGCGACGGACGCGAGCCGCCTCACCCTCGCTGCGCGCCGCCACGCCCGCGCGGCGGGCCGCGTCGACGGGCCACGCCGGCGGCGCCGACCGGCCGAGCCTGCGCGCCAAGGCGATCGTCGCGTCATCAATCGCCATGACATCCTGATGGGCGCGGGACGCAAATTCCGGAAGCCTGGTCAGATAGGCGACGAAGCCGGCCGCACAGCGCCAGAAATTCGGTCCGTCGTCCGGATAGCCGGTCGATCTGACGAAATCCTCGGCCACAATATCGACGTCGCGACCGCTCATGTTCAGAAGGCGGCGTGTCAGCGGCACCAGATCGAGCGCCCCCAACGCATTCCTGACGAGTCCGCGCCGGTACATGCCGATATTGGCGTTCGTGGCCGCCGGCGTGCCCGCGTAGTCGGTGACGATCGCTCTCTCCTCCACGGAGAGGCCATCCGGATCTGCGGTTCGGGCGTCGGATCGGGTGATCCATGTGACGAGACCATCGTCTCTCAACACGCGACGCCAAGTGCTCCATACCAGCTCGGCATTCATCACGCGGCCTCGCTGCAGGTGGTACGGCGGCTCGCCGGTCCATAGGCGCGATCCCAGGCATTCCGCGCCCGCTCCAGGTCGGAGAGGATCAAGTCAGTGGTGCGGTCCGTATCGACCCGCTCCCCCGCGCAATAGAGGGATTGCGTCTCGTATTCGAGGATGACGGCCCCGGGGCGCGCCCGCGCCAGAACGTCATCGAGAAGGTCCCACACCTCTTCGGTGACCTGCGTGTCGTGAAGATCGTGATACTGGCCACCGATCCAACGCCCGCCTGCGAGGTGGATGGAGATGATGCGCTCGGACGGGATCGTCGCCAGGAAGCGTTGAATGGAGTAGCCGCGTGAGCCGTGGTTCTGCGCATTCGCATACAGATTGTGAAGATCGAGATGCAGATAGGTCCCCGATAGTTCCAGGATTGCCGCGAGGAACTCTTCCTCGGGCATCTCGCTGCCGGGACAGGTCCGATAATAGGCTGCGTTTTCGTGCGCGAGCGGGACGCCATAGAGCGCCTGCAGCGTGCGCGCCCGCTCGGCGAGCCGCACGACCTCCGCGCGAGAAAACTGCAGCGGACTGCTCCACACATCCGCCCAGGACGCATCGCTGTAGAAGCAGTGATTGGCAACCCAGGCCACGCCGAACTTCCTGGCCAGCGGCACGTGTCGGCGCACCGCGGCTGTCGCCGTCAGATCCTCGAAGCCGAAATCTCCGCCATAGTTCGAATGTCCGAGCAGCGGAAACTTGCCTGAGACATCACGGACGAGTTCGATGGCACGGGGAGACAACACCCCCGGGCCATCGAGGGGGCTCATGATCGAGTCGAACAGGATTTCGAGCGCATCAAGCGGCTGGTCGAGGAAGGGAAACCAGCCGATCAGTTCCGGGTTGAATTGGAGTCCCACTCCAAGACGCGGAAAGCTCATAGGTCTCATCTCCGACCAGCCCGACCACGCCGGCTCAGCCAGCGCGCCGGATTTCTTGCAGGAGATCTGCTTCAGGAGGCAGCACACTTTGCGGCTGTGGCCGCACAGCGCGCCGCAGTTGCTGCGCATCGCGCAGCGGTGGCCGCACACCGTGCCGACGCCGCCTTAGCCTGGGCATGCGCTGCCGTCGCAGCGCACTTGGCCGAGTTTGCCGCGCATTGCGCCGCAGTTGCCGCACACTTGGCCGCGGCCGCAGCCGCTTCCTTCACGGAGAGCTTCTTGACGTCCATGGGGGTTCTCCATCTGTGGAATCGAACTGGTGAACAAGGAAATTTCAGACAGGCAATGAACGCTCGATCACGAGCAGTGAGCAGAAACGCGAATGACTATAACTTACTCGCTTTCGTTGTAAATACCTTAGGTTGTGTCTTTGAAAACACTTGCCTTTTACGACAGTGACGCTGGCGGAAATTTATTTCAGCTCCGCAGACGGGCGCGCGTCGTCAGCTGCGCATCGCGTGACGCGCGCCGATACAGATCATCGTTGCAGCGATGCCTGTCGTTGGGACGTGAGGAGAATTCGTAACAAACAAGCCGCACGATCGATGCAGGCGGATCGAATCAATACGCGCTGCGCCTGTCAGCGCCAGAGGCGGCAAAATAACAAACAGGCGCCCCATCCATAAGACAGGGGCGCCGACTCCGGTCGGCGCCCCTGTCTGGCGGATCAGTTCATCTGAGATGGCTGGGCCGCGGCTCACGCCGCCAGCGTGTTCTCCACCACCTTGATGAAGAACGAGGTGCCGTAGACGATCGCCTCGTCGTTGAAGTTGTAGGCGGGATGATGCAGGCCGGCGCTGTCGCCGTTGCCGACGAAGATGAAGGCGCCGGGACGAGCTTCGAGCATGTAGGCGAAGTCCTCGCCGCCCATCATCGGCGGCATCTCGTGCACGTTGGCATCGCCCGCGACCTCCTTGGCGGCGCGGATCGCGATCTCGGTCTGCTCGGCGTGATTGATGACGACGGGATAGCCGCGCGCATAGTTCAGGTCGATCTTGGCGCCGGTCATCTGGGCGACGCCGGTCACGACCTCGCGCACCCGCTTCTCCATCAGCTCGCGCACCTTCGGCGTCAGCGTCCGCACCGTGCCGCGCAGCACCGCGCTCTGCGGAATCACGTTGCGGGCGTTGCCGGCGTGGAACTCGCAGATCGACAGCACCGCGGCCTCCAGCGGATCGACGCTGCGCGACACGATCTGCTGTAGCGCCGTGACGAGGTGGGCGCCGACCAGCAGCGAGTCGATGCAATTGTGCGGCTTGGCGGCGTGGCCGCCATGGCCCTCGATGGTGATGTCGACCGCGTCGGTCGATGCCATCAGCGCCCCCTGGCGAATGGCGAACGCGCCGACCGGCAGGCCGGGGCCGTTGTGCATGCCGTAGACCTGATCGATCTTGAAGCGGTCGATCAGCCCGTCCTTGATCATCGCGTCCGCACCGCCACCGCCCTCCTCGGCCGGCTGGAAGATCACGGCGACCTCGCCGGCGAAATTGCGCGTCTCGGCGAGATAGCGCGCCGCGCCGAGCAGCATCGCGGTGTGGCCGTCATGGCCGCAGGCATGCATCATGCCCGGGGTCTTCGAGGCATAGGGCAGCCCGGTCGCCTCCTCGATCGGCAGCGCGTCCATGTCGGCGCGTAGTCCGAGCACCCTCACCTCGCCGTGGCCGGGCTTCCGGCCCTTGATGACGCCGACCACGCCGGTCTTGCCGAGGCCCGTCACGACCTCGTCACAGCCGAACTCGCGCAGCCGCTCGGCGACGAAGGCCGCCGTCCGATGCACGTCGTAGAGCAGCTCCGGATGCGAATGGATATCCCGCCTCCAGGCCTGGATATCGGGCTGCAGATCGGCGACGCGGTTGACGATGGGCATGGGAAATCTCGTAACTCCTGTGGGACTTTGCGCCTGTTTAGCATGCAAAAGCCGCACCGCCCAAGATAAGGGCTGCGCCCGTCTCATGGCTCGGTCAACCAGCCATGAACGTGGCGCTTGTCCGGGCCCGTCCGGGCTGACTAAAAGCCTAGCAATGATGGGAAGGGAATGCCGATGCCGAGACAGCTCGAGGGGGATTTCGACTATATCGTGGTGGGCGCCGGCACTGCCGGCTGCATCCTCACCAACCGGCTGTCGGCCGATCCGAACAGCCGCGTCCTGATTCTCGAGGCTGGCGGCAACGACAATTGGATCTGGTTCCATATTCCGGTCGGCTACCTCTTCGCGATCGGCAATCCACGCTCCGACTGGATGTTTCGCACCGAGGCCGAGCCGGGCCTGAACGGCCGCTCGCTGGCCTACCCCCGCGGCAAGGTGATCGGCGGCTGCTCGGCGATCAATGCCATGATCTCGATGCGCGGCCAGGCCGCGGACTACGACCATTGGCGCCAGCTCGGCCTCTCCGGCTGGTCCTATTCCGACGTGCTGCCGGTGTTCAAACGGCTGGAGGATCACTTCCTCGGCGAGAGCGAGCATCATGGCACCGGCGGTGGCTGGCGCATCGAGGCGCCCCGGCTGTCCTGGGCGGTGCTGGACGCGGTCGGCGACGCCGCCGAGCAGATGGGCATCCGCCGCATCCCCGACTTCAATACCGGCGACAATGAAGGCATCAGCTATTTCCACGTCAACCAGAAGCGCGGCCGGCGCTGGTCCTCCGCGCGGGGCTTCCTCAAGCCGGCGCTGAAGCGGCCTAACCTGCGGCTCAAAACCAACGTCCTCGTCGACCGCCTGATCGTCGAGAACGGCCGTGCCACAGGCGTGCGCTTCCAGCAGAATGGTGAGACCATCGAGGCGCGCACCAAGGGCGAGGTGATCCTCAGCGCCGGCTCGATCGGCTCGGTGCAGGTGCTGCAGCGCTCCGGCATCGGCCCGGCCGAGTGGCTCGGCGAGCTCGGCATCGACGTCGTCCTCGACAAGCCAGGCGTGGGGCGCAATCTGCAGGACCACCTGCAACAGCGCGCGATCTACAAGGTCACGGGCGTGAAGACGCTGAACGAGACCTATTACTCGCTGGTCCGCCGCGGCCTGATGGGGCTCGACTATGCGTTCCGGCGCCGCGGGCCGCTGACCATGGCGCCGTCGCAGCTCGGCATCTTCACGCGCTCGGACCCGAGGCGCGACCGCGCCAACATCCAGTTTCACGTGCAGCCGCTGTCGCTCGACAAGTTCGGCGATCCCCTGCATCGTTTTCCCGCGATCACCGTCAGCGCCTGCAACCTCCGCCCGACCTCGCGCGGCACGGTGCGCATTCGGTCAGCCAGGATCGATGAGGCGCCGTCGATCGCACCGAACTATCTGGCGACCGAGGACGACCGCCAGGTCGCGGCCGATGCCATCCGCGTCACGCGCCGGCTGATGAAGCAGAATGCGCTTGCGGCCTACAGGCCGCAGGAATACCTGCCCGGCCCGTCGGTCGGCGATGACGACGCCGCGCTGGCCAAGGCCGCCGGCGACATCGGCACCACGATCTTCCATCCCGTCGGCACCGCCAGGATGGGCACCGCAGACGATCCGATGGCGGTCGTCGACGAGCGGCTGCGCTTCCGCGGCATCGAACGGCTGCGCGTCGCCGATGCCTCGATCATGCCGACCATCACGTCAGGCAACACCAACACGCCGACGGCGATGATCGCGGAGAAGGCGGCGTCGATGATCTTGGAGGATGGGCGCTAGGCGCTCACGTCCGACTCCTCATTCCCGTCATTGCGAACGCAGCGAAGCAATCCAGGGTCCCGACCCCACTCTGGATTGCTTCTTCGCCTTGGGCTCCTCGCAATGATGCGGGAATCGTAGGGTGGGCAAAGCGGCGCCGAAGGCGGCGCGTGCCCACCGTCGTGCGGCAGACTCGGCGGCACGGCGGCGGGCACGGCGCCACTAATATCTCGGATGTGAGAGAGCACGGCATCGCCTTTGCCCACCTACGCATCGCCGCATGCTGACCTAGATGATCCGCGCCACCAGCGGAACCCGGCGCAACAGTGCTGCTGCGAGCCAGCTCACCGACAGCGTGCCGATCAGCACGGTCGCGAACTTCACGGCGGCCGGCCACGCCGGGTCGTAGACCAGATATTGCAGCCATAGCAGCGGCAGGAAGTGCAGGAGATAGATGCCGTAGGCCGCCGGCTGGATGCGGTCCATCAGCGCCAGCGGCGCCTTTGCCCAGCGCTGAAAGAAGGTCGGCACGGCGAACGCCATCGCAGCACAGAAGCTCGCGACCGCCATGCCATAGGCCGCGCGCCACCATAGCGGCGGTGAATCGAAATCGGCGATCCAGTTGTGATGCGCGTAGGCCAGCAACAGGATCGCGCCGTAGCAGCCGTAGGAAAGACCGAACCAGATGCACCAGCGCCGGACCAGTACGCCATCGGCTGCGAACGGCCCCGCCCGCAGCCCGGCGGCACCGATCGCGATGCCGGCGACGAAGAAGGTCGGGTAGAGCAGCACCCGGCTCGCCTGCAGCGGCAGCGGAAAATGTCCGGGCATGAACCAGAATCCGTCACCGAAGCCGAGATGCGGCGGCAGATAGGCCAGGTTGGCGATGACGAGGAAGATCAGGAAGCCAGTGAGCGGATAGTGCAGCAACGTTCCGGCCCAGCGCCCGAGTGCGCCGATCGCCTGCGGTGCCAGGACGCATACGAGCGCAGCCAGCATATCAAACCCCAGCAGCACGCCGAGAAACCAGGCCGAGCCGGACGGCCACGGCCCCTCGCTGATCATCCGCCACCACACCGCGCTGAACTGATCCTCGGCCACATCGTAACGGTAGTAGGCGATCGGCATGATCACGAAGATCGAAACGATATAGGGCACGCCGAGCCGCAGCGCGCGGCGCCCGACATAGTCCGACGCTCCTCTGCCCGCCAGACTCGCCGGCACGAACAGGCCGGAGATGAAGAACATGCACGACATGAAGTAGCTGTCGTTGAACAGCGCGACCAGATCGAATCCGAGCCAGTGCATGCGGTCGCCGCCCTGGCCGAAATCGGTGTAGTTGATCGCGGAGTGATAGAGCACGACCGAGAGCGTGATGAAGGTCCTGGCGCGGTCGAGCGCCACGATCCGATCGCGCGACGTCTCGGTTCGTTGCAGGGTCGGGGTCACGCGCTCATGCATCGACGTCGCATCCAGTCCATCAGCCGCTCATATATTTCGCGCGGCCCTGCGCCACATCCTGCGTGAACAGGTGAGCCGTCGGCCATTGCCGGGATGATCACGAACACGTCATCGCTTTGGGATCGCGAGAAGCCGGGAATAAACCCGGGCCGCCACCGCTCTTCTCACCCGCAAGCCCGATGACGGGCAACGGGAGATGACGATGAGCCTTGGTGATCATGACGAGAGCGGCGTCAGCCGCCGCAAGGTGCTGGAATGCATGACATGGGCCGGCACGGGCGTGCTCTGGACCTTGTCGGGCGGCGTGCCACGTTCGCTCGGCCTGGTCGACGCGGCGCGGGCGGCCGAGCAGCCCGCCTCCGGCCTGACCTTCCTGCAGATCAGCGACAGCCATGTCGGCTTCGACAAGCCGGCCAATCCCAACGCGATCGGGACGTTGGAAGAGGCCGTGAACCGGATCAAGGCGATGCCGGTGAAGCCGGCCTTCATGATCCATACCGGCGACATCTCGCATCTGTCGAAGGCAGCCGAGTTCGACGATGCCGACCGCATCATCTCGCAATCCCGGCTCGACGTGCACTACGTGCCGGGCGAGCACGACTTCCTCGACGAGGACGTCAAGCTCTACAAGGAGCGCTACGGCAAGGGCAGCCGCGGCGCCGGCTGGTATTCGTTCGACGCCAATAGCGTGCACTTCATCGGCCTCGTCAACGTGGTCGATCTCAAGGCCGGCGGGCTCGGCAATCTCGGCGCCGAGCAGCTTGCCTGGCTGGAGCAGGATCTCAAGGGCCGCTCGAAATCGACGCCGATCGTGGTGTTCGCGCACATCCCGCTGTGGACGGTGTATCCGCAATGGGGCTGGGGTACCGAGGATGGCGGCCGCGCGCTCGACACCCTGAAGGGGTTCGGCTCGGTGACGGTGCTGAACGGCCATATCCACCAGGTGATGCAGAAGGTCGAAGGCAACGTCACCTTCCACACCGCGCGCTCGACCGCGTTCCCGCAACCGGCGCCGGGCACGGCGCCCTCGCCCGGCCCGATGAAGGTCGAGGACGCAAGGCTGCGCAGCCTGCTCGGCATCGCCAGCATCGATTTCAAGGTCGGTGACGAGCGCCTCGCCATCATCGATACGCCGCTTGCGGGCTGAGGGACGAAAACGCGATGATCCAGCCTGTTCTTCGCGGCGTCGGCTTGGCCGCCGTACTGCTTGTTTGCGCCACGCCGGCGCGCGCCGAGACCATCAAGGTCACGATCGACAATTTCACCTTCACCCCGGCTGCGCTGACGGTGAAGGTCGGCGACACGGTGACCTGGACCAACCATGACGACATCCCGCACACGGTGGTGTCGGCCGGGAAATACAGGTCGAAGACGCTCGATACCGACGACAGCTTCTCCTTCACCTTCGCAGCCGCCGGCGACTACAAATATTTCTGCTCGCTGCATCCGCACATGACGGGACTGGTCAAGGTTGAGTAGCATCGCGAACCAGGGCATGAGCATCGTCACATGGACCGGTCGGCGGCGCAGCGCCGGCCGCGCCGTGCGACCGCGAACCGAGCCGGAGACCACGCCGGTGACAACAGCCAATGACGATCCCGAGAGGGCGCGACGCTTCCGCGAGGCGGCGCTGCCCTATCTCGACGACGTCTACACCCTGGCGCGCTATCTCCTGCGCAACCCTGCCGACGCCGAGGACGCCGTGCAGGAATGCTACCTGCGTGCGCTGAAGCATTTCGACGCTTACCGTGGTCCGGCGATGAAGCCGTGGCTGTTCGCGATCCTGCGCAACGTCTGCCACGCCGAATTCGCGCGCCGCGCCGGCGCGCCGGCCAAGGCGCTCGACGACGCGCCGGAAGCGGCCGAGCAGCCGCCGCTGTGGCAGGAGAGCGCCGAGACGCCGGAAGGCGCCGTATTGCGGGAACGTGATGCCTCGGCGATCCGCCGGCTGATCGACACGCTGGCCGAGCCGTTTCGCGAGACCTTCGTCATGCGCGAGGTCAACGATCTGTCCTATCGCGAGATCGCGGCGGCGGCCGGCGTGCCGGTCGGCACCGTGATGTCGCGCCTCGCCCGCGCCCGCGCGATGCTGCGCGCCGCCTGGCTCGCGCGGGAGGAGCCACAACGATGACCTGCGATGAAGCCGAGATCCTGATCCACGCGCTGGCCGATGGCGAGCTCGACGCCGGCCACGCGCGCGAGGTCGAAGCCCATGTTGCGAGCTGCCCGCGCTGCGCCGCGGAGCTTGCTGCAATCCGGCAGATGAAGCAGATGCTCGCCGGCACCGACCTCAGCTACAAGGCGTCCCCTGCCTTGCGCCAGCGGATCGAAGCCACCCTGCCGCCGGCCGATGCGGCCTCCATCACCCCGCTCGCTGCAGTGCCGAGCCGACGTACGCTGCTGCGAGGCTTCGCCCTGGGCTCGGCGGTGTCGGCGCTGGCGGCCACCGGCCTCGTCGCCATCGTGCTGCGCAATGACGACCAGCAGCGGATCGAGGCCGAGATCGTCTCGGCGCATCTGCGCTCGCTGCAGGCCGGGCACCTCACCGACGTGATCTCGACCGATCAGCACACCGTCAAGCCCTGGTTCAACGGCAAGCTCGACGTCGCGCCACCGGTGATCGACCTCACCGCACAAGGCTTCACGTTGATCGGCGGGCGGCTCGACTATGTCGACGCACGCGCGATCGGCGCCGTGGTCTATCGCCGCCGCCAGCACGTCATCAACCTGTTCGTGGCGCAGACCGCGTCTACCGAGCGCCGCGCCGCACGGATGGACACCGTCCAAGGCTTCAACATTCGCTCTTGGCGCGACCGCGGCCTGAGCTATTGGGCGGTCAGCGATATCGGCGCCGACGAACTCAACGAGTTCGGCGAGCGGTTCGAGCGCGCGATGGGTGCGAACAAGGAGGGATGACGCGCTCTCGCGCTTCAGTCATTGCGAGCGAAGCGTGCCCACGGTCTGTCCGGAGACGAACTGAAACGGTGGGCACGGCGCTACGCGCCTTTGCCCCACCCGACGCGAACATCACGCCGATTTGCGGATCGCGTTGTCGACCAGGGTCTTGCCGAGCGACCAGATCGCGCCGGGGACCTTGTGGCTCTGCGCGATGACGTCGTCGAAGGCGCGCTCGATCCAGGCGCAGTCCTCTTCGGTGATGGTCAGCGGCGGCAGCAGCTTGATCGTGTGCAGGCCATGGCCGGCGACCTGGGTCAGGATCTTGTGATCCTTGAACAGCGGCACCGTGATGAGCTGGCAGAACAGGCCCTTGTTGGCGCTCTCCAGCATGGTCCAGGAGGCCTTGAGGCGCAGCGATTTCGGCGGACCGAACTCGACGCCGATCATCAGTCCCTTGCCGCGCACTTCCTTGAGCAGCTCGTAGCCCGGCACCATCCGCGTCAGCGCCAGCCGCAGCTCGGCGCCGCGCTTGGCGGCGGCCTCCACCAGCTTCTCGGCCTTCATCACCTCGAGCGTGGCAATGCCGGCGGCCATCGCGAGGTCGTTCTTGGCGAAGGTCGAGCCGTGCACCACGGCGCGGTCCATGCGGTTGAAGATCTTGTCGAAGATCTGCTTGCGCGTCAGCAGCGCGCCGACCGGGACATGGCCGCCGGACAGCGCCTTCGACAGCAGCACCATGTCGGGCTCGACATTCCAATGTTCCACCGCCAGGAACCGGCCGGTGCGTCCCATGCCGGTCTGGATCTCGTCGGCGATGAAGATGGTGCCATATTTCTTGCAGAGCGCGGCGGCCCCGGGCAGGAACTCGTCAGAGGGCATGTTGACGCCCTTGCCCTGGATCGGCTCGACGATGAAGGCTGCGATCTCGCGCGACGAGAGCGCCTGCTCGAGCGCGGCAAGATCGTTGAAGGGGATGGCCGTGCAGCCCGGCAGCAGCGGCTCGAAGCCGTTGCGGAAGTTCGAATCATCGGTCAGCGATAGCGCGCCGTAGGTGAGGCCGTGATAGGAGTGCCCGCAATAGACGATACCAGGCCGGCCGGTCGCGCCACGCGCGAATTTGATCGCGGCTTCCACGGTCTCGGCGCCGGAATTGGCAAAGAACACCTTGTCCAGATACGGGACATATTCCAGCAGCCGCTCGGCAAGAACACCCGCCAGGGTCGAGACGTCGAGCTGAACGAGATTCGGCAGATCGCTATCGAGGACGCTTTTCAGCGCGGCGCGCAGCGTCGGATGATTGCGGCCGATTGCAAAGACGCCAAAACCGCTGAGCAGGTCAAGATAACGGGCCCCATCACGATCGTAGAGATATTGCCCTTGTCCCTTCTGGAACCCAACATCATATCCAATCGTCTTGAGAACGCGGACAAGCTGCTCGTTCAGATGCCGAGAATGCATCGTGCTGCGCTGCGCTTGGCGCTCCACAAACATCTCGGAAACGTCTAGATTGGGTTTTAGCATCGGCTACATACTTCGGTTGATGGACGTGACGTCAACTGAAAACGCGCAATGCGGCGTTTTGCCCTCATTCGCACCATCAAAGCAAGCACGGGTTTCTGCCAATGTTGCATCGCCTTAGATATCTCATGTCGACGACACTAGCATACTCTGCAGTCGTGTTCGCAGCAGGAATTTCTTCCGCGCTCGCGGCCGACCCCACCGGCGACTGGCGGGTCGCCGACGGCGTCGCGAACATCCGAGTCGCACAATGCAATGGCAGCATGTGGGGCGTCGTGGCCTGGGAGAAGACCCCGGGCGGACGCGACAGCAACAACCCCGATCCGGCCCGCCAGAGCCGTCCGACGCTCGGCATGCCGATCCTGATCGACATGAAGAAGAAGCCCGGCGCAGACGCGTGGGAAGGCCAAGTCTACAACGCCAAGGATGGGCAGCTCTACAGCTCGACCATCACGCCGATCGATCCCGATCACCTGGAGATCAAGGGCTGCGTGCTCGGCTTCCTGTGCGGCGGCGAGACCTGGACGCGTGTCGCTCCGCCGATCCCGTCGAGCCCCGTGAACAGCATGGCTAAAGGTACACAGAAACCAATCGCGCCAGCCCCTGCCCCGGCGGCCAAAACGACGACCGGCGTCGGCAGTGGCGCAACCGCATTGGCCAAGCCGGGACAAAAGCCCGCGGACCAGGTCGGCGATATCTGCCTGCTGCCCGATATCGCGCGCGCCCGTTAATTGGCGTCCGTCACCCGAACAAAAAAGCGGCCGAGAGATCGGCCGCTTTTTCTATTCCGGGATCACGAGCCCTCTTGCTCCTTGATCTCGCGAGGCTTGCCCATCAGCGCCGGCTGGAACAGCAGCACGGCCGCGAGCGTGGTGACCAGCGACAGCGCCAGCAGCTTGCCCATGCTGGACGTTCCGGGATGGCTCGACAGCCACAGGCTGCCGAACGCGGTCGCCGTCGTCAGCGCGCTGAAGAAGATCGCCCGGGTCAGGCTGGTCTGCAGCAGGTTGGTGCGGCCGCCGCGCCATGCCACCACGTAGTAGATCTTGAACGCGACGCCAATGCCAAGCAGGAGCGGTAGGGCGACGATGTTGGCGAAGTTCAGCGGCAGCTTGATCAGCACGCAGATCTCCAACGTCACGGCTCCTGCAACCAGCAGCGGCACGATCGTCATCAGCACGTCGGTGAAGCGCTTCAAGGTCACCCACAACAGGAGGCTGATCACGACCAGCGAGTAGATGCCGGCGTGGATGAATGCCTTCACGATCGTGTCACCTGACTTCAGGATCGACACCGGCCCGCCGATCGCATTGGGCTCGGCCGCCAGCACCGCGTTGGCGAATCGCCGGAGATTGTCGTTGTCATTCGGATCCCCCTTGGGCTGCGCCTCGACCCGAATCAATCCGTCCTTGCTCTTCCACTGCGACACCAGCTCCGGTGGCAGGTTCGCGAGGCTGACGGGCTGCGCCTGCAACGTGGCGCCAAGCTGCGCCAGCGTGATCTTCCACGGCTCGACGAACACCGCCTGCGCCTTGTTGCGCACCGCTTCGCTGGCGCCCGCGAGTCTGGCAAGCGCGTCGGCGAGCCGCCGCGACGCGACCGCGCCCGGCCCACTGCTCTCGCCCGCGGTGCGCCGGAGATTGTCGACGGTCGAGTTCAGGGCGTCCACGTTCTCCTTGTCGCTTGGCGCCGCATCGATCTGGTCCGGACTGAGCGCAGGCCCCAGCACCTTCGCGCCCTGCGCGATCAGCTTCAGCTTGGCCGGCTGGTCCTGGGGGACGAAGCTGTCGAGCGACATCACGCGCGCCACTTCGGGGAGCTTCTCGAGCTTGGCCTCGATCGCCTTGGCCTCGGTCTCGGAGCGCGTCAGCACATCGATCGCGTTGGCGCCCGTGTTCGGATCCTTTCGCAGGTCGAGATAGGTCGCGATCGACTCGGCGCGCGGATTGCGCAGGTTCATCGGGTTGAAGTCGAACTTCATGTAGTAAAGCAGCGGCAGGCCGGCGACGACCAAGCCGAGCGTGCCGACGATGATCGGCACCCGGTGCTTCTCCAGGAAATGATCGACAGGCGCCAGGAAGGCGTAGCCGACCGGCTCCTTCTCGCCGGGCGGATTGAGAATCCTCAGCAGGGCCGGCAGCACCGTGATCGACGACAGGAACGCGATGATCATGCCGGCGCCGGCGATGGCACCGAGCTCGGAGATGCCCTTGTAGTCGGTCGGCAGGAAGCACAGGAAGCCGGCAGCCGTCGCCATCGCCGCAAGCGACAGCGGCACGGCGGAGCGGCGCGCTGCTTCCGCCAGCGCCTCAGGCAGATTGTCGTTCTTGAAGCGCTCGGAACGGTAGCGGACGCTGAACTGGATGCCGAAATCGACGCCCAGGCCGATGAACAGCACGGCGAACGCGACCGACAACAGATTCAGGGAGCCGACCATCATCAGGCCAACGGCCGTGGTGAGGGCGAGGCCGATGAACAGGTTGATGAACACGGCCGAGATGATCTTGGCCGAATGCAGCGCCAGCCACAGGATGATCAGCACGACGATCACGGTGCCGATGCCGTTGACGACGGCGCCCTCCTGCACGGTGGCGTATTCCTCGTTGGCGATCGGCACCGGCCCGCTCAGCCGCACGCGCGCATGAAAACGGTTCGGGAAATCGAGCTCGACCGCGGCCTGCCGGATCGCATCGGTGGCGGCCTTGCCCGGCTCGAGCGCCTGGTAGTCGAGGATCGGCTTGAATTGGATGAAGGCGCGCTTGTCACTGTCTTCGAGCGGCTTGTCGGAGATCAACTGGCGCCAGGAGAAGGTCGCATCGCCCTTGTCGAGCACGGTCTCGACGGTCTGGGAGATGTAGTCGAACGGCCGCGCAACGTTGTCGAGCTTGACTTGCCCGCGCTTGACGCCGGCAAGGCCGGTCTCCAGCGCACCGGTCAGGCCGCGGATCGAGGGGTCCCCGGCCATGATCTCGACCAGCGGTGCCGCCGCCGCGAACTGGTCCGTGAGCTGCTTGACCTCCTCGGTCGGCAGGAATAGCAGGCCGTTCCTGGCGAAGAACTCGCCGCCGCCGAGCAGCTCGACCGATGAGAAGTTCGCGGTGTCGCCCTTGAGCTTCTTGGCGAGCGCATCGGCCGCCACACCTGTCATCTCGGGCGTCGCCGCTTCGACCACCGCCAGGATCATCCGATCGCGATCGAAGGCCTGCTCGTACTGCTGGTCGCGCTTGCGCCAGTCGAGCTCAGGCGAAATCAGCTTGTTGATGTCGGTATTGATGGAGAAATGACGCGCCGTATAGAAGCCCGCGCCTACGGAGAGCAGCAGGGCCGCAATCAATGTCGGCCAGGCAAACCGGGTGCAGGCCTTGACGATCGAGACGACAAACGTGGTCAGCACTTCGTGACTTTCTAATGTTTAGAGAGCTGGGCGGAAACGTCCGCTTCATGGCGGAGTTCCCCGATCAGGGCGAGCCCCGGACGCACACATCCTGAGCGGCGCCCCGACCCGGCCTGGCCCAACCTTTGAAGACGAGGATGGTCCCTCGACGGCGGATCAGGTCGAACGATGCACGGAACCGTCGGGGCGGCTGATATAGCGGCTGTTCTCGGCGGTAAAGTGACGAACGAGTGAGAGCATAACCAACTCAATTAATTGATCTAATTTATAATTACTAAATTACCTGCGGCCTGTCGCGGGCTGTGTGCGACGGGTCACATGCGAGCGACTTGCAGACTGGCTTTCCTCTTCGCTCGATTTTTGACACAAAGCCCTGCGCTTCCATCGGTGTGGCGGGCAATTGGGGCATTCGCTGGTGCGAATATTGCAGCCCCGTCGCACGCACGGAGGTGCCGGGTCGAAAGTGAGGCAACGTGGCTGGACGTCCCATGCAGGTGTATCTCGCGCAGCCGCGCGGTTTTTGTGCTGGAGTCGTGCGTGCAATCGAGATCGTCGAGCGCGCGCTGGAGAAGTATGGCCCGCCGGTCTATGTGCGTCATGAGATCGTCCACAACAAGCACGTGGTCGAGAGCCTGAAGGCCAAGGGCGCCATCTTCGTCGAGGACCTCTCCGAGGTGCCGCCGCGCGCCGTCACCGTGTTCAGCGCCCACGGCGTTGCCCGGACGGTCGAGGAGGAAGCGGCCGCCCGCGGGCTGCCGGTGCTCAATGCCACCTGCCCGCTGGTGACCAAGGTCCACAACCAGGGCAAGCGCTACATGTCCAAGGGCCGTACCCTGGTACTGATCGGCCATGCCGGTCATCCGGAGGTCGAGGGAACCATGGGTCAGGTTCCCGGCCCGGTCCACCTCGTGCAGAACGTGGCCGATGTGGCCACCCTGCCCCTGCCGGTCGATACCCCGCTGGCCTATATTACCCAGACCACGCTCAGCGTGGACGACACCAGGGACATCATTTTAGCCCTTCAAGCCCGCTTTACAGACCTTCAAGGTCCCGATATCCGGGATATCTGCTATGCGACACAGAACCGGCAATCTGCGGTAAGGGACTTAAGCAAGCTGGTGGACGTCATCCTGGTGGTGGGCGCCGCCAACAGCTCCAACTCGAACAGACTGCGCGAGATCGGCACCGAGGCCGGGGTCGCAAGCTATCTGATCGCTGATGGCAGCGAGCTCGATCCGGTTTGGCTGAAGGACGCCAAGGCCGTCGGCATCACCGCCGGCGCCTCGGCCCCCGAAGTCCTCGTCGACGACGTCATCGAAGCCCTGCGGCGCATCGGACCGGTTGAGGTCGCGGTGGTCCCGGGGCGGGAAGAAAACATCGAATTCCGCCTGCCGGCCGAGCTGGTCGCGGGCTGATCGGTCCTCGTTTGGTCCAGAAAGAAGAGACGTAATGGCAATCCCCTTCCATAAGGAACTGCGTATCGGGGCCTATCTGATGAAGCAGAAGCTTCTCGGCCGGAAACGCTATCCGCTCGTGCTGATGCTGGAGCCGCTGTTTCGCTGCAACCTGGCGTGTGCCGGCTGTGGCAAGATCGACTATCCCGATGCGATCCTCAACCGCCGCATGAGCGCGCAGGAGTGCTGGGACGCGGCCGACGAATGCGGTGCGCCGATGGTGGCGATCCCCGGCGGCGAGCCGCTGATCCACAAGGAGATCGGCGAGATCGTGCGCGGCCTGGTCGCCCGCAAGAAGTTCGTCTCGCTCTGCACCAACGCGCTGCTGCTCGAGAAGAAGCTCGATCTGTTCGAGCCCTCCCCCTACCTCTTCTTCTCGGTGCATCTCGACGGCCTGCGCGAGCATCACGATAAGGCGGTCTCGCAGAAGGGCGTGTTCGACCGCGCCGTCTCCGCGATCAAGGCCGCCAAGGCGCGCGGCTTCACCGTCAACGTCAACGCCACGGTGTTCGACGGCCATCCCGCCGAGGAGATCGCCAAGTTCCTGGACTTTACGACCGAGCTCGGCGTCGGCGTCACCATGTCGCCCGGCTATGCCTATGAGCGCGCGCCGGACCAGGAGCACTTCCTCAACCGCACCAAGACCAAGCAGCTGTTCCGCGACGTCTTCAAGCTCGGCAAGGGCAAGAAGTGGAATTTCATGCATTCCGGTCTGTTCCTCGACTTCCTGGCCGGCAACCAGGAGTTCGAGTGCACCCCCTGGGGCATGCCTGCGCGCAACATCTTCGGCTGGCAGAAGCCCTGCTATCTGCTCGGCGAAGGCTACACCAAGACCTTCAAGGAGCTGATGGAGACCACCGACTGGGACTCCTACGGCACCGGCAAGTACGAGAAGTGCGCCGACTGCATGGCGCATTGCGGCTACGAGGCCACCGCCGCCAATGCGGCGCTGACCAACCCGATCAAGGCGATGTTCGTGTCGCTGCGCGGCATCAAGACCGAAGGCCCGATGGCGCCGGAGATCGACCTCTCCAAGCAGCGCCCGGCGCAGTACGTGTTCTCGTCGGAGGTGCAAAAGCGCCTCTCCGAGATCCGTCACGACGAGGCGATCGAGGCGCAGCAGAAGGCCTCGACGGCCGCCTGATCTTCACGGCTCTGATCAATCAAAAGGCCGCCGAGTGATCGGCGGCCTTTTTCATTGAACTGATCTCTGGATCGGGATGGACGCTACGCTCCGCGATGAGCAAACGGCTCACGCCTCGGCAGCAGCGAGCGTTTCGGTCTCGAGGAAGTGCTCGGCGGCGAGCATGCCGCTCAGCAGCAGGTCGCGGGCACCGCGCAACGAGCGCAGGGCGCGATTGAACTCGATGCCCGTGGACACCAAGCCGCGCAGCACGGCCGGATTGCGGGCGACACCGCGCAGGATCATCGGCAGGTCGATGTCGCCGTTCGGCTTGATGGCGTCCTTGGCGAGCGACGGGAGGGTGCGATGGGCGGGATCGGAGATCACCCGCAGCGCCGCGAACGGCAACCCGTATTCGGCGGCATAGGCGGCGGCGATGTGGCTCTCCATGTCGACCGCGGCCGCCCCGGTCTTCATGCGCAGCGCCGCCTTGCGGGCCTGGGCCACGACAACCTCCTCGGCCCCGGCCAGCACGCCGCGCACGACGCGGCGCTTCTTCAGGGCGGCGCGGGCGATGTGCTCCTCACGCAGGGAGAGCCCAGACAGCCAACGGGCATCGCCCGCGGTCACCTCGGTGGCGACGACGATGTCGCCGGCCTTGAGGCTGGGATCGAGGCCGCCGGCCACGCCAAAGCTGACGACGCCGCGGATCGAGGTCGGATCGAACACGGTGAGCAGCGAGCGCAACTGCCTGGGGTCGCTCGAGCTGCAGATCACCATCATGCCGGGCCCGGCAGCAATCCGGGCCTCCTGCACCAAGCCCGTCACGACCAAGACCGGCCGCGGATCAATCGGGCGATCCGCGGACGTGTCGTCCCCCATCCCCAACTTCACAATCCGACCCCTGACACCTTCTCGGACGTCGCGTGATCCGACGTCTCCGTCTCTTGTTCCAAAGCCTCAGCCGCGGCGGCGCCAGAGCGGAAAGACCTTAACAAATCGAGGATTACGCAGAAAAATTCCGCGAGGAAACCCCGTTTGCGCCGCACTGCACCCGTACCCGATGCGTTTTTTGCCTGGTGTTGCCATTTGGCCCCGCCGATCCCTGTTCCGCCCTGGAACAAATTGCGCCGGCGCCACCAGGCGTGGAACTTTAAGCAAGAACTACGCCACGAAAATGTGAGACTCGCGGCGCAGGCGGCATGACGGCGCGGCCAGATTCGGCCCTGCGCCGGTCAGCCGTGCCCGAGCAGGAGATTCGCAGCGCGGTCGCCGGAGCGCACCGAGCCTTCGATGGTTGCCGGCAGGCCGGTATCGGTCCAGTCCCCCGCCAGAGCGAGATTGCCGAACGCCGTCTTCGCTCCCGGTCGGAGCGCGTTCTGCTCCGGCGTCGCCTCGAAGGTGGCGCGACGCTCGCGCACGATCTGCCACGGCGGCAGCTCCGCCTTGATCCCGGCGGCCTTGCAGACGTCGGCCCAGATCGCGGCGGCGAGCTCCTCGCGCGGCATGTCGACCAGCCGATCGCCATTGCTGATGGTGACCGAGAGCCGCTGCGGGAAGGCGAACAGCCATTCGACCAGGCCGCCGACCACCCCGAGCAGAGCTGGTGCATCGCGCGGCGGCGTGATGCGGAAATGGGCATTGACGATGGCGCGATATTTCGTCGGCCCCGTGAGCCCCGGCAGCAGGGCCATCGCCGGCCGCGGCGGCACGGCGAGCACCACGACGTCGGACGGACCGAGCGCGACCGTTTCATCGCCGCCGAACCTGAGCCCGGTGACGCGACCACCCGCATCGTCGAGGCCACGCAGCTCGCGGCCGATCCGCACGCTGCCGCCCTTGCCTTCCAGGAATTTCACGGCCGGATCGATCAGCACGCCCGACAGGCCATCGCGCGCGATCAGCGGCCGGCAGGCCTGGCCGCCGGCGAGCAAGGTCTCGCGGACGATGGCGCCGGCAAGCCCCGCCGAGCCTTCCGGCGGATCGCAGTTCAGTGCCGCGAGCAGCAGCGGCTGCACCAGGCGGTCGTACAGCGTACCCTTGCAGGGAATCGTGCTGCCGATCGTCTTGGACGTACCGGCCCAGATCAGCGGCGACAGCGCGAGGTAGTCGCCGAGCTTGGTATCCGGCACGCGGCGGCCCTCGTCGAACACCCACAGCGGCAGGCGGCCGTTGCCGAGATCGAGCAGCCAGCGCTGGCCGCTCCGGATGTCGACGAAGGCGAACTGCGCCTTCTCCGGCCCGACCAGCCCCGCTTCCGAGCCGATCGCGCGGGCATAGGACAACACGTGATGATTGGCCGACAGCAGCAGATGGTTGCCGTTGTCGATCACCAGGTCGGTCGCGGCGTCGTAATAGGACCGGCAGCGGCCGCCGAGCTGCTGCGTGGCCTCGTGGACGTGCACGACGTAGCCCGCATTGGCGAGCCGCACGCCGGCGGAAAGGCCGGACACGCCGGCGCCGATGATGTGAGCGGTCTTTTGCATCAGATGATTGCGTAACGGAGGATGATGCCGATCTTCGTGAGCTTGCTCACGCGGACGGGCTCGCGCGGCAGCGCGAAGCCACGTTCGAGCAGGAGGTCGAACACGGCGCGGTAGTATTTCGACATGATGCGCGGCGCACGCACGGCACGCCGGCGGTTGCGCCGCATGATCTCGTCGGCCTTCTCGAAATGCGTCTTCGCCCTGACGGCAACCGAGTTGCAGACCTTGGGAAGCGCGCGCTCCTGCGTCACCTTGGCCGGATCATCGCCGGTGATTCCGGCGAACAGCAGCGCCTCGCGCGGCAGATAGAGCCGGCCGATGGCCGCGTCCTCGTCGATGTCGCGCAGGATGTTGGTGAGCTGCAGCGCGCGGCCGAGATGGTGGGCCAGCAGGATGCCGTCCTCCTCGGGCATGCCGAAGATGCGCACCGAGAGGCGGCCGACCGCGCTCGCGACCCGGTCGCAATAAAGGTCCAGCGTGGCGAGATCTGGCGCGCGGATCTCCTGCGGCACGTCCATCTCCATGCCGTCGATGATGGCGAGGAAATCCTCCCGCTTCAGGCCGAACGTCTTCACCGCGGCGACGTAGTCGCGCAGCCGCGGCGGCGGGTTACCCTGGTAGAGCGCGTCGATGTCGTCGCGCCATTTCTGCAGCGCCGCCAGCCGCTCGGGCCGCGGCCCGTCGGAATCGGCGATGTCGTCGACCTCGCGGCAGAAGCTGTAAACCTGGAACATCGCATCGCGCTGGGCGCGCGGCAGGATGCGCATGGCGGCATAGAACGAGCTGCCGGACGCCGCCGTGCCGTGATCGATATTGTCTGCGGTCGCCTCGAGGGTCATGCGCCGGCTGCCGATTTGGTGGCGGGATGACGCCCGGCCACGCGGCGGCCGATCTCGCCCATCACCGACGTGAAGGTGAGGCCGAGCATGCCTACGGGCGACAGGTGCACGCGCTCACTCAGCGGATCGCGCACCTTCAGCAGCGCCACGATACGGTCGGCGAAAGCCTGGATCACGGCGATCTCCAGTCCGAAACGGAAATCCTTGACGCCGCTGTTGAGGTCCCTGCCCTCATCGAGCAGCGCCGCGTTACGCACCGCGAGCTTCTGCAGGCAGGCCAGCAGTTGCGGCGGCGATCTGGACTCGCCGAGCATCTCGACGGTGGCGCCGGCTTCCGCCAGCGCATCGCGCGGCAGGTACACGCGATTGAGCGCCTTGTAGTCCTTGCCGCAGTCCTGCAGGTGGTTGTTGATCTGCAGCCCGGCGCAGATCGCGTCCGAGGCCGGCCAGGTCGCGGTGGACTCGCCGTGCACATCGAGCATGAAGCGGCCGACCGGCATCGCCGAGTAGCGGCAGTAGTGGATGACCTCGTCCCAGTTCTCGTAACGCAGCTTGGTCACGTCCATCCGGAAGGCAACCAGCAGATCGAGCGCATGCCGGGGCGGCATGCCGCGTTCGGCGAGCGCCCGGCGCAGGCTGACGGCGACATCCTGGGTCTCGCCGGTCCCGGTCAGCTCGGCTTCGAGCAGATCGAGCAGCCGCAGCTTCTCCTCGCCCGGCAGGCTCGGATGATCGGCGATGTCGTCGGCGGTTCGCACGAAATTGTAGAAGGCGAGGATCAGCGCCCGGTGCTCTGGACGGATGATCCAGGAGGCCACCGGAAAGTTCTCGTCCCGGTGTGTCTTGCCGGATCGCAAATCGCTCGCGGTGGTCATGGACGAAACAGCTATCAGGTTGAAAGGGCGCTACCGAAAACAATGCCCGCCGCTTCGCTCATGCGAACGGATTGCTCGCCCCCATATAGGCGAAGATCCAGCCAAAACCAATGCAATCGATGTCGGGCAGCCCATAGGATCGAACCGCCGCCCCTTCCCTGAGGGGCGGGCCGGCGGTCGTTAACCAAAAGAGTTCGGAAACAACCGTTCCGAACGGCAACCGCTTACTGGTTGTGGGTCTTCAGCACCTGATCGCAGGCCGGGCTGATCTTGGGGCGGTTCTCCTTCAGGCACGCAAGGATCGTGAAGTCACCCTGATCGATGACGGCACGGCAGAACTTCTGAACGTCACGCGTGCAGGCCGCCTGCTCTTCGGGCGTGCCGCCGCGGCCTTGCGCGAACGCGCCGGTGGAAACGGACACCGACGACAGCAGGGAAAGTGCCAGGAAAATCTTACGCATCGTGTTCCTTCATTTTGACAGCAGAGGAGACCTCCCGGATCGCCGATGCTGCCCGGGAAACACCTGTTTGGTTTGGCAAGGACCGCAAGCCCCCCCAGCGCCGGAGGTACGCTGCCAAATGCGGCCAAATTTGCGCCCTATGATCCCGAGCGGATCAAGCTCGGAGATCACAGCTTTGGCACAAACAAGGCGTTGATACTAGGGCGTTATTCTCGGAACACGTTTTTCGCATTTGGCTGTTGCAAGCATGCCGCGCGGACCGTTAGATGCAGCGCCGTCGAGGCGGCTTGCGTGCAGCCGTCTTGCGAGGACGACCATTCGGCGCCGACCCGTCGCACGGTGTCGGCGGGCATCATGGCATCCGGTCGCAGCGCCCGACCGGCCGTCATTTGAACCTAACCTTCGGCGAGAACACCAAGTGTTCGAAGCGGCGGCGTACGCCGACACAGCGGTGTCATTTTGGATGGGAAACTCGATATGAAACTGTTCGGCTCACCTTTCTCTGGGCGCGTCGTCAAGGCCGCCGGTCTCGGAGCGGCATTGTTCGTGGCGGCGACCGCGGTTCAGGCTCAGTCGGGCCCGTTCGCCGGCTTCGACGGGTCGTGGTCGGGCAACGGTACGGTCGCGCTGTCCGACGGCACCACCGAGCGCATCCGCTGCAAGGCCAGCTACAAGGTGGCCGGCGCCAATCTGAAGCAGAGTCTGCAATGCGCCAGCGACAGCTACAAGTTCCTCCTGACCAGTGACGTCACCAGCCAGGGCGATCGCATCTCCGGCAACTGGAGCGAATCCAGCCGCAACGTGAACGGCGAGCTGCAGGGCACCGCCGGCAACGGCCAGATCGACGTGTTCGTGCAGGCCGCCGGCTTCGCCGCCAGCATCACCCTGAGGACCAGCGGCAACAAGCAGGTCGTGCAGATCTCCTCCAAGGGCGAGATCCGCGGCGTCAACATCACGATGTCGAAGACCTGAACGGTCGCGACATCGTCAGCAACGGAATGCGCGAACGGCCCTGACGGCGTCAGGGCCGTTTTGTTTTTTCGCCCGCGTCGTACGCGGGCGATGACAGTGTTGGATTGGGCTTAGATCACGCCCCTCACACCGGCTTGCGCTTCAGCTTCTGCGACAGGTTGATCAGGAACATCGCGGTCGGGCGGAGGATGAAGAGGTCGGCGAACAGCGCCGCCACCATCGAGAACGCGCTGAGCCAGCCGAACAGCCGCAGCGACGGCAGATCCGAGAACACGGTGACGACGAGGCCGCAGGCCAGCACCACCGTGGTGAGGATCAGCGCCGGTCCGACCAGCACGGTGGCACGCTCCACCGCGACCGCGGCGCTGACGCCGGGCGCACTCTCCATCCGCAGCCGGTTCAGGAAGTGGATGGTGGCCGACAGGCCGAGGCCGAAGGAGACCGTGAGCGCCACCACGCTGGCAAATTGCAGCCCCTCCCCCATCGCCCACAACAACGTCCCGGACATCACCACCGGGAAGATGCCGGGCAGGATGCAGGCGAGCATCACCACCCAGGAGCGGAAGGCGAGCCCGATGAACATCGCCACCAGCGCGAACTCGATGGTGAGCCCGTGATTGAGCTTCTGGATCATGCTGGCGGAGTTGCGCGCGGCGATGGCGGCTAGGCCGGTGACCGCGATCTCAAAGCCGGGGTGCTTCTTCCTGACCGTGTCGAGCTCATGATCAAGCTTGTCGACCACCGGCAGCAGCTGGCTGGAATCCAGATCGGGAACGCGGCCGGCGACCACCACCGCATCCTGCTCCTTGTCGATGAAGCGGCGCACCAGATGCTCGGGGATCAGATTGACGTATTCCTGCAGCGTCGTCGTATCGGACGAGCCGGCCTTCTCGGCCAGCCAGCGCCTGAGCGTCTCGACCGACCAGACGTTGCCGACACCGGCAGTCTTCTCGACGGTGGCATGGACGTCGGCGATGGTCTGCAACGTCTCCGGCGCATAGAGCGAGGCGCCCTTGGGAAACTGGACCAGCACATTGACCGGATTGGCGCCGGTGAGCTTGGCATCGAGCCGGTTGCTCGCCGCCACTGCCTGGCGCTTGTCCGGCACCTGGTCGGCGAGCCGGTAGCGCGGCTCCAGGCTCGCATAGACCACCGCGAGCGAGCCGACGAACACCACCGCGATCAGGCTGAACAGGCCGGGACGACCGACCATGCGCACCGCGATCCAGTAGCAGAAATTGCGCAGCGCCTGCACGCCGGCATCGGCCCCCTGGAATTTGACCGCGAACGTCTTCTCGTTGCGCACCAGCAGCACGCCGAACACCGGCACCAGCGACAGCACCGCGACCAGCGCGATGATGGTGGCGGCAAGCCCCGCCTCGCCGAACTTGCGGATCAGGTCGCTGTCGGAGAACTGCAGGGCGATGAAGGAAATGCCGGCGGTGGCGTGGGTCAGCACACAGGCGGGGCCGACGACCAGCACGGCGTTCTTGAACGCCGTCACCTTGTCCTGCCCTGCGATCAGGCGGTCGCGGGCGGCGAAGGTGAGCTGCATCGAATCGGAGAAGCTGATGACCATGATGAGCGGCGTCATCACGTTCAGGAACATGTTGAGATTGAAATTGGCCCAGCCGAGCGCGCCGAGCGCGAGCATGATCGCGATCAGCGGCGGAAACGCCGCCGCGATCATGAAGGAGACCTTGCGGAAGAAGATGATGGCGATGATGCAGCCGGCGAGAATGCCGAGAATGTTGTAGGTCAGCCCGTCACGTTCCACCGCGTTGCGGATCTCGAGCTGCATGACCGGCACGCCGGAAAGCTGGACATTCAGGCCGGTGTCGGCGAGGTCCTCCGCCATCAGCTTCCGGATGTCGCCCACCACCTTCCCGAGATCGTTCGAGGCCACCACCTTGGGCTCGAGCGACAGCACGATCAGGGCGAGCGTGCCGTCCTCCGACAACAGCTTGCCGCGGATGATCTCGTTGGACTTCACCGTTTCGATGAACTTGTCGTAGGCCTCGCCCTCCGGCAGATCCGACGGAAACAGCGCCGCCGGAAGCTTGCCGGGCGCCGGCGCCTGACGGGCCGAGAACAGCGACACCAGGCCACGGGTGCCCTCGACCAGTTGCAGGTCGGTCACGAAGTCACGCAGCTTCTCGAGGTTCTGGCGGGCCAGCAAGGTCTTGCCCTCGACCACGACGAGGACGTCGAATTCCTCGGCCGGGAACTTCTTCGTCACCTCCTCGTACTGGTGGAATTCCTTGCTGTCGGAGCGAAACAGCTGGCTGAGCGAATCGTCGATCTGGATCCGCTTGATGCCGAACACCGCCGCCACGATCAGGACGAGCAGGACGACGCAGGAGAAGATCGGCGCCTTGACCGCGAAGAGGCCGAGCCGTTCGATGCCGAAAGCGATGCTGTCGGCCGGCCGGTGCTCGACCTTCTCGACATGGACTTCGTTGTCGTGCCTGACTTCCAGCATGCGGTGTCCAGTGGTTGGGGGCGGCCTAATTCGGAAGGCCTGAGCGCATAGGGCAGAAATAAGGCCGCTCAGCGAAGCAGAGATGACCGCATTGTGGCCCGCAGCCGAAGCTAATCCTTGAAAACATGTGACAATTCGTCGAGGCCGGGTCTAGCAGGGTTCACTCCCCGGCCGCAACCATGCCCGGCCACACAAGACGGCGAGCCGGCATGGCTTCCGATCACGCCACGATTCTGCCGTGCTTGAAAAGAGCGTGGACGGCCCGGACGGGCGCTGGGCTCAAAAACCTGAACGACTCAAGGACCGGTATCCGACCGAGCCGTCCCTTGCCCGGGGCAGGCCGCGGACCGGTGCCGGCGAGCGCCACTCACCGCCCCTGCCCCAGAGAGGACCATCACCCTGCGGGAAGGGCGGCCTCGCGCAGCCGGATCGAGTAGTTCGACGCGTTCTGATTCCCGCGCGAGGCGGCGCGCGCAAACATGATGAGGTGATGCGCGATCAGCGCCACGGCGATGAAATTCTCGATCTCGCCTCGCTTCAGCTGGCTCCAGGCGAAGCGCCAGAACGGCCGCTTGTAGTCGCCGAGCACGCCCACCTTCCAGAAGATCTTGCCCATCATGACCAGGCCGCGCCTGATGTTCGGCCAGCTCTTCATCTCGTCGCTGACCGGCACCTTGATGCGGTTGGCGTAGGTGGTGTCGCATTGGTGCTTGTAGCGTGCGAGCAGCCGCTCCGGCTCATAGGCCACCTCCATGCAGCGCCGCCACGCCGTGACCACCTCGTCATAGGGCATCAGGAATTTCACGTTGGAGTCGCGGCCGTCATCGTGGACCAGCCTGCCCTCGCGCTCGAGGCGATCCCACAGCGGCGTCTTCGGCAGCGCCTGCAGCAGATTGATCGTGAGCAGCGGGATCCGGCTCTCCGCGACGAACTGCAGCAGCGCGTCCGCGGTCTGCGGCGTATCGGTGTCCAGCCCCATGATGATACCGGAGACGACCTCCATGCCATAGCCGTTGATGGTCCTGATCCCCTCCAGGATCGGCACCATCATGTTGTGGTCCTTGTGCATCGCCGTCAGCGCATCCGGGTCGGGCGTCTCGATGCCGCAGAAGATCGTGATGAAATAGGCCTCACGCATCTTCTCCAGGATCTCGGGCCGCTTGGCGATGTTGAGCGTGGCCTCGCAGGCGAGCCGCATCACATAGCCGGTGCGCTTCTGCCATTCGATCAGATGCGGCAGCAGGTCCATCGCCGCCTTGCGGTTGCCGATGAAATTGTCGTCGACGAAATAGACCGAGCCGGTGACGCCGCATTCCCTGAGCTTGTCGAGCTCGGCGACGATCTGCTGCGGCGACTTGATGCGCGGGTTGCGTCCATAGAGGCCGGGGATGTCGCAGAACTCGCACTGATAGGGGCAGCCGCTGGAATACTGGATACTGCCGAGAAAGTACTTCTTCACCTCGGCGAGCTCATAGGCCGGCACCGGGAAATCGGTCATCGCCACCCGCTCGTCGGTCCGCAGCACGACCTGCTGCGCAGGCCGCGACGGATCCCGCGCCAGCCGCGCGATCAGCTCGTCGGTGGCATCGCCGAGCTCGCCGACATGCAGATAGTCGAAGCTCGGATAGTAGTCCGGACAGGCGCTGACGGAGGGGCCGCCCAGCGCGACCGGCAGGTCGAACGCATGCGCCCTCTGGCAGATGTCGTTCATCTGCTGACGCTGGATGTGCATTCCGCTGACGAACACCGCTTCGGCCCAGGAGAAATCCTCGTCCTGCGCCGGGCGGATGTTCTCATCGATGAAGCGCACCTGCCAGGAACTTGGAAGATAGGCCGCGATCAGCAGCAGCCCCTGCGGCGGCATGAAGGCCTGGACGCCGTCGGTGAGCGGATAGGCGTGCTCGAAGGTTCCGAACGACGAGGTGTAGCGCGGAAACACACAGAGAATGCGACGTACCGTTTCGATGCCCTCGAATCTCATCGACTGCCCCTCGCGACAACCCGCTAACTGGTTACCTTACGGCCGAAGATAAGGCTTCGCCACCCCTTCCGGAAAAGTTGAGTGCGATCGAGCCTTCCGCTCCTGTCGCAGGGCGCAACGTCCCCTTCGCATGCCGGATGCTCGCGCCGTCTGGCCTGATCGGACGCGCCCCGACGAGGCGACCTGATCCGATGCATCGCAATGCGGATGGCGGAATGCGAAGGGCGATCTAAAGTTCCAATCAGATGGAGAATTGATCGATCGAGCGCAACGACCGTTCCCGGCCGGTCTCCGATCGGCGAACCAATTGGGGAGCGCGTGCGCGGCCGGCCACCGGTTGCAATGCATTTGCAGGGGAACGAGGGGCCTCGAAATGGCGCATGCCCTCCGTAGTCAACCGGATGCCCCGGCGCCCGCCCCTGCTGCGGAGCACCAACTAATCGATTGAAACGCCAAGCGAAGTACGCGGGGGTTGCATAATACTGACGGCGTCAACTTAACGCTTTCTCCATGAAGGTTTTGCATAACTATTAACAATCAAGCGCCCCCTGCGTCGTAGCAAAAACTCGCGGTATCTCACCTCATGACCTCACGCCCGACGTCAACGAATACGGCCACGCGCCAATCCATCGCAGTCAAGCTCTATGCAATCTTCGCGTTGTTTGCGCTATTGACCGCCGCAATCACCTGGCTGTCCGACTACAACTCGCGGCGGGCCACGGAGCTCATCAAGGCCATCGAGACGGCCAATCTCGCCGCTCACAACGTTCAGCTGGTCAACGGCCTCGTCTATGCCGTCGTCATGGAGTCGCGCGGCGTCTATATGTCGACCGACCCCGCCGTCGTAAAACAATACGGCAACGGCTTGCTCAAGTTCAATGCCGACATCGTGAAGGTCGTCGACAAGTGGCAGGCGATCGTACAGGCCGACGACGCCCAGCAATTCGCAACATTCAAGAAGCGGATCGAGCAATTCGTCGAATTCCGCGCCGAACTGGTCCGCCGCGCCAATGAAATCAGCCCGGCCGCGGGACGCGAGTGGGGCGACAACGACGCCAATCGCTCCGTGCGCAAGGCGCTCAACAAGGATCTCGAGGCGCTGTCCAAAGTCTATGTCGAGCGCGCAGGAAAGATCGCCGAGGAAACGGCGCTGAACAACAAGCTCTCGCTCGTGCTGACCGGCCTTGGCGGCTTGATGTTGGTTCTGGTCGCAGCCGGCGTGGTGATCATCGCTCGCTCGATCGCTCGGCCGCTGTCTCAGATCACCGATACGATCCGCCGGGTCGCCACCGGCGCCGAGAACGTCGAAGTGCCGTATGCCGGGCGCGCCGACGAGGTCGGCGAGCTCGCTCGCGCCATCGGCGTGTTCCAGCAGGCGATGGCCCATAACCGCGACCTCAATGTCCAGGTCTCGCAGGACTCGGAAATCCGCGAAGCCCGCGCCCGCCACATCGAGACCGCGGTCGAGCAATTCCGCACCGCGATCGGCAGCGTGATGCGGACCGTCACCGAGAACGCCGCCGCGATGCGCCAAACCGCCGAGATGATCACGCGGCTGACGGCAGATGCCAACGAGCGCGCGGTCACCGCCGCCGGCGCGACGTCGCAGGCGTCGACCAACGTCTCCGCCGTCGCCAGCGCCGCCGAGGAATTGTCGACGTCCGTCGAGGAGATCGGCCGGCAGATCCGGCAGTCGGCCGGCGCCGTCGAGCAGACCGGCCAACGCACCGAGAAGTCGGTCACGGAGATCGAGGGCCTTGCCGCCGCCACCCAGCGCATCGACGGCGTGCTGACGCTGATCCAGACCATCGCCGAACAGACCAACCTCCTCGCTCTGAATGCGACCATCGAGGCCGCCCGCGCCGGCGAGGCCGGCCGTGGTTTTGCCGTGGTCGCGCACGAGGTCAAGGCGCTGGCCGGGCAGACGGCCAAGGCGACCGAGGAGATCAGCCAGAACGTCGGCCTGATCCAGGCATCGACCAAGACCGCGGTCGACGCGGTCCGCGAGATCGGCCAGGCGGTCCGCGGCATCAACGAGATCACCTCGAACATCTCCAATGCGATCCAGCAGCAGGACCAGGCGACGCGGGAGATCTCGACCAACGCGCAGTCGACCGCCCAGGGCAACCAGACGCTGGTCATGAACATCGACTCGCTCCGCGACGCCATCAGTGAGACCTCGACGGCCGCCGCCTCCGTCCTGTCGGCGTCCGGCGACCTCAACGCCACCGCGCAGACGCTCGCCAACGAGGTCGAGAAGTTCTTCCAGAACCTGCGCTCGGGTCCCTCCGCGGAGATGCGGCTGCGCAAGGCGAGCTGACGGCGGCGAGCCATCGGTCGCGGAAATCGCCCCGCAAGACGTGATCCGTTCCGATATCGGAACCGTTTCCTGGTTTTTGGAGAGCCCTCGTGCGCCAGACAGCCAAGAAACTTCCGTTCGCCTGCGACCCGGTTGCGGTCACCCAGGATGACGTCGAGGACGCCATCCGCACCATCCTGACCTGGATCGGCGAGGACCCGTCACGCGAGGGTCTCTCCGAGACCCCGGCCCGCGTCGCGCGGGCCTACAAGAGCTATTTTTCCGGCTATGAGCAGAACCCCGAGGAGTATCTGCGCAAGACGTTCGAGGAGACCGCCGGCTACGACGAAATGGTGCTGTTGCGGAACATCCCGTTCCAGAGCCATTGCGAGCACCACATGGCGCCCATCATCGGCCGCGCCTGGGTCGGCTACGTGCCGCGCAACCGCGTGGTCGGGATTTCCAAGCTCGCCCGGGTCGTCGAAGCCTATGTCAGCCGGCTGCAGATCCAGGAGCGCATGACCGCCGAGATCGCCAACATCATCGACGAGGTGCTGCAGCCGCAGGGCGTGGCGGTCGTGATCAAGGCAGCCCATCACTGCATCAGCTCGCGCGGCGTCAAGAAGCACGGCGTCGATCTCACCACCAGCCGCATGCTCGGCTGCTTCCGCACCGACCCGATGAGCCGCCAGGAGTTCCTGGCGATGGTCAATTCCGAGCTGAAGGATTGAGGGGCCGGAAAATCCTCGGCCCGCTGTGATCCAGCCGTCCATGGTCCACGTTATCCAGGATTAAGCAGCGTGCCGGGGACCATGACCACGCGATGAGAGCGGCTGGATTAGCGCAATGGAACGTGGCATCGTCCCGGCATCGATTTGCACGGGCCTTCCGTGCCCGTACCAGGGTGAATGTGAGCAGAGGGCCGAAGGCGACTGTGGACTGGGCTGAATTGATCGGACGCGTCGCCGCGCGCGGCGACCGCGAGGCGTTCAAGGCCCTGTTCGCGCATTTTGCGCCCCGCATCAAAGGCTTCCTCATCAAGACCGGCTGCAACGCCGACGACGCTGAGGAAATCGCCCAATCCACCATGGTGGCGGTGTGGACGAAGGCGGGGCAATTCGATCCGTCGACGGCCGGCGCGGCCGCCTGGATCTTCACGATCGCGCGCAACCAGCGGATCGACGCCGCGCGCAAGGCCGCCCGCGACGGCCGGCTGAGCAGGGAAGTAGTGCGCGACGAGGAGGCCGATCCGACGCTCGCGGCCGACCAGATCGTCTCGCGTGTCGAAGATGCCACGCGGGTGGCGGCCGCGATCGAAAGATTATCGGTGGAGCAATCCACCGTGATCCGCCTGTCGTTCGTTGAAGAACGACCGCATTCGGAAATCGCGGCGGTGCTCGGCCTGCCGCTGGGTACGGTAAAGTCACGAATCAGACTGGCGATGAATCGCCTGAGAGACCTGTTGGACGACGCGACATGACGATCAGCCACCACCCGCCGGAAGACCTGCTGGCCGACTTCGCCACTGGTGCGCTCGACGAGGCCGAGCGGCTGGTCGTCGGTGTCCATGTCGCCGATTGCGGCCGATGCCAGCGCTTCGTGCGCGCCATCGAGCAGCTCGCCGGCGCCTCGCTGGACGCGGCCGAGCCGGTCGCGACGGGCGCGGATGCTTTCGATGCCGTGATGGCACGCATCGATCGACGCCCGCAGGCGGCGCCGCAGGTGAGCGAGGTCGCCGAGCACGATCCCGAGCTCGCGGACCTGCCCGAGATGGTCAAGCGCTGCAAGATCGGCAAGCGCCGGCGCGTGGCGCCGGGCATCAGCATGCGCCCGATCCTGCTACCGGGCACAGGTAAATCGCGCGCCTTCCTGCTGCGCTCGGAGCCCGGGGCGCGGATGCTGGAGCATACGCATTCCGGCAATGAGCTGACCTGCGTGCTGAAGGGCAGCTTCAGCCATCTCGGCGGCTATTACGGACCCGGCGACTTCGACTATGGCGACGACGAGGTCGACCATCGTCCGGTGGTCGGTGACGAGGGCCCCTGCCTCTGCCTCGTCGCCATGACCGGCGACCTGCGCATGCACGGCCTGCTCGGCCGCCTCATCAGCCCGTTCGTCCGGCTCTGAATTCCTCCGCCGTCCTTGTGAGCGCAGCGAATTAATCCAGGGCGACGCGAAGGGCCTGGATTGCTTCGTCGCTTCGCTCCTCGCAATGACGACCGCAAGCATTCGGGTGATCCGCATCTGACTCTGACCCGTTTCCGCTCAGAGAGAGCGCATGGAGGAGAAGGATGCGATCAGCAAGCGCGGATCAGCGGATCAGAAGGATTACGTTGCGCATCTCAGCAGACTTCTGGCCCGTGCCGGACGCAACGATGAGCAAGCTTTTGCCGAGCTCCATGCTGCAACGATCTTGAAGATGCGGAAGACCGTGCGCGCCGCAGCGCGGCCGAGATCCGCGCCATCCGCAGCCACGCCGACGCGATCGCGTCGGCCGTGGTGTAGGACCCGACGCGGTTTCGGTCCCCTGCTTGCTGGCGGACCGCCGATCGGTCATATCTGGGGCGGTTCCACGCTGCCCATGCCGAGATTCATGACCGGAAATCCCCCGCGATGACCGCTGCCATCGTCGCCGTCTTCACGCTCGCCTATGCCGTGGTGGCGCTGGAGCACCCGTTCCGGATCAACAAGGCGGCCACCGCCCTGGTCGGTGCCGGCCTGATGTGGACCATCTACGCCGTCATGGGCGGGACCGCGCCGGCGGTCGCGACCGAGCTCAACGAGTCCGTGGCCTCGACCGCCCAGATCATCTTCTTCCTGATCGGCGCGATGACCATCGTCGAGGTCATCGACGCCCATAACGGCTTCGAGGTCGTGACCTCGCTGATCGGCACCCGCAACCAGGTCACCCTGGTCTGGCTGGTCGGCTTCGTCACCTTCTTTCTCAGCGCCATGCTCGACAACCTCACCACCGCGATCGTGATGGTGTCGCTGATGAAGAAGCTGTCCGGCCGCGACGAGGACCGCCTGGTCTTCGCATCGATCATCGTCATCGCCGCCAATGCCGGCGGCGCCTGGTCGGCGATCGGCGACGTCACCACCACCATGCTGTGGATCGGCGGCCAGATCACGCCGCTCGCGATCATGAAGTCGGTCTTCATCCCCTCGCTCTTGAACCTGCTGGTCCCGCTCGCCGTCGTCAGCTTCACCCTGCGCGGCAAGCAGCTGGTGCCGCCGGCGAGCGCCGGCCTCGCCTCGATCAGCCCGATCCTGCCGTTCGAGCGCAATTTGATGTTCTTCATGGGCCTTGGCATCCTGGTCGCCGTGCCGGTGTTCAAGGCGGTGACGCACCTGCCGCCGTTCATGGGCATCCTGTTCGGGCTCGGCCTACTCTGGATGGTCGGCGAGATCATCCATCGCGAGAAGGCCTCGGAGCAGAAGCAGCGCCTGACGCTGGTGCATGCGCTGACCCGGATCGACATGCCCTCGATCGTGTTCTTCATCGGCATCCTGCTGGCAGTCGCCGCGCTCGAGCACACCCACATCCTGCAGACGCTGGCGCAATGGCTCGATCGCACCGTCGGCCGGCTCGACCTGATCGTGATCGTGCTCGGCCTCGCCAGCGCGGTCATCGACAACGTGCCGCTGGTCGCGGCATCGATGGGCATGTACAGCCTGAGCCAGTTTCCGCCGGACAGTTTCCTGTGGGAGTTCGTCGCCTATTGCGCCGGCACCGGCGGCTCGATCCTGATCATCGGCTCGGCGGCCGGCGTCGCCGCGATGGGGCTCGAGAACATCCACTTCTTCTGGTACGTGCGCCGCATCAGCGGCATCGCCCTGCTCGGCTATTTTGCCGGCGCTGCCGCCTACATCGTGCAGTACAATCTGATGCACTGAGCAGATCGGATCGCATGCGCCGGTCGTGGCATGTCCTTGCAGTCGTCGCGACCGTCCTGTTCGGCGCAAGCCAAGGCCGCGCTGACGACGCAACGATCCGCAGCGGCTACGCGTTGAGCTCGGCCAGTTGCGGCGACGGCGCCCTCGCCTTTCCGCGCCTCCAGATCGACATGAAGGCCGGCTTCTGCGCCGGTCTCGTCGCCAGCCGCGACGATGGCCTGAGATTTCCGCGCGGCATCGTGCAGATCCCCGGCCATCGGCTGTTCGTGATCGCGGACATGGGCGGCTGGGGCCATGACGACGGCCGGCTGCTGATCCTCGATCCCGCGGCGCCGGCCGGCCAGCGCCTCCGCGAGGCGATCACGCGGCTGTCCTATCCGTTCGGGCTTGCGGCCGGTCCCGACGGCAAGATCTACGCCTCCACCGATACGTCGATCTTCCGCTTCGATCCGCTCGCGAGCACCCCGAAAGCAACGATCGAGACCATCATCCGCGACCTGCCGGGACGCCGCCTCACGCTGCCCGACGGCACGCGCCTATCGGAAAGTGCGCATCCGATGAAGGCATTCGCCTTCGACCGCATCGGACGGCTGTTCGTCAACATCGGCTCGCCTAGCGACAACTGCCTGTCGCCGGCGCCGATCACGCAGCCCTGCGCCGCCGGTGAAGGCACCTCGGCGCTCGCCGCGATCTGGCTGTTCACGCCACCGGCGGGCGGCGTCTTTGCGGCGCTGAAATCCGGCGATCCGTCGCCGCCGCACGAGGTCTACGCGCGCGGCCTGCGCAACTCAATGGCGTTGGCCCTGCATCCGCGCTTTCCCGATCCCGGCACCGCCTTGCTGCAGGGCGAGAACGCGCGCGATCTGCAGGACGTGTTCGCACCCAACGAGGAGATCAACGCCATCGAGCAAGGCCGCCACTATGGCTGGCCCTATTGCTACGACCTGACGACGCCGAGCCCGGAATTCAAGCGCGTGCTGCAATCCGGCGCGCTCAAGAACCTCTGCAACACCACCACGCTCTACAAGCAGCCCTGGTCGCTGCTGCCACCGCATGGCGCGCCGCTCGGCATGCTCTACTACACGGGCGATCGCTTCGACGAGCTGAAAGGCAGGCTGCTGGTCGGCCTGCACGGCTACCGGCCGACCGGCAGCCGGCTGCTCGCCTATGAGGTCGACGAGCGTGGCTTCCCGAAAGTGAGCCCGGCGCCGGTGCGCTATCATGTGAGCTGCGCCGCCGAGCCGACCCGCGCTTTCCAGACCGCAGCCGGTCCCGCGCCGGCCGCGGCGTTCGACGAGATCATCACCGGCTGGCATCGCGTCAACGGCATCCGGCCGCAAGGCGCGCCGGTCGGCATGACCGTGGCCGACGACGGCGCGATCTGGCTGGTGGAGGACAAGAACCAGACCGTGATCCGGATCGACCGCACGGACGAGGCTGCACCCGAGCCGTTGCCTTGCGACACGAGAAGCGATCAACTGATCGACCGGCTGGCCGCCTTGGTGATGGACGATGCTGCCCGGCGCGCGCGGTTGGCGATGGTGCGCAAGAACCTCGTCGAGAAACATTGTCGCGGTTGCCATTCGGATTTCGGCCTCGAGGCCGGACAATCCGATCGAGACAAGGACCTCGCGGTGCTGCGCTTCATGCTGGCCCAGGACGGCTGGATCTATCCCGGCGATCCCGAAGCCGGCCGGCTGCGTCAGCGATTGCGCGGGTTGGGTGCCGAGCGGCAGATGCCGCCCGGGGCCGACCTGATCAAGACGGAACCAGGCTATGCGAAACTGCTTGATGTGGCCGACGACCTCGTCGCGCGCCTGGTTCCAGGCACGCGGATGCGGGTCAAAGCGGGCGGCCCGCCGCACCGCAAGTTCTTCGCCGCGGACGGCCGCGAATGCGGCGACATTCCGTTCGGCAAGATCGTCGTGGTGACCGAGAGGTCTGCCGTCAATAAGCCCGGCTTCAGCCGTTTCTTCCGGCCAGCCGACACCTATCTCAACGGCACCTGCACGGACGACGATGGCTATTATATCCAACAGCAGTTTCTGGTGCCGCTCTGACGGACGCGACGAGATGATCCCTGGGACGAGCAAGGCGACTGCCATAGGCGCAGTGTGCTCCCCTCCCCCTTGCGGGGAGGGGTCGGGGGTGGGGGTAGTCGCGAGCACCGCTGCCCGCGATGGTGGGCACGGCGCGCCGCACACGGTGTTGGCTCGGAAGCAGCGTCGCATCGCGCCCTTGCCCACCCTACGCATCCCGCGTTTGGCGGGACTCGCAATGCTCGTCGTTGCGACCGTCCCTGCCCTGGCCGCACCAAAACTGTTCGAGAGCACGCAGCTCACACCGTCAGGCGAATACACCTTCGGCATCGAAGGCCCCGCCGTCGACCGCGACGGCAATCTGTTCGTGGTCAATATCAGCAAACCCGGCACGATCGGCAGGCTGGCGCCGGAAGCGACGGCCTCGGAGAAATTCACCGAGCTGCCCGACGGCAGCATCGGCAATGCGATCCGCATCGACGCTGCCGGCGTCATGTTCGTCGCCGACTACAAGAAGCACAACATCTTCGCCATCGCGCCCGGCACCACCGAGCCCCGCCTCGTCTTCCATGGCGACGACATGAGCCAGCCCAACGACGTCACGCTGTCACGCGACGGCACCATCTATGCGAGCGATCCCAACTGGAAGGCGCGCAGCGGCCGCGTCTGGCGCATTGCGAAGGGCGCTGATGGCGTGATGCAGGGCGCGGCGATGATCGCGCCACGCGCCATGGGCACCGCCAACGGCATCGATCTCAGCCCCGACGGCCGCACACTCTATGTCGGCGAATCCAACAGCGGCGAGATCTGGTCCTATGCGATCGACGGCGACGCGCTGACACGGCCGAAGCTGATCAAGACCTTCGAGCCGAACACGATCGACGGACTGCGCACCGACGCCAGCGGCCGGCTGCTGGTCGCGCGCATCCTCAAGGGCAGCATCGCCATGCTGGCGCCGGATGGGCGCATGATCAGGGAGATCGCGCTGAAAGCCAAGGAGCCGACCAACCTCGCCTTCGGCGGCACCGACGGCAAGACCGTGTATGTGACCCAGCGCCAGGGCGGCTTCATCGAGTCGTTTCGGACTGATGTCGAGGGGCGAGAGCATTGTTTGCAGATGCGGAAGTGCTGAGCTTCTCTGCTGGTGCCAGATTGAGCATGCCGCTCGCTGTCTGAACGACAACTAACAGATCGCGCATATCCGCCATGCCCGAATTGCCCGTCGTGCCAGTTTGTCGCACGCTTGCCCACTTGTGTCGTCGGGCAAATCAGACCGATGTTTCCGGCCATCCCGGGCTCGTGAGAGGGGCGGATCGCGGTCGTCACGAACGTGGAGCCTGGGGAGCGGTGGGCGTGTGGTGCTGCAGCGTGATCAGTCGCGCGGACGAACGGCATGATGCGCACGGTGAAGTCGTGATGTCCCGACACCCCGATGCTGGTGTCAACCTGGCGCAATGCGATCGCGCTGGGGATGGTGGCCAGAAAGCCCGGCGCACCAGGGAGACCACGTATAAGCCGTAAAGCCATCGCGCAGGGAATGCCGGTTGATCCGGCTTTGCCTGTGGTTCCTGCCGCCTGCATTCTTTTCGCAGGCGGGCCATGGGTGAGGCCATCACCCGGCATTCCCTGCGCCCTCTTGTTCTCAGAGGGTTCGAGCTATCCTTCATGACTCGGACAGATCATGTCGCGAGAACGCTGCCTCATACTCCGTGTCATGCCCGCGCAGGCGGGCATCCAGTACGCCGCGGCGTCTCGATTCATCACCCCTGCTGGGGAATACTGGATCGTCTGCTTTCGCGGACAATGATAGCGGAAAGTATCCCGCCGCAGCGCGAATGGTGGAGAGACCGTGCAACAAACTCGCCGTCGTCCCAGGCAAGCCCGGGATTCATACTCCGCAGCAGGAGTGACGTGCGAGAAACTGCTAACAGCGTGCCGCCCAACACTCAGTTGGGGTTATGGATCCCGGCGTTCGCCGGGACGACAGTGATTGTGAGGCCGGCACCTTTCATCTCACCCGCAAATCAAGGCCCCCGCGTGCGCGAGGGCCTTGGTAGCAATGGCGATCGCTTATCGCCCGTACACGACCGGCGCGCGGCGCACGATCAGCGGCGGCGGCAGGTCGCGCTCCCAGACGCGGCCGTCGTCGAACTGAATGCGCATGCCGTCGGGCGAATAGACCGCGCTTTCGTCGCGCGCATCGATCCACAGCCGGCTATTGGGAGCATTCCAGTCCGGCCAAGCCTGGAGGGACTCGCCGGTCTCGGTGGTCAGGTTCACGGCATCGCCGTTCTGCGTCACGAAGGCCGGCGCGCCGATCATGCCGTCGCGGCACATCTGGATGCAGCGGTAGGTGCCGGTGAGGTTCGCACTCGGCTGGGCCGAGGCGCTGCCGGCGACGCAGGCGCCGACGAGGCCAATGACGATTGCAACGCGTTTCATGTCGATCACTCCATCGCTCGAAAGGGTCAGCCAGCCCCCATTCGGGCCCCTCGGGCGGATCAAGTGCGATGCGGGAAAAATGTTCCGGCCGTTCCCGGTGAGGGAACCCTACTCGACCATCACCACATCGACGGCGACGCCGAGCTTCTGCTTGCGCGAACCGACGATGATGCCATCGACCGGCGAAACGTCGGAGAAGTCGCGGCCCATGCCGAGGATGATGTGATCATTGCCGACCAGGAGATCATTGGTCGGATCGAAGCCGATCCAGCCCAGCTCCTCGCCACCCCACAGCGACACCCAGGCATGGGTGGCGTCGGCGCCCTGCAGCGGCGGCTGGCCCTCGGGCGGGATGGTGCGCAGATAGCCGCTGACATAGGCCGCGGGGAGACCGAGACCGCGCAGGCCGGCGATCATGATATGAGCAAAATCCTGGCAGACGCCGTGGCGATTGTCGAACACCTCGCGCAACGGGGTCGAGATCACGGTCGCCTTCGGATCGTATCTGAACTCCTTGCGGATGCGCCGCATGAGGTCGGCCGCGCCGGCAACGATGCCGGTGCCGGCGCGAAAGCTTGCCGCGGCATAGTCCGTCACCGGCTCCAGCACCGGCACCAGCGCGCTGGCGAAGACGTAGCCGATCGGCGACGACGGGCCGAGGCTCGTCGCCTCGAAGGCGGCATCGCGCACGTCCTCCCAGGCCGCGCTCGGCGCATCGCGCTCCGGCGGTGTACGCGACAGCTTTACCCGCGAGCGCGAGTCGATGCGCAGATGGCGGTGCTGAGTGTCGATCACGATGCTCTCGGTCAGCGTGCCGAAGAAATCACGCCGCGCCGTCCGCTCCGAGGGACGCGGGCGAATGTCGACGCTGTGCGAGATCAACTCCTGGCCGTCGCCGCTGAGCGGCTCCAGGCGCAGCGAGCAGCGCGCAAAGCTGACGGCGCTCTCATACTCATAGGTCGTGACATGCCGGATGTCGTAGATCACGCGAGGCCCGTCAGCTTTTCCGGTCGCGTCGCGTTCGGACCGTGCGGGAAATAGTGCTGGCCAATCGCCTCCGCCAGATTGAGCAGGTCCTGCTCCAGTGCAAACAGCGTGCGGCCGTCGAGATGGGCCGCCTCCGCTGCGGTCAGCCGCGCGCCCAGCGAGATCGCGAGGCGTTGCGGCCGCTCGATCAGCCCGTTCTCCTTCAGGACCGGCAGGCTCGCAATGTGCTCGTTCAGCAGCTCGACCTGGAACGCGACCGAGCGCGGGTTATAGAGGTCGAGCACGACGAGATCGCGGATCGGCGCCAGCGCCGGGCCGATCAGATAGCGCGAGCGATAGGTGATCTGACAATCGACCAGGGTGAGCAGGACGTCGAGATCCTCGGGCGTCGCCTCGTCATAGCCGAACTGGCGCGCGAACCGCGCGGTGTTGATGGCGCGCTCGGCGCGGCGACCCATGTCGAGAAAGCGCCAGCCGGCGGCGCGATTCATGTTCTCCTGGGCAAGGCCGGCGAAGCTCGCGAGCCGGTCGAGCGTGAGTTCGGCCATGCTGACGACGGCGTCCTCATCCTCGGCCTCCTGCGCCAGCCGATTCGGCATCTCGGTGATGACCTGCCAGGCGTCGGGCGAGAGGCGCTCGCGCAGCGAGGTCGCGGTGCGCTGCGCCGATCTGAGCAGCGACAGCGCCGAGCCGAACTGCGCCTCGGCCTGCAGGGCTTCGGCAGCCACCTGGAATCCCTTGCTGCGCGAGGTCTGCTCAACAGCGCCCCATGCCAGCAACAGCCGCTGGATGCGCTCGGAGGTGTTGAGCTGCGCCGGCGATCCCTTGCCGGGATCACGATGCTGGGCTGCGAGCGCCCGGATCAGCCGTACGGTGGCCTCGGCGCGCTCCAGATAGCGTCCGAGCCAGAACAGATTGTCGGCGGCGCGGCTCGGCAGCACGCCGGCGATGCGGCGTATCCGCACGTTGTCAGAGCCCGGCAGCAAAGTGCGCGCCGCCACCGCCTTGTCGGCGACCACCCAGACGTCGGCGGCGCGCGCGCCGTCGCCCATCGACACCGCGCGCGCATCGAGCTTGTCGGCGATGCGGCAGAAGCCGCCGGGCATCACGGTCCAGCCGTCGGGCGTGGCGGCCGCGAACACCCGCAGCACGAACGGCCGCGGCGCGATCCGGCCGTCCTGCCACACCGGCGTGGTCGACAGCCGCACCACCTCCTGGCCGACATAATCGATGCCGCGCTGGCTGATGGCAGCGCGCAGCCGCTCGCGCTCGGCGGCCGAGAGCTCGCCGGCCAGCACCGGACCGCTGCTCGCGAAGCCCGGCACGGCGCGGCCATAGGCGCCTTCGATCGCGAACTCCTCGAGCCGCGACAGCACCTCGTCGCGCGCGGACTTCTGGCCGCACCACCAGGTCGCGATGTGCGGGATCTTGAGATCCTCCCCGAGCACGCGCCGGGCAAGGCTCGGCAGGAAGCCGAGCAGCGCGCGCGCCTCGAGCACGCCGGAGCCCGGCATGTTGGCGACCACGACGCCGCCCTTGCGCACGACGTCCATGAGTCCGGCAACGCCGAGCCGCGAGGCCGCGTCGAGCTCGAGCGGATCGAGCGAGTTGGAATCGAGCCGCCGCAGCAGCACGTCGACGCGCTTGAGGCCGGCGACGGTGCGGATGTGCACGCGGTCGCCGCTGACGGCGAGATCGTCGCCCTCGACCAGCAGGAAGCCGAGATAGCGCGCCAGCGTCGCGTGCTCGAAATAGGTCTCGCTGAACATGCCCGGCGTGAGCAAGCCGATGCGCGGCTCGTCACGATCGGCGCTGGCGCGCAGCGCATCGCGGAACGCTTCGAAGAACGGCGCGAGACGCTCGACGTTCATGGACTTGTAGATCGAGGAGAAGGCGCGCGACAGCACCAGCCGATTTTCCAGCGCATAGCCCATGCCGGACGGCGCCTGGGTGCGGTCGTTGAGCACCCACCAGCCGCCGTCGGGCCCACGGCCGATATCGGCGGCGTAGATGCTGAGGAAGCGGCCGCCGGGCGGTTTGACGCCGCAGACCGGGCGCAGATATTCGCTGGACCCGGCGACGGCGGCCGCAGGAAGCGCGCCGCTCGCGAGCAGCCGTCCCTCGCCATAGATGTCCTGCAGCACCCGCTCGAACAGCTCGGCGCGCTGGACGATGCCCTGGGACAATTGCGCCCATTCGGACTCGTCGATCAGCAGCGGCAGATGGCTCAGCGGCCACAATCGCTCGGCGTTATCGCCCGGCGAGCGATAGGTGACGCCGGCTTCGCGCAGATGGCGATCGGCGGAGGCGAAGCGGCGCTCGATGTCGCTCGGCGCGAGTGCGGCGAAGGTCTCGGCAAAGCGGGTCCAGACCGGCCGCGGACGGCCGTCGGCCCCGATGAACTCATCGGGGATGCCGGGGAGCCGGGCATAATCGCGCGCCCAATGCTCGGCGCGGCGCAGCGGAGAACGTGCCGCCGGCCGACCGGCGGCGGGGCTCGCTCCCTGGTCCTGGCCGCTCGAGCCGTCCATACCCTGGTCCTCCGCGCAAACTCCGTTTCATCAATGCAGGAGCGGCCTGCGCAAGTCGAGGGTCATCGGGAATTCATTTGTGCGTTCTTCCGGCGGCAGCGGGATTCGTCCGGGAGTGTGGCCGTGATCCTGGAAGCGGGCGAGCCGCCGCGCCTCCGCCTCGTAGGAGTTGATCGGCTTGGTGTCGTAGTTGCGGCCGCCGGGATGGGCGACGTGATAGACGCAGCCGCCGAGCGAACGGCCATTCCAGGTGTCGATCAGGTCGAAGGTCAGTGGCGCATGCACCGGAATCGTCGGGTGCAGACCGGAGGCCGGCTGCCACGCCTTGAAACGAACCGCCGCCACCGCCTCCGCCGAACGCCCCGTCAAGGTCATCGGCATTCTCCTACCATTGCAGGTCACGAGGTGGCGGCCTTCGATGAAACCTTCGGCTTTGACTTGAAGTCGTTCGACCGAGGAATCGACATAGCGCACCGTGCCGCCGGCCGCGCCTTCCTCGCCCAGCACATGCCAGGGCTCCAGCGCCTGCCGCAGCTCCAGCGTCACGCCGCCATGCTGCACGCGGCCGAAGGTCGGAAAACGGAACTCGAGCTGCGCCTGGTACCATTCCGGCGAGAAATCGTAGCCGGACGACCTCAGCTCATCCAGGACATCAAGAAAGTCTTCCCATATGAAGTGAGGCAGCATGAAGCGGTCGTGCAGCGCCGTGCCCCAGCGCACGAACTTGCCGTCCTGCGGCTCGCGCCACGATTTGGCGATCAGCGCACGGATGAGAAGCTGCTGCGCCAGCGACATGCGCGGATCGGGCGGCATTTCCAGCGCACGGAACTCCACGAGTCCGAGGCGGCCCGTCGGTCCCTCCGGCGAGTAGAGCTTGTCGATGCAGATCTCCGAGCGATGCGTGTTGCCGGTGATGTCCACCAGCAGATGCCTGAACAGCCGGTCGACCAGCCACAGCGGCACGCTCTGCCCGATCCGTGGCACATTGGCGAGCGCGATCTCCAGCTCATAGAGACTGTCGTGGCGCGCCTCGTCGATGCGCGGAGCCTGGCTGGTCGGCCCGATGAACATGCCGGAGAACAAATAAGACAGCGACGGATGCCGTTGCCAATACAGGACGAGGCTCTTCAGCAGATCGGGGCGGCGCAGGAACGGCGAATCCGGCGGCGAGCTGCCACCGACCACGACGTGATTGCCGCCGCCGGTGCCGGTGTGGCGACCATCGATCAGGAAGCGATTGGCGCCGAGCCGCACCTTGGCGGCATCCTCATAAAGTCCGAAGGTGATGTCGACCGATTGCCGCCAGCTCGAGGCCGGCTGGATGTTGACCTCGATGACGCCCGGATCGGGCGTCACCTTGATCACCTCGATGCGCGGATCGAACGGCGGCGCATAGCCCTCCACGTGAACCTTGATCTGCATCGCCTCCGCCGTCGCTTCGACCGTTGCGACGAGCTCCAGGTAGTCCTCAATGGTTTCGACCGGCGGCATGAACACGCAGAGAATGCCATCGCGGATCTCGACCGACATCGCCGTGCGGACGCCGAGCCCGCCCCAGTACTGATACTGAACGTCCTGCTGCGGCTTCGGCGCGCGGTCGAGCTTCGGCAGCGGCGGCACCTGTGGCACGATCACCGGCCGCCCCTGCGTGAACATCGGCAGCGGCCCGCGCTCCTCCATCGGGTCCTGCTCGTGGATATACGGGAAATCTTCCGGCGGAATGTAGGCCAGCGAGCCGATCGGCAACCGCAGGCCGAGCGGCGAGTCGCCGGGAATCAGGAACAGGCGCTTGCGCCGCAGGCCCCAGCGCTCGCTGCGCCAGCGCCTGGGCTGTGCATTCCAGCGCTGGATCGGCAGCACGAAGCCGCGCGGGATGTGCAGGCCTTCGTCGAACACCCGCGCCATGCGCGCGCGCTCTTCGGGATCGGCGAGCTTGGAGTCGAGTGCGTCGACGTTCTCGGGCAGGGCGGCTTCCTTCTGCAGCCAATGCGCGGGATCCTCGAACGCGGGCAGCACGTAGTCGGCTTCGAGCCCGAGCGTCTCGGCGGCCGTGTCGAGGAAACGCTCCGCATCCTGGATCGTCGCCTTGCGCGGACCATCGACGCTGGCGATCAGGTCCGGATTGCGCCAGATCGGCTCACCATCCTTGCGCCAATACAGTCCGAACGCCCAGCGCGGCAGGCTTTCGCCGGGATACCACTTGCCCTGGCCGTAATGCAGCAGGCCACCGGGCGCGAAACGCGCGCGCAGACGCCGGATCAGGCTGTCGGCGAGCCCGCGCTTGGCCGGGCCGACGGCAGCCGTATTCCACTCAGCCGATTCCATGTCGTCGATCGACACGAAGGTCGGCTCGCCGCCCATCGTGAGCCGCACGTCGTTTTCGGCGAGATCGGCATCGACGGCTTCGCCGAGGCGGTCGAGCCGGTCCCACGCCTCATCCGAAAATGGCCGGGTGATCCGCGGCGCTTCGCGGATGCGCCTCACATTCATCTCGAAGTTGAAGTCGACCTCGGCAACTCCGGCGCTGCCGCTGATCGGCGCGGCCGAGTGATAGTGGGGAGTCGCAGCAACGGGGATGTGTCCCTCGCCCGCCAGCATGCCCGAGGTGACGTCGAAGCCTATCCATCCAGCACCGGGCAGATAGACCTCCGCCCAGGCATGCAGATCGGTGAAATCATTCTCGACCTCGACCGGCCCCTCGACCGGATCAATGTCGGGACGAAGCTGAATCAAATAGCCGGAGACGAAGCGGGCGGCGAGGCCGAGATGCCGCAGCGTCTGGATCAGCAGCCACGCCGAGTCGCGGCAGGAGCCGGCGGCCGACGACAGCGTCTCCTCCGGCGTTTGAACACCGGGCTCCATCCGGATGATATAACGAATCTTTTTCTGCAACTGCGCATTGAGTTCGACGAGATAGTTGACGGTGTTGTCCGCATCGCGGGGAATCGACTTCAAGTATTCCGCGAACAACGGCCCCGGCTCGATCGTCTCGAGATAGGGCGCGAGTTCCACCTTGAGGCCCTCGGGATAGGCAAAGGGAAAACTGTCCGCATAAGGCTCGACGAAGAAGTCGAACGGATTGATCACGGTCATCTGCGCCGTGAAGTCGACCTCGATTTTGAGTTCGTTCACCTTCTCAGGGAAAACGTAGCGGGCCAGCCAATTGCCTTGCGGATCCTGTTGCCAGTTCACGAAATGGTTGGGCGGCGTGACCTTGAGCGAATAGCTCAGCACGGGGGTCCTGGTATGTGGTGCAGGACGCAGGCGGATGGTCTGCGGGCCCAGTTCGACCGGACGATCGTATTTGTAATGGGTGACGTGATGTAATGCGACGTAGATTGACACGAGGTTTCGGCGCTCCAGCAACTTTTTTAAGCAGAACATTGCTGTGCTTAGGGATCAAGCACTAACAAAGGGCAGAGCTGCCTATTGAACTATCCTAAGCCCGAAAGGCGGCATTTGGGTCCGCGTAGGTCGAGTTGAGCCTCCCCTGTCAGGTGCTTCAGCTGCACGCACCGGTCGCTTTTCCGGCCGCTGCGCGCCCCAATCCGGCCCGTCACGAAGAACGAGAGAAGAACAAACAACCTCTCCAGCCGCACGCGGAGAGTTGTCCACAGGAAGGCGCGCAGGCGCTCACGGAAGATTGACCAGTCCCTCAAAGCAGGGATTAACCCCGAATGATGAACTAACAAGAACTAATAGCGTTGCATTTGCCGCAATCGCTTGATAGCTCGACTACACATGCTATTTAGGACCACCATTGCCAAAAGGAGAATCAAGTGGCGAAGACAGCTAAGAAGGCAGCTACCAAGAAGTTGGCGCGGAAACCCTACACGCCCGCCGACATCAAGCTGCTGAAGCAGCACTCGAAGTCCAAGACCCCGGTTGCCAAGATCGCCAAGGCCATGAAGCGGACCGAAGGCTCGCTCCGTCAGAAGGCCCTGGCGCTCGGCATCGGCCTGGGCCACCAGCGGTAAATTGCTCTGCGCCGCTGTCGCGCGAGCGTCGGCAGGGCCAGCCCATGACGGACTGCCCACGACAGCCAGCACATGGCGGCGCGCTCACCTGTCATCTGATCTCAGTTGCGATCCAGTCTCAGCTATTGGCGATCTCAGCTGCGATCAGATGCCGGGACATGTCAGACGGCAGCCCCGATATGGGGCCGCCGAATAGCTGAGTGATCCAGCTACATCGTCGCGCCGAGCACCCAGGGTGCGAACTCGGCCCCGCCGAAATCGAAGCTCTCGCTCTTGGTCGGCTGCCCCGAGGCGGTCTTCAGCATCAATTCGAAGATGCGCTGGCCGCACTCCTGCACCGTCTCCTCGCCGTCGAGGATGGTGCCGCAATTCACGTCCATGTCGTCTTCCATCCGCTTGTACATCGGCGTGTTGGTCGCGAGCTTGATGGACGGCGCCGGCTTGCAGCCGAACACGCTGCCGCGTCCGGTCGTGAAGCAAACGAGATTGGCTCCTCCGGCCACCTGCCCCGTCGCCGCGACGGGATCGTAGCCAGGCGTGTCCATGAACACGAAGCCCTTCTTGGTGACGGCCTCGGCATAATGCAGCACATCGACCAGATTGGTGCTGCCGGCCTTGGCCATCGCGCCGAGCGACTTCTCGAGAATCGTCGTCAGGCCGCCCGCCTTGTTGCCCGGGCTGGGATTGGCGTTCATCTCCGCACCCTCGCGCGCCGTATACTCCTCCCACCAGCGCATCAGGGAGACGAGCTTCTCGCCGACGTCGCGGCTGACTGCGCGGCGCGTCAGCAGATGCTCGGCGCCATAGGTCTCGGGCGTCTCCGACAGGATCACCGTGCCACCATGTCGCACCAGCAGATCGCTTGCTGCACCGAGCGCCGGATTGGCCGAGATGCCGGAATAGCCGTCGGAGCCGCCACACTGCAGCGCGACCGTCAGCTCGCTGGCCGGAACCGTCTCGCGCTTGACCCTGTTGGCGTCGGCGAGCGCTTCCTTGACGAAAGCAATGCCGGCCTCGACGGTCTTGCGGGTGCCACCGACCTCCTGGATGTCCATGGCACGCAGACGGCCGGCGAGCTTCTGCTCCTCCATCAGTCCGCCGATCTGATTGGCCTCGCAACCGAGACCGAGCACGATCACCGCAGAGAAGTTCGCGTGACGCGCGTAGCCGCCGAGGGTTCGCCGCAGCAGCTTCAGCGGCTCGTCGAGCGTCATGCCGCAGCCGGTCTTGTGCGTCAGCGCCACGACGCCATCGACGTTCGGGTAGTCGGCGAGCGGATCATCACCGGTGAAGGGATTCCGCTTGAAGACGTCGGCGACCAGGCCCGCGACATGCGCGCTGCAGTTCACCGACGTCAGAATGCCGATGTAGTTGCGGGTCGCGACCCGGCCATCGGGCCGGCGAATGCCCTCGAACGTCGCCGGAAGATCGAAATTCGGCGTCGGCTTCACGTCGACGCCATAGGCATAATCCTTGGCGAAATCGCCCATGCCGCAGTTCTGTGTATGAACGTGCTGCCCCGGCGCGATCGGCGCGGTAGCGAAGCCGATGATCTGGCCGTAGCGGCGGATGGGCTCGCCCTGCGCGATCGGACGCACCGCGACCTTATGCCCCGCCGGAATGCGGTCCACCGTGGCCACGCCATCGGCAACCGCGAGGCCGGGCGGCAGACTCGCACGCGCGATCAGGACGCTGTCCTCGGGATGAAGACGGATGACGGGGGCGGGAGCCATGGCAGTCTCTCTTCGTTTGTATCGGTAGGTCGCAAACCGGCATGCGAATAGCGAGTTGCGAATAGCGAATGAATGAATCCCCTATTCGCTACTCCCTATTCGCAATTCGCCTCAGGCCTTGCCGCCGGAGTCCTTGCGGGTCTGCGCGACTTGCTGGCGGGCATAGACCTGCATCAGGCCGACCTCGTTGGACAAGGTCACGAGCTTAAAGCCCATGTTGATGGCGCGGACAGCGCCCTCGGCGCCGCTGCAATGAATACCGGGATTGAGCCCGCGCTTGCCGCATTCCTTCACGATCTTCTCATAGATCTTGAGGATCTCCGGCTCGTCACGATCGAGCTTCGGCACCAGGCCATAGGAAAAGCCGAGATCGGAGGGACCGATATAGACGCCGTCGATGCCTTCGACATCGAGAATGGCTTCCATGTTCTCGACCGCGGTCCTGGTCTCCATCATCGGCAGCAGCACGATCTCGTCGTTGGCCGTCTTCTGATACTCGCCCGCGCCGCCATACATGCCCGAACGGATCGGACCGTTGGAGCGCACACCCTTGGGCGGATATTTGGAATAGGAAACGAGGTTGCGCGCTTCCTGCGCTGTGTTGACCATCGGGCAGATGACGCCATAGGCACCGCCATCGAGCACCTTGCCGATGATGCCGGGCTCATTCCACGGCACGCGCACCATCGGCGTGACCGGATGGCCATGCATCGCCTGAAAGCACTGCACCATCGACAGATAGTCCTGTACCCCGTGCTGCATGTCCACGGTGACGCTGTCGAAGCCGCACTGAGCCACGACCTCCGCGGAAAAGCCCGAGGGAATCGCGAGCCAGGCATTCACCACCGTCTTGCCTTCGGCCCAGAGCTGCTTGACCTTATTGTTCGCCACGACTGCGTTTCCTTCCCTTGTTGTTCAACCGATCCGTCTCATTAGAATTCGTTTTCGCCCATGGCTCAACGCAATGCAATCCCGCTCAATTTGAGCATGGATGCTTCGCGCCACCCGCAAATCACACTGATATCACGATGTCGCCCGCTGAATGCTCGCTTCGCTGACACCCAATTCGCGTGCCGTGTTCACTATTGCCGCCCAGGTGTCATCGGGCAAGGGCACGCCATTGGCCGTACGCTCGGCCCGCATCTTGCGCTCGGGATCGCCCGGCACCAGCACCTGATCGACGCCGGAGACCGGCTTGGTCGCCCGGATGAAATCCGTGTAGCGGGTGATCTCACCATCGAAGAAGCTCGCCGGATCGACCACCTTCGGGTCGATGTAGATCGCGAGCATGCCGTTGGCAAAGCGCCGGTTTGCCGACGTCGCCCCGGTGCCGGTCAAGGCGCCGCCAAGCAGCTCACAGATGAAGGCGAGACCGGAGCCCTTGTGCTCGCCGAAGGCGCGGATCGCTCCCGTCCCCTTGGTGTGGTCGCGCGTCCCCTCGGCCTCATAGGGTCCATAGAGCACCGCCGGATCCTCGCTGAGCGTACCATCGGCATCGATCAAGGCGCCCTTGGGCAGCTTCTTGCCGCCGCGGCTCGCCACCAGGACCTTGCCCTCAGCCACGATCGAGGTCGCGAAATCGAGCACGATGGGATCCTGTCCCTGGCGCGGGATGCCGACACAATATGGCGCGGTGGAGAACCGCTTCTCGACTCCGCCATAGGGCGCCACCAGCAGTGAACCTGCGGCCGTGACGAAATGAATGGAGACGAGTCCCTCAGCGGCGGCCATCTCCGCCCAGTCGCCGACCCGGCCGAGATGGCCGGAATTGCGCAGCGCCAAGGCGGCCAAGCCGCTCTTCTTGCAACGCTCGATGCCGATCCTCACGGCCTGTGGTGTCACGGTCTGGCCGTAGCCGAACTTGCCGTCGACGACCACCAGCGACGGGGTGTCGACCACGACCTCTGCGGTCTGATTGGGCACGATCGAACCCATCTTCTGCCAACGGATATAGACGGGCACGCGGATCACACCGTGGCTGTCATGCCCTGTCAGGTTGGCCGTCGTCAGATAGGTCGCGATCCGGCGGGCCTCCTCCGGCGAGGAATTGGCGTGCTCGAAGACGTCGGCAACGAAATCGATGAGATGCGCAACCTTGATAGTGACCATGACAACTCGCGGGTTCGATCAGCATGCGAAAACAGAGTTAGCATGGTTTGCCATGCCTGCGACGCACGCCCTCTCCGCTCGGCTGCATCGCTTCTTATCAAAACGCCGAACGGCCTGCCAAGCATGAGACCGCGCCATTGCGCTTGGTCCGCGGCATATCAGCCATCGCCGTCGTCGGAGGCGTCGAGATCGCCGCCGATGCTCTGCTCCAGCTCGCCCAGCATCTTGTGCAATGCGGCAAGCTTGCGGGCCCCATACCGGCTGGCAATCGATGCATAGATCGCCTCTGAGCTCGGCGCGACCTGTGCGATCAGCTTCATGCCCTTGGCGGAAATCGACAACACGCCCCTGCGCATGTCGCGGCTATCGACTTCGCGCTGAATCAAGCCGCGCGCCTCGAGATCGCGCAGGATGCGAGAGAGGCTGGGCCCGAGCAGGAACGCGACCCGCGCCAGCTCCGTCACCTCGATCACATCGACCGCCGCCAGCGCGCGCAAGATACGCCATTGCTGCTCGGTCAGGCCGTGCTGTCGCAGATTGGGGCGAAACTGCCGCATCACGGCCTCACGCGCCCGCAACAAGGCCATCGGCAGCGACTGCGAGAAGTCGCGCATCGGCACCTTGCGCGCTTCCTTCGCAGCCTGCCTGGCGACCTTGGCCCTGGTCTCGCTCACATCAATCTCCCGTGGGCCATCCTGAATATTTGCACTGCAGCAAACGCCGTTTCGGTTTGCCGGCTGAAACTTAACATGTTAATCATCTGCCGCCATCTCTTTTCTGAGCGATAGACCATGCCTCTTGCGAGTGACCAGATTCATAGCTGCGCCTTACGCCTGGATCAGGCCGAAAAGAGCCGCCGCCAGATCAGGCAGTTGTCGCAGGAGTTTCCCGATATCACCATCGCAGATGCCTATGCGATCCAGGAGGCCTGGATCAGCGTCAAGGTGGCCGCGGGCCGCGTCATCAAGGGTCACAAGATCGGATTGACATCGAAGGCGATGCAGAGCGCGCTGAACATCGATGAACCGGATTCGGGCGTGCTGCTCGACGACATGTTCTTTGCCGATGGCGGGCTGGTGCCGTCCGACCGCTTCATCGCGACGCGTATCGAGGCGGAGCTTGCCTTCGTCATGAAGCATCGTCTTTCGGGACCGGACTGCACTCTGTTCGACGTGCTCAACGCGACCGATTTCGTGGTGCCGGCATTGGAGATTCTCGACACCCGGATCGAGCGGGTTGATCAGGAAACGAAGGCGACGCGCAAGATCTTCGACACGATCGCCGACAACGCCGCAAATGCCGGCATCGTGCTCGGCGGCCGGCCGCTGCGGCCGCTCGATGCCGACCTGCGCTGGATCGGCGCACTCTGTTATAAGAACGGTCAACTGGAAGAGACCGGCTTGGCCGCCGGCGTGCTGAACAACCCGGCAACGGCCGTTGCGTGGCTCGCCAACAAGATCGCGGCAAATGGATTCGCGCTGGAGCCGGGACAGGTGGTCCTTGCCGGCTCGTTCATCCGGCCGATCGAGGCGCGCAAGGGCGACACGATCCAGGCCGACTACGGCCCGTATGGGACGGTGAGCTGTTACTTCGCCTGACGCCTGCCCCGGAGCGACCGCACCATGCCGCATTTCAGCATCGAATACTCCGCCAATCTCGACGGCTTTGTCATGATGGGCAACCTTTGCGAAGTGGTCCGCAAGGCCGCCAGCGAGACCGGGATCTTTCCGATCGGCGGCATCCGCGTGCGCGCGATCCGCTGCGAGCACTACGCGATCGCCGACGGCAAGCCCGATTCCGCCTTCCTCGCGATGCTGCTGCGGCTCGGCGAAGGCCGCGACCTCGCGGCACGGCAGAAGGCCGGCGAGCACGTCTTCAAGGCACTTTCAGATTACCTCGACCCAGTCTTCGCCAGTAGCAAGTTCGCGCTGTCCTTCGACATGCAGATCAACGATGCCGCGACCAGTTGGAAGCGCAACAACATCCACGACGCCCTGAAAGCGGAGGCATCCCATGGATAAGGCCAGTCCCAAAGCCGACATCTACAAGGCCAATCTCGACCGTGCCGCTCCCCTGCTCGCGAAGCTGAAGGACGAGGGCATCGGTCACTTCATCGACGGCAAGGTGGTGCCGGCGATCTCAGGCGCGACGTTCGAGACGAAGTCTCCGATCGACGGTGCCGTGCTCGCCAAGGTCGCGCGCGGCAATGCCGAGGACATCGATCGCGCGGCGACGTCGGCCGCCCTCGCCTTCAAGTCGTGGCGCGACATGGCGCCGGCGATGCGGCGCAAGCTGCTGCATCGCGTGGCCGACGCGATCGAGGATCATGCCGACGACATCGCCGTGCTCGAATGCATCGACACCGGTCAGGCCTATCGCTTCATGGCCAAGGCCGCGATCCGCGCCGCCGAGAATTTCCGCTTCTTCGCCGACAAATGCACCGAGGCCCGCGACGGCCTGAGCACGCCGAGCGACGAGCATTGGAACATCTCGACGCGGGTGCCGATCGGGCCTGTCGGCGTGATCACGCCGTGGAACACGCCGTTCATGCTGTCGACCTGGAAGATCGCCCCGGCGCTCGCGGCGGGCTGCACGGTCGTGCACAAGCCGGCGGAATGGTCGCCGATCACGGCGCAGTGGCTGGCCAAGCTCGCCAAGGACGCCGGCATTCCCGACGGCGTCCTCAACACCGTTCATGGCTTCGGGGAGGAGGCCGGCAGGGCGCTGACCGAGCATCCCGCGATCAAGGCAATCGGCTTCGTCGGCGAGAGCTCGACGGGATCTGCGATCATGGCGCAGGGCGCACCGACCCTGAAGCGGGTGCATTTCGAGCTCGGCGGCAAGAACCCGGTGATCGTGTTCGACGATGCCGATCTCGACCGCGCGCTCGATGCCGTCGTGTTCATGATCTACTCGCTCAACGGTGAGCGCTGCACCTCATCCAGCCGCCTGCTGGTGCAGCAGAGTATCGCCGAGACCTTTACGGCCAAGCTTGCGGCGCGCGTGCGTGCGCTGAAAGTGGGTCATCCGCTCGATCCCGCCACCGAGCTCGGGCCGCTGATCCACGAGCGGCATCTCGCCAAGGTCTGCTCCTATGTCGACGTTGCACGCGAGGACGGTGCGATCATCGCCGTCGGCGGCAAGCGGTTCGACGGCCCGGGTGGCGGGCATTACGTCGAGCCGACGCTGGTGACCGGCGCGCGCCAGACCATGCGCGTGGCGCAGGAAGAAGTGTTCGGGCCGTTCCTCACCGTGATCCCGTTCCGCGACGAGGCTGACGCGATCGCGATCGCCAATGACGTGCAATACGGCCTTACCGGCTATGTCTGGACCGGCGACATGGGCCGCGCGCTGCGCGTCGCCGACGCGCTGGAAGCCGGCATGATCTGGCTGAACTCGGAGAATGTCCGCCACCTGCCAACCCCGTTCGGCGGCATGAAGGCATCGGGCATCGGCCGCGACGGCGGCGACTATTCGTTCGACTTCTACATGGAGACCAAGCACGTCTCGCTCGCGCGCGGCACCCACAAGATCCAGCGGCTCGGGGTGTAAGGAGACAAGCCCATGACCTCCCCTCGCCTCGCCACCTATGTCGCCGATGGCTCGGTCCGCTACGGACTTGCGACCGACAAGGGCCTCATCGATCTCTCCACGCGTTTCGCCCAGGATTATCCGACCTTGCGCGAGGTGATCGCCGCGGGAGCCCTGCCCCGGCTGATCGATGCCGCAGCCGGGCTGTCGCCCGATCATGGCCTCGATGCCATCAGCTGGCAGCCGCCGGTCCCCGCGCCCGAGAAGATCATCTGCATCGGCGTCAACTATCCCGATCGCAACGCCGAGTACAAGGACGGCCAGGACGCGCCGAAATATCCGTCGATGTTCATGCGCACGCCGCGCTCCTTCGTCGGCCATGACACGCCGCTGGTGCGCCCGCGCGCCTCGCCGCAGCTCGACTATGAGGGCGAGCTGGTCCTCGTAATCGGCAAGGCCGGACGGCACATTCCGGAGAGCGAGGCGCTGGATCACATCGCCGCGCTCACGCTGTGCAACGAGGGCACGATCCGCGACTGGGTGCGGCATGCGAAATTCAACGTCACGCAAGGCAAGAACTTCGATTCGACGGGCAGCCTCGGGCCCTGGATCGTGCCCTACACCAATGAGAGCCAGCTCGCCGACATCAGGCTGACCACGCACGTCAATGGCGAATTGCGCCAGGACGACCGCACGTCGCGGCTGATCTTCGGCTTCCGCTACCTCATCAACTACATCTCGACCTTCACCACGCTTGTCCCCGGTGACGTGATCGTGACGGGCACGCCCACCGGCGCCGGTGCACGGTTCGATCCGCCGCGCTATCTGAAGCCCGGCGACGTCATCGAGATCGAAGCCGAGGGCGTCGGCACCTTGCGCAACGGCGTCGTCGACGAAGCCCTGTAGAAGTTCAGAAACGGAATGTCAGCATGACCACCATGACCGGCGGCGAAGCCATCGTCAGCGGGCTCGTCGCCCACGGCGTCGACACCGTGTTCGGCCTGCCCGGCGCGCAGGTCTACGGCCTGTTCGACGCCTTCCACCAGGCGCAGCTCAAGGTCGTCGGCGCCCGCCACGAGCAGGCCTGCGGCTACATGGCGTTCGGCTATGCGCGCGCCAGCGGCAAGCCCGGCGTGTTCAGCGTCGTACCGGGTCCCGGCGTGCTGAATGCTGGTGCTGCGCTGCTCACCGCCTTCGGCTGCAATGAGCCGGTGCTGTGCCTCACGGGCCAGGTGCCGACCGACTATCTCGGCCGTGGCCGCGGCCATCTGCACGAGATGCCAGACCAGCTCGCGACCTTGCGCACCTTCGTCAAATGGGCCGAGCGCATCGAATATCCCGACAGCGCGCCGACGCTCGTGTCGCGCGCCTTTCAAGAGATGATGTCCGGGCGGCGCGGCCCCGCGGCGCTGGAAATGCCCTGGGACGTGTTCACGCAGAAGGCTGAGACGGCCGCCGCAAAGCCGCTGGCTCCGTTCGCGCCGCCGCAGCCCGATCCCGACCGCATCGCCAAGGCCGCCGCGCTGATCACGGCTGCGAAGACGCCGATGATTTTCGTCGGTGCGGGCGCGATCGATGCGCGCGAGGAGATCCGCGAGCTCGCCGAGATGATCGACGCGCCGGTGGTCGCCTTCCGCTCCGGGCGCGGCATCGTCTCCAATGCGCACGAGCTCGGGCTCACCATGGCCGCGGCCTACAAGTTGTGGCCGACCACGGATCTGATGATCGGCATCGGCACCCGCATGGAGCTGCCGACCACGTTCCGCTGGCCGTTCAAGCCGGATGGCCTGAAGTCGATCCGCATCGACATCGATCCCGCCGAGATGCGGCGCCTGATCGTCGATGCCGGCATCGTCGCCGACGCCAAGGCGGGCACGGCCGCGCTCGCGGCCGCCGTCAGCAAAGCGGGCTATCGCAAGACAACAGGCCGTCGCGCGTCCATCCGCGACGCCAGCGCTGCGACCTTGCAGGAAATCCAGCAGGTGCAGCCGCAGATGGCCTATCTGAACGTGCTGCGCGAGGCGCTGCCGAAAGACGCCATCGTCACCGACGAATTGTCACAAGTCGGCTTCGCTTCCTGGTACGGCTTTCCGGTCTACGAGCCGCGCACCTTCATCACCTCGGGCTATCAGGGCACGCTCGGCGCCGGCTTCCCGACCGCGCTCGGCGCCAAGGTCGCGCATCCCGACAGGCCTGTCGTCGCGATCACCGGCGACGGCGGTTTCATGTTCGCCGTGCAGGAATTGGCGACCGCCGTGCAATACAACATCGGCGTCGTCACCCTGGTGTTCAACAACAATGCCTATGGCAATGTCCGGCGCGACCAGCGCGAGCGCTTCGACGGCCGCGTCGTCGCCTCCGATCTCGTCAATCCGGATTTCGTCAGGCTCGCCGAATCCTTCGGCGTCGCCGCCAGCAAGGTCACGTCACCCGACCAGCTCAAGTCGGCGCTGGAGACCGCGCTCGCCCATGGCGGGCCGTATCTGATCGATATCGAGGTGCCTCGCGACAGCGAGGTCTCGCCCTGGGCCTTCATCCATCCGCCGAAGCCCTGAAGGCACCGATCGAGCTCACGGCGGGGACGCGCGGCGTCCCTGCAATCCGGCCGCGGCCATCGCCAGCAGGCCGGCCCCGGCCACGAGCCAGCACGCGACCGGCGCCCATCGCACCAGTGGTGCGTAGTCGGGCAGCTTCTGCAGACCGCCGGCGACGGCGGCGATCCGCGCGAACGTGGCCAGCGCCAGCGCGGAGAACACGAGACCGGTCACCTTGCCCTCGGCACCTGACGTGCCGATCGCGAGCGCTGCCGAGATTGCGCTCATCATCATGCAGCCCCAGGCCGCACCGGCGATGAACTGCGCCACGATCAGCACGGTCAGCGCACCGGCGAGTTCGGCGATGACGATCGCGATCGCGCCCAGCAGGCCCGCGATGCCCATCACGATCAGCCCACCGCGATGCTTCACCACCACGCTGGCCGGAAACAGCACAAGGTTGAAGCCGATCCAGAACACCGGCATCAGCCAGGACAGATCCTCCGGCTTGGCGAAGCGGAGATAGAACGCCGAGCTGTTGATGCTGAAATGCAGCTGGTAGCCGAGCGCGAGGATCACCATGGCGCCGATGAACAGCAGCGGCAGTCCCCGCAGCGGCTTGGGCTCGGGCTTGGGATTGGCCGGCGCTTGCGCGGCCGGACCGGCATCCTGCGGGATGCGCGCGAGACCGAGTGCGGTCAGCAGCAGCACGGCTGATGAGATGATGAAAGGCAATCGCGGATCGTAGTCGCGCAGGATCACGCCGAGATACGGCGACACGGCGCCGGCCACGCCATAGCCGAGCATGACCAGCGCTGCCAGGAACGGAATGGCCGGCCGGGCCGCATGGCGCCCGAGCAGGGTCAAGGGCGGCGCGCGCAACACCGAGGAGGTCAGCGCCCAGATCGCGATCAGTCCGATGAAGACCGCTGGACCCGCCGACGCCGCCACGAACGGCAGCGCGACAAAGGCGGCGCAGGATACCGCAGCCAGCAGGCCAACGAATAGACCGAACCGCGCGGCGACGCGCCCGATGCGATCGGCCGCGATCCCCATGGCCGTATCCGAGAGCGTGAAGATCGCCTGGTCCAGCATCAGGATCAGAACGACGTCCGAGGGCGCGATGCCGGCCTGGGCCGCGAGCTTCGGCAGATAGATCACATAGGTCGTCCACAGCAGCGTGAACACCAGCTGCAGCAGCGCAAGGTGAAGTCCTATTCGCGTCGCCGCCGGCGCTCGCTCCTCCGCAAGTTCGACAGTGCTCATGGCCCCTCTCCCGGGGGCAGCATAGAGCCAAGGATGCCCGTTGCAAAACGAGGAAGGTCACAGACCGGCCAGGACTACCGCGCTCGGCGGAAGGTCAGGTTGATGCGCCGGCGGCCGAGCCGAGCATGCTCACCGTCGGCGAGCGGGGCAACGCCATGAAACGCGAGCCGCGCCGGCCCGCCCCAGACGACGACGTCGCCATGAACCAGCCGATAGCGTTGCGTCCTTTCGGTGCGTTTGAGCCCGCCGAACAGAAAGGTCGCGGGCAGCCCGAGCGACACCGAGACGATCGGCGCGCCGATGTCACGCTCATCGCGGTCCTGATGCAGCGACATCCTGGCGCCCGGCTCATAGCGGTTGATCAGGCAGGCATCGGGCGCGAAGCCTGCGAAGCCGGCCTCGCTTGCGGCTTGCTCGGCAAGTTGATGAAACAGCGGCGGCATCGCCGGCCATGGCTGGCCGCTGTCCGGATCAACAGCATCATAGCGGTAGCCGCTGCGATCCGTGACCCAGCCACACGCGCCGCAACTCGTCATCGCCACCGACATCTGATGGCCGCCCGGGGTCACCATGCGGCGGAACGGCGCCTGCGCCGCGATCGTCTCGATCGCTGTGATAAGCTCCGCCTCCTGCGGCCGCGCGAAGCCGCGCAGCAGCACCGCGCCGGGCGCGAGCTGCTCGCGAGCCGGTCCTACCGCCGCGAGTCCATCGAACAGATCCACCGTCATGCGCCTCACTTCGCATCGTGAAAGATCACGCCCAGCGTATGGCGCCGGCCGGAGCGCAGCCGGCTGACACCATGGCGCATGTTGACGCGGTAGCTGCCGCGCGTGCCCTGCACCGGACGATTGTAGACCGCGAACACCACGGCATCGCCCTGCCGCAGCGGCACCACCTCGGCGCGCGACTGCATGCGCGGCCGCTGCTCGGTCAGCACGAACTCGCCGCCCTCGAAATCACGCCCCGGCTCGGACAAGAGGATCGCGACCTGCAGCGGAAACACGTGCTCGCCATAGAGGTCCTGGTGCAGGCAATTGTAGTCGCCCTCGACATATTGCAGCAGCAGCGGCGTCGGCCTGGTCTGGCCGGCCCGATGGCAGCGCGCGAGAAAATCATCGTGGTCGCCGGGGTACCGGACGTCGATCCCCATCGTCGCGTTCCAGCGGTTGGCGACCGCAACAAGATGCGCGTACAAAAGCGGCCGCAGCCGCGCGATCGGATCCGGCAGCGGATAGCTGAAATATCTGTACTCGCCCCGCCCGAAGCCGTGCCGCGCCATCACCACCCGGCTGCGAAAGCGACTGTCGTCCGGATAGAGCGCCGCCAACGCGCGGCAGTCGTCGGGCGAGAGCAACTGCGTCAACACGGCGCAGCCGCGCGCATCGAGGTCCCGTTCCACCATCGCCCAGTCGATCGCCTCGGGGCGCGGCGTGGGTTCGGGCGACGATGGAGTCATCTTGCGTGCCTTGATCATGCAAGCAATGTGGCCATCAGGCTGGCCCAGCGCCACCCGTTTTCCGGGGTAGAACAAACTCGATCAGAGACAACGCTGCTCGGCAAAAACGAGCTCACGTAGCTCGATACCAAACCGCAGACATGCCGAGCCGCCGCCTCAACCCCGCACCACGCCCTCGATCCCGGCCGCGATCTCCAGCAGCTTGCGGTCGTTGCCGCCGGATTGCGCCAACATCAGGCCGACCGGGACCTCGCCATGGCGATGCGCCGGCAGCGAGATGGCGCAGCCGTCGATCATGTTGATGAAGGTGCAGTTGCGCAGGGCACGGATGTTTTCGCGGGCGAAGACCTGATCGTCGGCGAGATCGGCAATCCTGGGCGACGCGTTGGCGGTGGTCGGCATCACCAGCGCGTCGTACGGCGCGATCCGTGCGGCGGCCCGCTTGACCAGCGAGCGGCGGGCGTTGAGCATCTCGATGTAGTCCGGCACCGTGATCGCCTCGCCGCGCAGGATGCGGACGGAGACGCGCGGATCATAGACGTCGCCCTTGGCGATCAGCAGGAAGCGGTGCCAGGCGTAGCTCTCGGCCGCGGCAAAGCCGCCCTTCATGCCGATGACGCCGACGTCGAGAAACTCCGGAAATTCGATGCGCTCGATCAGCGCGCCCTGCTTCGCCAGGGTCTGCAGCGCCCGCTCGAAGGTCGCGGCGACCTCGGCATCGAGCTCGTCGAGCACGATCGTCGTGGGCACCGCGAGCCGCAGGCCCTTCACCGGTCGCGCGGCCAGCGGCCGGATCGGCTCATCGGCCAGCACGGAGTCGAGGATCGCGCAGCATGCGACGGTGTTGGCGAGCGGCCCAAAACTGTCGAGCGTCGAGGACAGCGGCACGCCGCCGTCGAGCGGCACGCGGGCCTGCGTCGGCTTGAAGCCTGTGATGCCGTTGAAGGCGGCGGGGATGCGGCAGGAGCCGCCGGTGTCGGTGCCAAGCGCGCCATAGGCCATGCGGTCGGCGATCGAGACGGCGGCACCCGACGACGAGCCGCCCGGCACGTGGCCGACCTCGCGCTTCCACGCGCTCTTCGGCGTGCCGTAATGCGGGTTGATGCCGATGCCGGAATAAGCGAACTCGGTCATGTTGGTGCGGCCGATCACGACGAAGCCGGCCCGGCGCAGCCGCGCCACGGCGGGCGCATCGGCCTCGGCCGGCGCGGAGTCGTCGAGCGCGCGCGAGCCGGCGCGGGTCACCTGGCCCTTGATGTCGAACAGGTCCTTGATCGAGACCGGAATGCCGGCGAAGGGCGACGGCGCGGCATTGGCCTTGCGCAGCGCGTCCATGCCGTCGGCGGCCGCCAGCGCGGCGTCCTTGTCGACATGGATGAAGGCGCGCTCCCCCTCACCCGCGGGATCGGCAATGCGGGCGAGACACTCCTCCACCAGCTTGCGGGACGTGGTGCGGCCGGCGGCGAGATCGTCGGCCAGCGCGGCCAGGGTCGGATTTGAAGCGGTCATGGCGTCCTATCGCGTGTGATCAGCGGCATCGGCCGCGATATCCAGATCGAGCAGCGCGGAACTCAGCGACTTGCCGTGCGCATCCAGCGCCAGCGAGCGGGTCACCCCGCCGCCGAGCGCCCGGCTCATCACGAAATTCAGCGCCGCAATGTTGGGCAGCTCATAGCGGACCACCTCGCCCCGGACAATGCCGGCGAAGTGGGCCCTGACCCGCTCGGCCGTCACCTGTGCGAGCAGCAATGGATAATCCTTGGCGTCGTAGGCGATGACGGAGATGTTCGAGGTATCACCTTTGTCGCCGGTCCTGGAATGGGCGATGTCGCGCAGCTTCATCTCGTCTCCGATCATACTTGCGGCATCAAAGACCAATTTTCATCAGGCGGCAATTGCCGTCCAAACACCTCTGCGCCTCCCGGAGGGCCGCATGCGTAGCGTGATGGACCGTTGACGCGTCTGCGTCAAATGGCGCATCACGGATGCAAAGGAGCGGGCGACGGAGCCCGCCGCAGGGAGGATCAACCGGGATGGCCGAGCCGATGCGTGCACGCCCCAAACCGACACCCGAGACGCAGCATTTCTGGGACGGCACCCGCGCTGGCGAATTGCGGCTGCAGCGCTGCGACGCCTGCGCCCACGTCTACTTCCCGCCGCGCCCGTTCTGTCCGGCCTGCGCCAGCCGCAAGGTCAGCGTCTTCAAGGCCACGGGCAAAGGCACGCTCTACAGCTACGTCATCAACCATCGTCCCCCGGCGCCCGGCTTCACGCCGCCCTACGCCATTGCCGTCGTGGCGCTCGAAGAGGGCCCGCGCATGATGAGCAACATCACGGGCTGCCCCCAGACACCGGAGGCATTGGAGCTCGACATGCCGCTCGAAGTCACTTTCGAGCCGCTCGACGAACAAATCACCCTGCCCCTGTTCCGGCCGGCGAAAGGATAGCGCCATGCGTCGAAACCAGGTTGCCGTGGTCGGCGCCGCCGAGACCACCGAGCTCGGTATCATCCCGACGATGTCGCAGATCCAGCTGCATGCGGACGCGGCGCTGAATGCGATCGCCGATGCCGGGCTCAAGCTGTCGGACATCGACGGCTTCGCCACCGCGGTCGAGACGCCGCAGCAGATCTGCCATTATCTCGGCATCACGCCGACCTGGGTCGACGGCACCTCGGTCGGCGGCTGCTCCTTCATGCTGCATGTCCGCCACGCCGCGGCTGCGATCGAAGCCGGCCTATGCAAGACCGTGCTGATCACCCACGCCGAGAGCGGCAAATCGATGATCGGCAGGCTGCCGCGCTCGATTCCGCCGGACAGTCTGCAGGGCCAGTTCGAGGCGCCGTTCGGCATCTCAGGGCCGCCCAGCATGTTCCCGATCCCCGTGCTGCGCTACATGAAGACCTACGGCATCACCCATGAGCAGCTCGCGATGGTCGCGGTGGTGCAGCGGGAATGGGCGGCGAAGAATCCGCGCGCGATGATGAAGGACCCGATCACGGTCGACGACGTCCTCAACTCGCGCATGATCGCTTATCCGTTCCGGCTGCTGCAATGCTGTCTCGTCACCGATGGCGGCGGCGCGCTGATCCTGACCTCGGCCGATCGAGCCAAGGATTTTCCGCAGAGGCCAGTCTATATTCTCGGCACCGGCGAAAGCGTGGAGACGCCGATGGTCAGCCAGATGGAGACGTTCAATTCGTCGCGTGCCTTCAAGGTCGCGGGCCCCCTCGCCTTCAAGGAGGCCGGCATCGGCCATGCCGACGTCGACCATCTCATGATCTACGACGCGTTCGCGCATCTGCCGCTGTTCGGGCTCGGCGATCTCGGCTTCATGCCGCATGAGGAGACCGGCCCGTTCATCGCTGCCGGACACACACGTCCCGGCGGCAAGCTGCCGCTCAATACCAATGGCGGCGGCCTGTCCTACATGCATTCGGGCATGTACGGCATGTATGCGTTGCAGGAGAGCGTGCGCCAGATGCGTGGCATCGCCCCGGCGCAGGTACCCGGAGCCAAGATCTCGGTGTGTCACGGCGTCGGCGGCATGTTCGCCGCGTCAGGGACGATTATTTTCACGAACGAAGGATAACCACCGTCATTCCGGGGTGCGCGAAAGCGCGAACCCGAAATCTCGAGATTCCGGGTCTGGTGCTGCACACCAGCCCGGAATGACGGGGCAAAACAAGGAGACCTCCCCATGACCAAATCGCTCCAGGACAAAGTCATCATCGTCACCGGCGCCGGCCGCGGCATCGGCCGCGAGATCGCGCTGCTGTGCGCCGCCGAAGGTGCCAAGGTCGTGGTCAACGATCCCGGCGTCGCCTCCGACGGCTCGGGCACCAGCGCAGCGCCGGCGGAGGAAGTGGTCGAGGAAATCAAGAAGCGCGGCGGCACGGCGGTGGCGAATTTCGAGAGCGTGTCCGAAGCGATCCCGGCCAGCAAGATCGTGAAGGCCGCGACCGACCACTTCGGCAAGCTCGACGGCGTGGTCAACAATGCCGGCATCCTGCGCGACATGATCTTCCACAAGATGAGCATCGAGGCGTTCGAGGCCGTCATCAAGGTCCACCTGATGGGTTCGTTCTATGTCGCTCACTCCGCCGCGCGGCTGTTCCGCGAGCAGGAGAGCGGCTCCTTCGTCCATTTCACCTCGACCTCAGGCCTGATCGGCAATTATGGCCAGGCCAACTACGCCGCGGCAAAGCTCGGCATCGTCGGCCTGTCGAAGTCGATCGCGCTCGACATGGGCCGCTTCAACGTGCGCTCCAATTGCGTCTCGCCGTTTGCCTGGAGCCGCATGATCGGCACCATCCCGGCGGAGACCGAGGCCGAGAAGGAGCGCGTCGAACGCATGAAGCGGATGGGGCCCGAGAAGATCGCGCCCGTCGTCGCCTATCTGCTCAGCGATGCCTCGAAAGACGTCACCGGCCAGATCTTCGCCGTTCGCATGAACGAGATCTTCCTGATGAGCCAGTCGCGCCCGCTGCGCTCGGTGCACCGCGGCGAGGGCTGGACGCCGCAGACCATTGCGGAGCATGGCATGCCGGCGCTGAAGCCGTCGTTCTACAAGCTCGATCGTTCCGCCGACGTGTTCGGCTGGGATCCGATCTGAGATTTGCAGCGCGCAAAGTCCATTCGCAGCGCACACCATCTCAAGTTGTTTTTTGTCTAAACGACCCGCGCGTTGCCATGATTTCGTCGTATGGTCGCCTCCCAACAAAAGTCGGGAGGACATAGATGACGAATGCACGACACGACATCACGCAGGATTCGCCGGCCGGAACTGACGGCTTCGACCGGCGCATGCTCCTCAAGGGCGTCGCCGGCTTTGCCGCGGCGGCAGCGGCAGTCTCGCCGGCCGGTGCCCGCGATTTCGGACCGGGCGCGCAGCCGCAACGCTATCCGGATCCCGACATCGTTGTGATCGACGAGAAGCGCTTCAAGGCCAAGGTTGGCAACACCACGATCAAGCGTCTGTTCACCGGCTGCCTGTGGGCGGAAGGTCCGGCCTGGAACGCGCAGGCGCAGTATCTGGTCTGGAGCGACATCCCGAACAACCGACAACTGCGCTATCTCGACGACGACGGCCACATCTCCCAGCAGTTCCGCAAGCCATCGAACGAATCGAACGGCAACACCTTCGATTATGAAGGGCGGCAGATCACGGCCGAGCGGACCCGCCTCGTCCGCTTCGAGCACAACGGCTCGGTCACCGTTCTCGCGGAGAAGGCGAACGACAAGCCCCTCAACGGCCCGAACGACATGGTCGTCAATCCCAGCGACCAGTCGATCTGGTTCACCGATCCCGGCTACGGCTCGATCAACCTGTATGAAGGGCAGAACGCCCGCAACGGCTCCAATCAGCCGTTCCAGAAGGAAGCCGTCTACCGCGTCGATGCGCAGTCCGGCGCGATCACCAAGGTCGCGGACGAGCCGTTCAAGCCGAACGGCATCGCCTTCAGCCACGACTACAAGAAGCTCTACGTCTGCGACACCGGCATCACGCACTATCCGAACGCCAAGAACGTGATCTGGCAGTACGACGTCAATGGCGACAAGCTGGCGAACCCGAAGGCGTTCATCGACATGACGCTCGACGGCAAGTCGGGCTTCGCGGACGGGCTGCGGGTCGACATCGACGGCAACATCTGGGTCGGCGCCGGCTGGGTCGGCGAAGGCTATGACGGCGTCCACATCTTCGCGCCGGACGGCGTCCGCATCGGCCAGATCAAGCTGCCGGAGATCTGCGCCAATGTCTGCTTCGGCGGCAAGAAGCGCAATCGCCTGTTCATGACCGCGAGCCAATCGCTCTATGCGGTCTATGTGGAGACGCAGGGCGCGCATATCTGTTAGGCCGGAAAACCGCCCTTGCTACGAGGCGTCCCTGCGAAAGCGGGGATGCCTCGTCAACGATGGGGCCACACTCACACTGCCGTCCCGGACAGGCGCGCGGTACGCGCGCGCAGATCCGGGACCCATAACCCCAGGGAGACGTGCGAGGCACGATGGTCGATCCTCCTCGCCCAGCCACATCTGCCTGCGGCTCCGGGTCCGAATCAAGACCGGGATCCGACGAACGGATGCACCTCGCCTTCTGAAACGAATAAATCGCTTGCTATTTTTCGGAAATCATGTTCTTCTCTCGCCATCCCGCCTCATGCAAGGGGCGTAGCGCGCGATCGTCACGACACGCGAGGCGGGGATGCGATGGCCGCGGTTGAGCCGCAGCGTGTCCCTGGATGCGCGGACGAACGGCTTTGCCGCGGACGTGAAATCGCGTGGTCCTGGCGCCCCGAAGCAGGCGTCAAGTCCGTGGTGATGCCCAGCGCATCGCGCGGGCGACGGTGTCTACGAGCCGGCACACCGGGGAGATCGCGTATAAGCGTGAAGACATCGCGCGGGGAATGCCGGATGTTCGGCTGAACCTGTGGTGACTGCCGCCTGCTTTCTTTTCTGCAGGCGGGCCATGGGTGAGGCCTTCACCCGGCATTCCCCGCGCCCTTGCACTCTCGTGAGGGACATGTTCGCTGCATGCACTCGGGCGCGAAACGCCGCGAGGACGAGATCGTATGTCATTTGCTGCTTGAGCCGCAAATCAGTCGCACCACCGCTGTCGTCCCGGGCAAGCCACGATGCGCGCAGCGCGTCGTGGCGCCGACCCGGGATCCATACGCCGCGGCGGCCGTGATAGGCGAAGGTCGACAACGCATTCGCCCCAAACTACTCCCTGGGGTTATGGGTCCCGGCGTTCGCCGGGACGACAGAGAGTCTGTGGTTACAGCCGAGTTATCCCGTATTTCTCAACCCCGCCGAGATGCCGTTGATCGTCAGCTGAATCCCGCGCAGCACCTGCTCGTCCGGGTTCTGCGCGCGGTGCTCCTTGAGAAGCTCGACCTGCACGTGGTTGAGCGGATCGAGATACGGAAAGCGGTTGCGCACCGAGCGCTCCAGCAGCGGATTGCCCTGCAGCAAGCGCTCCTGTCCCATGATATCGAGCAACGTCTCGATCACCAGATTCCATTCGCGCCGGATGCGGCCAAAAATCTTTTCACGCAGGGCCTCGTCCGGGACCAGCTCGGCATAGCGCGAGGCGATGGCGATCGAGCTCTTGGCGAGCACCATGTCCATGTTCGACAGCAGCATGCGGAAGAACGGCCATTCCTGATAAAGCTCGCGCAGGAATGGCATGCCCTGCTCCGGATTTTCCGCGATCCAGGTCTCGACCGCGCTGCCGAAGCCGTACCAGCCCGGCAGCATCAGCCGGCACTGCGCCCAGGAGAACACCCAGGGGATCGCACGCAGGTCCTCGATCGCGCGGGTTTTCTTGCGCGAGGCCGGGCGGCTGCCGATGTTGAGGGTGGCGATCTCGTTGATGACCGTCGAGGCCCAGAAATATTCGACGAAGCCGTCGGTTTCGTAGACGAGGCCCCGATAGGCCTTGAAGGCGAGCTCCGAGAGCCGATCCATGGCAGTCAGATACTCGCGCTTCGGTGCCGGCTGCCGCGGATGCAGCAGACTCGCTTCGAGCGTCGCCGCGGCGAGGATCTCCAGGTTGTTGCGGCCGACCTCGGCGTTGGAATATTTGCTGGAGATGATCTCGCCCTGCTCGGTGATCCGGATCTGGCCGTTCACAGCGCCGCCGGGCTGGGCGATGATGGCGTCATAGCTCGGACCGCCGCCGCGGCCGACCGATCCGCCGCGGCCATGGAACAGCCTGAGCCGGATGCCATGGCGTTCGAAGATGTCGACCAGGCCGATCTCGGCCTTGTAGAGCTCCCAGCCCGAGGTGACGAAGCCGCCGTCCTTGTTGCTGTCGGAATAGCCGAGCATGACCTCCTGCACGGCGCCGCGGCTATCGACCAGGCGGCGGTAATCGTGCAGCGCCAGCATGCGGTCCATGATGGCGCTAGAGGCCTGCAGGTCCTCAATGGTCTCGAACAGCGGCACGATATTGACGGCGCAGCGGCCCGAGGGATCGATCAGGCCGACCTCCTTGAGCAGCAACGCCACCTCGAGCATGTCGGACATGCCCTTGCACATCGAGATGATGCACTGGGGGATCACGTCGGCGCCGAAGGTCGCGTGCGCCTCGGCAGCGGCGCGGAACAGCGCGAGCTCGCCGACGGTCTCGTCGCTGTACTTGACGAATTGCGATACAAGCGGCCTGGCATTGCGCAACTCGCTGACAAGCAGGCCGACCCGCGCATCCTCGCTCAGCGCCATATAGGACATGCCGGGCATCGCGGTGTCGATCAGCTCGGCGACGGTTCGCTCGTGCACCGCCGAGTTCTGGCGGATGTCGAGCCGGGCCAGATGGAAGCCGAAGCAATCCACGGCACGCAGCAGCAGCCGCAGCCGCCCGCGGGCGATCACCTCGGCATTGTTAGCGACCAGCGAGTGATGCAGCACGTCGAGATCATCCTGCATCTGCTTGACGCTGTCGTAAGGCGCCACGGCCGCCACGGGAAGGCGGCTGATCTGGATACCGAGCTTCTTCGCCGTCGCCGCCAAGCGCGCATAGATGCCGGACACCGCCAGGCGATATGGCTCGCCGTGACGATGCGGCGACGTGTCCGGCGAGCGCTCGGCCAGCGCACGCAGCTCCTCGGAGACATCGGCGAGATGCGCGGCGATGGACAGCTCGCTGCCGAGCAGATGCAGCTCCTCGAGATAGTAGTGCAGCGCCAGGCTGGATTGCAGCTTGAGCGTCCCGCGCATCACCTCGGCGGTGACGAACGGATTGCCGTCGCGATCGCCGCCGATCCAGCTCCCCATGCGCAGGAACGAGGCGAGATCGCCCGCCACCTCCGCTCCGTCATTGAGCCGATCCTCGAGCGAGCAGAGCAGACGCGGCACCTCACGCAGGAACGTGTAGTCGTAGAACGACAGCCCGTTGGTGACCTCGTCGAGCACCGTCAGCTTGGTCCGGCGCAGCAGGTTGGTCTGCCACAAGGTCAGCACGGCGCGGCGCAGCGCCTCGTCATTGGCCTCGCGCTCATCCGGCGTCAGCTGCATCCGCTCGCGGCGGTCGAGCAGCATCGCGATCTCCATCTCGCGATCCATCGTGCTCTTGCGCCGCACCTCGGTCGGGTGCGCGGTCAGGACCGGGCTGACCAGCGCCGTCGAGAAGAACTTGCGCAGATCGGAAGCCTCGAACCCGGCGGATTTGGCGTGAGCGAGCGTCGCCGCCAGCATGCCGGCCCCGCCATTGGAATCGCTCTTGGCACGCATGCGCCGGATGTTGTTCTGGTCCTCGGCAATGTTGGCGAGGTGCGAGAAATAGCTGAAGGCGCGGACGATGCGGACGGTCTCAGCCGTCGTCATGCCGTCGAGGATCTGCTCCAGCTCGCGCCGCGCCTGGCGGTCTTCGTCGCGGTGGAAGCGCACCGAGGTCTGGCGGATGCGCTCGACGAGGTCGAACAATTCGGCGCCTTCCTGGTCGCGGACCGTATCGCCGAGGATGCGGCCGAGCAGCCGGATATCGTCCCGCAGCCGCGCATCCTCCTCCATGGCCTGCGCCTCGGCGGCGCGGTTGGGACGGATTTCCTCGCTCATGGTTTGCGGCGACATGGATGCGCTCTCCAGCAGCTGCCCATTTACGGGTCAGTCTGCCGTATCTATACCGCAGCGCAAGATCAAGAAAGAGGCGTCGCCTGCCCTATTCAATGCTCATGTGACGTCTTCTCATCGCTGAGAGCCGCCAATCGATCAGATCTTTCGCCCTGCCTGCGCCCAATAGGGGTCGCGCAGCCGCCGCTTGAAGATCTTGCCGGAATCCTCACGAGGCAATTTGTCCTGGATTTCGATGTGCTTGGGCACCTTGTAGTCGGCCAGCGAAGCCCTGAGCCGGTGTCTGATCTCGCCGGTGTCCAGCACGACGCCGGGCTGCGGCTCGACCACGGCCATCAGGGCTTCCCCGAACTCGGCATCGGGAATGCCGAATACGGCGCAATCGTGCACGCCGGGCACGGCATGCAATACGGCTTCTATCTCGGCCGGATAAATGTTGACGCCGCCGGAGATCACCATGTCGCGCTTGCGGTCGCACAGGAAGACGTAGCCCTCAGCGTCCATGTAGCCGACGTCCCCGGACGTAATGAAGCCGTCGCGGTCGATCTCGGCACGCTTCTCCGGCTTGTTGTGATAGGCAAAATCCGGATTGCCCGCGATACGCGAATAGATCTCGCCAACCTCGCCCTGCGGCAGGATGCGGCCGTCCTCGTCGAGGAAACGCAGCTCGGCGCCCGGCGCGACCTTGCCGACGGTGCCGGGCTTGCGCAGCGCGTCCTCGGAGGTCGCGAAGGTCACGGCACCGGATTCGGTCGAGCCGTAGAACTCGTAGATGACGGGTCCCCACCAGTCGATCATCGCGCGCTTGACGTCGGCCGGGCACGGCGCGGCAGCGTGGATGACATGGCGCAGCGACGACACGTCGTAGCGGCGGCGGACGCCCTCCGGCAGCTTCATCAGCCGGATGAACATGGTCGGCACCATGAAGATGGTATCGATCCGCTCTGTCTGGATGATGCCGAGAAATTCTTCCGGCTCGAAGCGCGGCATCAGCACCAGCGCGCCGCCGAGACGCCCGGCACGCAGGCCGAACGCATTCGGGGCAGAATGATACAGCGGCCCCGGCAAGAGCGCGCGCGAGCCCGGCTTCAAGCCGTAGATCAGCGCTCGCATGCGCTCGGCCGAAGCCGCCTGCTCGACCGTCGGCGCATTGCGGCGCACGCCCTTGGGATGACCGGTCGTGCCGGAGGTGTAGATCATGTTCTGCGGCTGTGGCACCTGCGGCCCTTCGTAAGGGCTCTGCTGGGCAAGCCAGCCCTCGAACTCGATTGCGAACTCCGGGGGTTCGATCAGATCCGCGCCGATCTTGTAGTTGGACAGAATCTCCGGCGGTGTGGGCACGCTGAGCGCCGTGACATCGGCCGGTATCGCCCCGGCGAGCTGATGCAGCAGGTCGGCGTGCCCGATCAGCACCTTCGTGCCGGAGTCCTTGATGATGTAGTCGATCTCCTCCGGCTTGAAGTGCCAGTTCACCGGCACGCCATAGGCGCCGAGCCGCATCGCGCCATAGGCGGCCTCGATGAAGGCGATGTCGTTGCGCATGAGAATGCAGACGCAATCGCCCTGGCCCACGCCGAGCTTCGCCAGGCCGCTTGCGATCCGCGCGGCGCGGTCGGCGATTTCGGCGTGGCTGCGCCGGCGCTCGCCGGAGATGATGCCGCAGAACAGGGAGGACGTTTCCATTTTCTTTGTTATCCGATCTGGCGTCGGTTTGAGTTTCGGCCGTCATTCCGGGGCGATGCGCCGCGACAAAACGGCGGAGCCGTCTTGCGCGGAGCATCGAACTCAGGTGCGCAGTTGCGCACCGGAGACTCTCGAGATTCCGGGCCTGCTCCTTCGGAGCATCCCGGAATGACGGACTCAGTCCGCAAACTTCGGCGCGCGCTTCTCGATGTTGGCGCGCACCGATTCGAGCTGGTTCGGACTGCCGATCAGCTTCTGCTGCTCGACCGATTCGGCGAGCAGCGCCGGCCCCGGATCGACCGAGAGATTGTTCAGCATCCGCTTGGCGGCGCGGATCGCATCCGGATTCTTGCCCGCGATCTCGCGTGCCGTCTCCAGCGCCGCCGCGCGCGGATCGGCGCAGATGCGCGTGACGAGGCCGTAGGACTGCCCCTCCTCCGGCGAGAACACCCGACCGGTGTAGGTCAGTTCACGCAGGATGTCGTCGCGCATCAAGGTCGCCAGGATCGGCGTGCCCGCCATGTCGGGCACCAGACCCCATTTGATCTCCATGATCGACATCTTGGTGTCGGGCGCGACGTAGCGCATGTCCGCGCCCAACGCGAGCTGGAAGCCGCCGCCATAGGCGACGCCATGCACTGCAGCAATCACCGGCACCGGCAGCTGCCGCCAGCCCCAGACAGCCTGCTGCGCGAAGTTGGCCTTGCCGTGGGTGCGAACGGTGAGGTCGCGCGTCTCGCCGCCGGGTATGCCGTTGCCGCCGGACTCCTTCATCGCGGCGAAGCGGCCCATGTCGAGGCCCGCGCAGAAGGCACGCCCCTCGCCGGACAGCACCACCGCCCGCAGTCCCTTCTCCTTCGACAGCCGCTCGGTCGCCGCGACCAGCGCCTCGAACATCTCCATGTCCAACGCATTCATCTTGTCGGCGCGAACCAGGCGAACGTCGGCGACGCCGTCCTTGATCTCGATCGCGAGGCGGTTGTCCATCGAGCGGTCTCCCTACGGATGTCTTTGTGACTTTACAGAAGGCTGTCGGAGCGATTTAGTCAATCGACCAATTAACTCACAACATGTCAGGCGGAAACTCCCATGTTCAAGGACAATCTCCTCGAAGGTCGACGCATTCTGGTGACCGGCGGCGGCACGGGCCTTGGCAAGGCGATGGCCGCGCGCTTCCTGCAGCTCGGCGCCGAGGTGCATATTTGCGGCCGGCGGAAAATCGTCTGCGACGAGACCGCGACCGAACTGATGGATCTCTACGGCGGCCGCGTGACCAGCCACGGTGTCGACATCCGCAATGCCATGGCGGTGGAGGAAATGATCGAGGCCATCTTCCAGGAAGGCGGCCTCACCGATCTCATCAACAACGCGGCCGGCAACTTCATCTCCCGCACCGAGGAATTGAGCCCGCGCGGCTTCGATGCCGTCGCCAACATCGTGATGCACGGCACGTTCTACGTGACGCATGCCGTCGGCAAGCGCTGGATCGCTGCGAAGCAGCCGGGCAACGTCGTGTCGATCACGGTGACGTGGGTGCGCAACGGCTCGCCCTATGTGGTGCCATCGGCGATGAGCAAGTCGGCGATCCACGCCATGACGATGTCGCTCGCGACTGAATGGGGCCGCTATGGCATCCGCCTCAACACCATCGCGCCCGGCGAAATCCCGACCGAAGGCATGAGCAAGCGCATCAAGCCCGGCGACGAGGCCGGCGCGCGGACCAAGGCGATGAACCCGATGGGTCGCGTCGGCACCATGGAGGAGCTGCAGAACCTCGCGGTGTTCCTGATCTCCGGCGGCTGCAACTGGATCAACGGCGAGACCATCGCGATGGACGGCGCCCAGGCGCTGGCGATGGGCGGCAACTTCTATCAGTTGCGCGACTGGAGCGACGACGACTGGACCAAGGCCAAGGAGTCGATCAAGGCGCAGAACGAGAAGGACCGCGCGACGCGCACGAGCTGACGGCCGAATCGCCCGGTTGATCGGCGACGTGCGCCCTGTAGACTGATCGAGAGATGCTTGCTCCGGCGCGATCCGGGGCGAGGACCACGACAAGACATCAAACAAAGAACAAGACGCAATCGGAGGGGAAACATGTCCGTCTCGACGGCATCGTCGACGCTCGTCGACGTCGTGCGCGACAGAGCGCAAACGCTGGGCTCCGCCACCGCCTATGAGTTCGAGGGGCGCATCACCAGCTTCGCCGCGTTCGACCGCAAGACCAACCAGGTCGCCAACGCGCTGAAGGCGCTTGGCGTCAAGCCGCACGAGCGGATCGCCTATTTCGGCAAGAACAGCGACATCTATTTTGAGCTGCTCGTCGGCGCCATGAAGGCCAACGTCGTCATGGCGCCGGTGAACTGGCGCCTCGCCGGTCCCGAGGTCGCCTTCATCGTCGAGGACTGCAAGGCCCCTGCACTGTTCGTCGGACCGGAATTCACTACGATGATCCGCAACATCCGCGACCAGATCCCGAGCGTGCGGCACATCATCACCACCGAGGGCGGCGCGCCGGAATGGCAGGACTACACGGCTTGGCGCGACGCGCAGAGCGCGGATGATCCGGGCGTTCCGATCACGCCGCAGGACATCGCGCTGCAGCTCTACACCTCCGGCACCACCGGCAAGCCGAAAGGCGCGATGCTGTCGCACGCCAACTTCCTCAACCTCGTCAACACCGGCAATCCCGAGGAGAAACCGGACTGGAACAAATGGTCGACCGACGACGTCTCGCTGATCGCGATGCCGATCTTCCACATCGGCGGCTCCGGCTGGGGCCTGATGAGCCTCTACCACGGTGCCCGCGGCGTCATCGCGCGCGAATTCGATCCGACCAGGATCCTCGACTTCTTCGAGCAGTCCGGCATCACCAAGCTGTTCATGGTGCCGGCGGCGATGCAGTTCGTGGTGCGGCAGCCGCGCGCGCGGCAGGTCGATTTCTCCCGCCTGAAATACATGCTCTATGGCGCCTCGCCGATCCCGGCGGCGCTGCTGAAGGAGTGCATCGAGGTCTTCAAATGCGGCTTCGTGCAGATGTATGGCATGACCGAGACCACCGGCACCATCATCGCGCTGCCGCCCGAGGACCATGTCGAGGGTCTGGAGCGGATGCGCTCGGCCGGCAAGCCGCTGCCGGGAATCGAGGTCGCGATCATCGATCCCATGGGCAACCCGCTGCCGCCGCGCGAGGTCGGCGAGATCGCCACCCGCTCCGGCTCCAACATGGCCGGCTACTGGAATCTGCCGGAGGCCACCGCGCGCACGCTCGGCAAGGACGGCTGGCTGCGCACCGGCGACGCGGGCTACATGGATGAGGACGGCTACGTCTACATCCACGACCGCATCAAGGACATGATCATCTCCGGCGGCGAGAACATCTATCCGGCCGAGGTCGAGAGCGCGATCTGCGATCATCCCGATGTCGCCGAGGCCGCGGTGATCGGGATTCCCGACGACAAATGGGGCGAGGCCGTCAAGGCGATCGTCGTGATGAAGCCTGGCACGCGCGCCACCGAGACCGACATCATCAATTTCACCCGCACGCGCATCGCCGGTTTCAAGACGCCGAAGAGCGTCGACTTCCTCGACGACCTGCCGCGCAACCCCTCCGGCAAGATCCTGCGAAGGAATCTGCGCGACCCCTATTGGGCGGGCAAGGATCGGCAGGTCAATTGAGTGCACGCACCGCCATCCTGGATCGCTTCGCTTGCGCTCGCGATGACGCCGTGGAGAGAGTGCGCGCTCCCTCTCCGCCGTCATTGCGAGGCGCCTTGCGCCGAAGCAATCCAGGGCTCCGGAGACGACGCTCGATTGCATCAATTGCGCTTGCGACAGGGCCCTGCCGCTCAACAGCGTGTCACCGCTTGTTCACCCCCATGTAGCCGAACAGGAAGCCGGCGACCTTGCGCATCTGGATCTCCTCGCTGCCCTCGGTGATGCGGTAGCGGCGGTGGTGGCGGTAGATGTGCTCGAACGGCTTGTGGCGCGAATAGCCCATGCCGCCATGGACCTGTATGGCGCGGTCGGCCGCCTCGCAGCACAGACGGTTAGCCCAGTAGTTGCACATCGAGACCTTGTCCGAGAGTGTGTGCTCGACCTGGGCCTGGGTGAGCTGGTCCATCTCCCAGGCCGTCTTGCGGATCAGCAGCCGCAGCATCTCGGCCTGGGTCGCCAGCTCGACCAGCGGCCACTGAATCGCCTGGTTCTCGGCCAGCGCCTTGCCGAACGGTTTTCGCTCACGCGCGTAATTCACACTCTCATTGATGCAGTAGACGGCCGCGCCGAGCGAGCTCGCCGCCTGGCGGATGCGGTTCTCATGGACGAAGCATTGCGCCAGCGACAGCCCGCGCCCGACCTCGCCGAACTGCGCATCCTCCGGCACGAACACGTCGGTGAAGCTGACGCGCGGATGATCGGTCGGCATGTTGAAGGTCCAGAGATACTCCTCGACCTTCACACCCTCGGTCTTGGCCGGCACCAGAAAGCAGGTGATGCCGCGCGCGTCACCATCATTGCCCGAGGTGCGCGCGAACAGTGCACAGTGGGTGGCGACGTGCATGCCCGTCGTCCACATCTTCTCGCCGTTGATCAGCCAGCCCTTGATGTTGTCGCGGGTGGCCGGAACGGCCTTGGTTTCCATGTGGGTCGCGTCCGAGCCGTGATGCGGCTCGGTGAGACCGAACGTGATGCGGTACTTGCCGGTGATCGAGCCGTCGATCATCGCCTTCTGGTCGTCGCGGCCGTACCGGTCGAGCATGGTGACGATCGGCAGATTGCCGACGATCGAGTGCTCGTTCTGCAGGTCGTTGTGCAGGCCGAGGCCCTTGGAGGCGAAATGCTCGCGGATCACGGCCATCCAGAGGTTGGACCCGTCCTTGCCGCCATAGCGCTTCGGAATTGCAAAGCGCAGATGGCCGGCCGCATCGGCACGATCCTTGGCCTTGCGCAGCAGTTGCTCCCATTCATGCCGCGGCAGGCCGCCATTCTCGAAATCGGTGCGCGCCCATTCGCGGCGATGATCGAAGAAGCGGATGTTGTCGTCGGCCTGCTCCAGCGGCTTGATCTCGGCGGCGATGAAGCGATCGAGCTCGTCGAGATAGGCGACCAATTCCTTCGGCAAGGAAAAATCCACGGCGTGTCTCCCAGTGTGTTTCGTTGTTGTTGTTGATCCTGGTCGGCGCGACCTCCCGTCGCGTGCTTGTGGCGCGCAGCGCCGTTGCGTATTTGGATGACTGCAACACCTGCGCAGGCGCTAAGCTGATGCGCGACAGCCAATCAGAAGACAGGAGGAACAGCCGATGGAGCTGAAGTTTTCGAGAGTGACGCGCAAGGGGCCGATCACGATCGTCACCCTGGCGCGCCCCGAGGTCTACAACGCCCTGCACATCGAGGCGCATCATGAACTCGAGCGCGTGTTCGACGCCTTCGCCGCCGATCCCGAGCAGTGGGTCGCGATCGTCACCGGTGAGGGCGACAAAGCGTTCTGCGCCGGCAACGACCTGAAATGGCAGGCGGCCGGCGGCGCGCGCGGTTGGGGTAAGAGCGGCTTCGCGGGGCTCACCTCCCGCTTCGATTGCGACAAGCCGATCATCGCCGCCGTCAACGGCGTCGCAATGGGCGGCGGCTTCGAGATCGCGCTCGCCTGCGACCTGATCATCGCCTCCGAGAATGCGACCTTCGCGTTGCCCGAGCCGCGCGTCGGCCTCGCCGCGCTCGCCGGCGGCCTGCAGCGGCTGCCGCGCCAGATCGGCATGAAGCGCGCGATGGGCATGATCCTCACCGGTCGACATGTCGGCGCCCGCGAAGGCCATGAGCTCGGCTTCGTCAATGAGGTGGTGCCGCAAGGCGAGGCGCTGGCGGCGGCGGAGCGATGGGCCGAGACGATCGCCAAGAACTCGCCGATGTCGATCCGCGCCTCCAAGCAGGCGATCGAGAAGGGCCTTGCGGTCTCGCTGGAGCAGGCCATCACCGAGCAGCGCGACTACCCGGCGGTGCAGGCGATGATCCATTCGCAGGACTACATCGAGGGACCGAAGGCGTTCTCGGAGAAGCGGCCGCCGAGGTGGCACGGGCGGTGAGTTATCCGATACTTCGCATGCTCTGGGCCTGATCGCGCCGGGTTGTCTCCGCTCCGTCATGGCCGGGCTTGACCCGGCCATCCACGTCTCGCAGCAGACTCGTGAAGATATGGATGCCCGGGTCAAGCCCGGGCATGACGCCGGTGGGTTAGGAGCCATCGGTGCTCCTCCCAGCTTCGCGCTTGTAGGACGCGTAGTTCGGCTGATCGACGGCGAGCTTGGCGAGAGTGGTCCGCCAGAGGTGCTGCTTCAGGCCCGGTGTCTGGAGGCCAACGGCGCCGCTGGCGATCTGAGCCGCGAGCGCTCGATTGAGTTCGAGTAGATCACCATCCTGTCCCAGCAATTCTCTCAACCGCGCATGCTCCGCCTCATCTGCCGCAGCCGCCTGTGTGAGCTGTCGCACCACGAGATCGAGCGCGTTGATGCCCACGCGCAGCTTGAACGCCTGGTGCCCCGAGATCAGCGGCGCGATGTCGTTGCGCAGGAAGTCGGCGACGGATTGCACCAGCTCGGTCGGCGTCGGCTCGTCCTGCATCAGCCCTCTCCCCTCGGCGCAAGCAATCGCAACAGATCGATCTCGGTCTCCGACGCGCGGCGGCCGATCATGGCGCGCTCCATCGAATGGTCGGGACCGATGCGAAAACGCTGCATCATGCCGCAGCACATCACGCCCCAGCGCAGCGTGCCCATGACCTCCCAGAACTTCACTCTATCAGCGTCGACCTTGCGGCCCCCGCCCTCGTAGCCCGCGAACAGCTCCTCACGCGATCCGAAGCCGCCGACCGGCTTGTCGATCTCGCCGAAGCGCCAGGAGTTGACGCAGATCCAGCCGAGATCCTCCATGGGATCGCCGAGATGGGCGAGCTCCCAGTCGAGCACGGCGCGCACGCCATCGCGGCCGATGATGAGATTGCCATTGCGGAAATCACCGTGCACCAGCGTGATCTCGGCCGGGGGACCGGGATCGTTCTGCGACAGCCAGCGCAGGGCCAGATCGAACACCGGGCGCGGCCAGTCGAAGCTTTGATATTCCCGTGCGAGCTCCGCGATCTCCTTGGTCGCGGTCATCCCGCGCAACGCGGGCAGCGTCTCGCGTCGAATCCCGTGGATGCCGGCGGCGATGCCGCCCAGCTGGCGCGCGAGGCGCGGCCGCGCCTCGGCGAATTCGGCATCACGCAGGATCTTGCGCGCGATGGTCTCGCCCTCGACGCGGCGCATGATGAAACCGGCGCCGAGATCGTCCTCCGGCCGCAGCACGTGCAGGACCTCGGGCGACGGCACGCCGGCGGCATAAGCGAGCCGCATCAGCGCCGCCTCGTTGTCGAGCCCGGCGGCACGCCCGGGCGCGGCGCCGTAGCCTTTCGGCGAGCGACGCAGAATGGCGCCGACCTCACCGACGGGATGGACGATGTCGAAGCGCCATGTCTCCTGGCTGGCGCCGCCGGAGAGTCTTGCGGCGCCGCTCACACCGGTCGCCCCCGGCATGAACGAGGCGACGCAGCGGGACAGCTCGGTCTCGATCATTGGCCCTTGAACTTGGCCGGGCGCTTTTCGAGGAACGCGGTGACGCCTTCCTTGAAATCCGAAGTGCTGCCTGCGACGCGCTGCGACTGAAATTCCGCGTTGAGCTGCTCCTCGAAAGAGTTCTCCGGGCTGTCCCAATACAGCTGGCGGATCTGCGCCAGCGCCACCGTCGGCCCGTTGGCGAGCTCGTGCGCGAGCTTCATCGTCTCCTCCTTCAGGACCGCATCGTCATAGACGCGGTTGACGAGGCCCCATTGCAGCGCCGTCTCGGCCGGCAGCTTTTCGCCCAGCAGCGACAGCTCGATCGCGCGGGCCTTGCCGACGAGGCGCGGCAACAGCCAGGTCGAGCCGCAATCAGGCACCAGTCCGATGCGGCGGAAGGCCTGCAGAAAGTAGGCGGACTTCGCGCACAGGATCATGTCGCCCATCAGCGCGAAGCTCATGCCGGCGCCGGCGGCCGGGCCATTCACCGAGGTCACGATCGGGCAATGCAGATTGCGCAAGCGGCGCAGGAACGGATGGAAGGCGGTCTCGAGCGCGGCGCCGGCATTGCTGCGGCCGGGCTTGGCCTGCGCATTGCGGCCCTGCAGGTTGGCGCCGGTGCAGAAGGCGCGGCCGGCGCCCGTCACGACGAGGCAGCGCACCGCAGCCTTCTTCTCCTCGATCTCGTCGAGCGCTTCGGCCAACCCGCCGAGCATGTCGATCGAGACCGCATTCATCACCTCCTGATGGTCGAGCGTGAGGATGGCGACGGGCCCGTCGAAATCGAGCGTGACGTGCTTGTACTGCATGGTTTCCTCTCAAGAGCTTTTCGGTCGCTGCATTCTTCGCGGCGGAAATTCGAAGCGCAGCCCGGTTCGGTCAGCATATTTGATTTTTGCGCTTCGCTTGTCCATGGTTGCATCATCCAAATAACCGAAGCGACGCGCAGCGCGCTCACATCATCACGGAAACGCCCGAGAGAACCCCATGACCATGTTCGACCTCACCGGCCGTGTGGCCGTCGTCACCGGCGGTAATGGAGGCATAGGCCTCGGTATTGCCCAGGCACTTGCGTCCAGTGGCTGTAACGTCTCGATCTGGGGCCGCAACGCCGAGAAGAACAAGGCTGCGGCGGCGTCGATGGCCGCCGGGCCCGGCAAGGTCGACACCCGTATCTGCGACGTGACCAGCGCCGCTTCCGTCAACGAGGCGATGAAGGCCACGCTCGACACGTTCGGTCGGGTCGACGGCTGCTTTGCCAATGCCGGCATCGGCGGCGGTGGCCGCAAGCCGTTCATCGAGCGCAGCGAGGAGGAATGGCGCACGATGTTCGCAACCAATCTCGACGGCGTGTTCCATGCGTTTCAGGCTGCCGCGAGGCACATGACCGCGCGCGCCGAAGCCGGTGACGCGTTCGGCCGGCTGGTTGCCACCTCGAGCCTGGCCTCGCTGTTCGGCACCGCGCGCAACGAGCATTATGCAGGGACCAAAGCCGCGCTGAATGCGCTGTGCCGCGCGCTCGCGGTGGAGCTGGCGCGCTATGGTGTCACCGCGAATGCCATCCTGCCCGGCTGGATCAAGAGCGACATGACCGCGGGCATCATGGGCAACGAGAAGTTCGTCGCCAACGTCATGCCGCGTATCCCGGTGCGCCGCTTCGGCGAGCCGTCGGATTTCGGCGGCATCGCCGTCTACCTCATGAGCAAGGCGTCGTCCTATCACACCGCCGACTGCTTCGTGATCGACGGCGGCTATACCGCATTCTGATCCCTCGCAGCGGGTGGTGAGCCGGTGCGCCGGCTCACCAGACGGGGATCGTTCCGTGCTGCGCTCCAAGATTTCCGAAATTTAATCCGCCTCTGGCTGCCACGCCCCCGTGACGCCGGCGTTGTCACCCATCACATAACGGAGAGAATTCCCAGGAAGGATGCCATGAAGCGCGGTGTGACGGTTTTGGCCTGTGTGTCTGCCCTGGCTGTGGCCGGCTACTTTGCGATGGCAAAGTGGGGCATCCAGCACGAGAGCCGCGAGTTCTTCGATGCTGCGCGGCAGCGGTCGATCAATGTCGATGTCGCGGTGCGCAAGGACTACGAGATGAAGGCCAATGCCGGGCTGTGGCGGCTGCCCGTGGCCATCATCAGCAACGGCAACACGGTCAAGAACACCGAGTACTCGTTCCTCGCGAACGTGTTCGCCGCGCGCGGCTACCTCGTCGCCAGCGTCCAGCAGGACCTGCCGACCGATCCGCCGCTCGTCACCAAGGTCGGGATGCCATATGTCGGCCGGCTCGACGTCTACCAGAAGGGCGAGGCCAACATCCTCTGCGTGCTGAACGAGATGAAGAAGCGTCATCCGAATGCCGACTACGATCACCTGACCCTGGTCGGCCACTCCAATGGCGGCGACACCGCGATGTATTTCGCCAAGGAGCATCCGAACATCGTCTCGCAGGTGGTGACGCTCGACAATCTGCGCGTGCCTTTCGTCATCAGGGACAAGCTCAAGATCCTGTCGTTCCGCTCGGATGATCCGCAGTTCAAGACCGACCCCGGCGTGGTGCCGACGCATGTCGACAAGAAGAGCGGCATCGACATCATCAAGACCGAGTTCCAGCACACATGGATGAGCGACCGTGGCCCCTACACGGCGCGGGAACGGATCCAGGCGACGCTCGACAAATATCTCGGCGGCGATGCGACGAGCGAGCTGGCCCCGGCAGATACCGACAATCTGATCGTGACCAACGGGGCAGCCGCCCTTCCCTGATCTGACAATCAGCGCGACGGCACGACCGCCGAAATGCGAAGGGCGGCCGCGCAATCGCGCAGCCGCCCTCGCAGACGTCAGTCCTGCGGTTTCTTGGCCGGCGGGCCGCTCTTGTTCCCCGGCATGCCCTTGATGTTCGACGGGTCCTGCGCGCTGACGTCCGGATTATGGCGGTTGATCGTGGACGAGCCTACCGTGCCGCTTCCCGTCTCAGTGCCCGGTCCGTTCTTGTTGCCCGGCGCGCCCTGGATGCCTGCTCCGGAATTCTGCGCACTCGGCGGCGGCGTGGTCTGTGGGCTGCCCTGCGCCAGCGCGGACGTGGCCGAGACGACGAATGCGCAAGCAATCAGACTGATCATTGGTTTCATGGCGCGACCTCCATTTGTCGTTGCCGTGTGCTGTCCGAACGTAGCGCTGGCGGAGCCGTTCCCGGGAACATCGAATTTCCGCGAAGACGGCGCTGATGTGCGCAACCCCTGCCCGCTTTATTGGCTTCCGCATCGCGTCACCGCCCACTACGGTCGGGGAACCGACGCACCAGAGGCCTCTAAATGGAATACCTCTCCACCGATCTCAGCCCGCGCGAGCGCTACAAGATTCTGACCTCCTTCGCGCTGCCGCGGCCGATCGCCTGGGTGACGACGAGAGGCGAGACCGGGATCGTCAACGCCGCGCCATTCTCGTTCTTCAACGTGCTCGGCGAGGACCCGCCGCTGTGCGTGTTCGCGATCAACCTGCGGCCCGATGGGCGGGTCAAGGACACCCTCGTCAACATCCGCCGCGGCGGCGAGTTCGTCGTCCACATCACCGACGAGCCGCTGGCGCAGGCGATGCACGAGACCGGCGGCGACTTTCCACCTGGGATCGGCGAGCCGGATCACCTCGGGCTCAAGCTTACACCGTCGCGGATGATCGGCGTTCCGCGGTTGGCGGAGGCACCGTTCGCGATGGAGTGCAAGACCTGGCAGCTCATCGACGTCAATGGCGATCGCGTGCTGGTGCTCGGCGAAGGCCTCGCTTTCCACATCCGCGACGAATTGTGGGACACCGAAAAGATGCGGGTCGAGATGGAGCTGTTCCATCCTGTCGGGCGCATGTTCGCCGACCGCTATTGCCGCACCAATGACCGGATGGATTTCCCGCCGGCGAAGGGCGCCGCCTGAGCGTTCCCGGCCGCCGGCACGGGCAGTCAGTAGGTCGCGGCGAGATAGTCGACGATCTTGCCGACATCGGCCGCGTCGATCGGGGCGCCATAGACCTTGATCATCTTGGTGACTTCGGCCTGCCAGAACTCCTTCCTGTTCTGCATCGGCGGCTGGGTCTTGATGTAGTCGGAGGAGTGACAGGCCGTGCAATTGCCCTGCACGACGGCGAGATCGGGCCCCGGCTTGAAGGCCGCCGTCTCCTGCGGAACCTGATAGTTGACCGGGGCTGCCGTGAGCGAGGTGGGGCGGCCCGCCAGGCAGCCAAGTCCGACGGCCAGCGTGGCGATGAGGAAAGACGTCCGACGCATGGTGATGCTCCTCAGGCCGCCGTGACGCGGACGGTTTCGACGACATTGCGCAGATAGCCGGCCGGATTCCAGCGCGGCGTCTCCGGCTGGGTCTCGCCGGAATTGCTCGTGGCACGCACCTTGAGATCGTGGGACCCCGCGGCAAGCTTCACCGGCAGCTTCCACTCGCGGAAGGAATATTTTCCGAGATCCTTGCCGAGCTTGGCGTCGGTCCAGGTTTTTCCGCCGTCGGTCGAGACCGCGACCTGCTTGATTCCCGTTCCGCCGTCGAATGCGAGGCCGCGCAGCATTGCCCTGCCCGCCTTGAGCTTTGCGCCGTCGGCCAGGCTGGTGATGAACGAGCGGACCGTGAAGCGGTTGATCGGGATCGTCGCTTTCGGCGTGGTTCCGGGCTCGACGGCATTGTTCGGCGTGTCCGGAATTCGATAGGCCGATTTCATCCAGAAGCCGTCAAAGACGTTGTCGATGACAGTGATCTCGTTGAGGTGCTTGACCCAATAGGTGCCGTAGTAGCCGGGCACGATCAGGCGCAGCGGAAAGCCGTTCAGGAACGGCAGATCCTCGCCGTTCATGCCGTAGGCCAGCATCACCTCGCCATCCATGGCGTGATCAAGGTCGAGCGCCTTGACGAAATCCGGCGTCTTGTCGATCACCGGGCCGTCCATGCCGCCGAAGGTGACCTGCCTGGCGCCGGCCTGAACACCCGCCATGTCGAGCACGGTCTTGAGCGGCACGCCACGCCAGCGCGCATTGCCCATGGCGCCATTGCCAAGCTGGCCGCCTGCGACGCGCGGCTCGAAGAAGCCGCGGCTGTTGCCGGAGCATTGGTTGACGGCGACGATCTCGGTCGCCTTCATCTTGCGGATGTCCTTGAGCGACAGCTTGAGCAGCTTGTCGACCTTTCCCCTGATCGCGAGCGTGAACTTGTCCGGATCGAGATCGTAAGGCAGGCCCGCCAGATGATAGCGGACGAAGAAGGCATTGTTCGGCGTGATCACGCCGTCATTGAACACCCCGAATGGCGTCTCGAGTTGCGGCGGCCGGCTGGTCAGACCGATCATCGGTCGCTTCTGCGGATATTTCACCAGCGGGCGCTCGCCATTGGCGAAGGGCAACGTCACCGTCTCCTCGGCCAGCGCACGGGTCGTGCCGAAGCTGCCCAGCAAAGCAGCCATCCCCGCTCCCTTGAGCAGATCACGTCTGTCGATCATGCAACTCCCTCCGGAGTGGTCGTTTTGAACCCGCGGTCATCACCGCCGGCTCTCATCGAAATCTGGCGGCATGCACGGCCGCTACGAATTGATCGTTGCACATTCTCTGACTGCGAGAAAAGCCGTGAACGTCCGCAATCGTGGCATCGCAGCGCGGCAACGGACGAGACTTCGCACGTGCAACAAGAGCAATCGTGCATCGAACCGCAGGGCGGGCAAGCGGGGCCGTCAGGCGGCGCGTGCCCACCGACGGCGCCGGCGAGGGACGACGTTGGGCACGGCTCACTCCACAGTCGTTGCACGCCGCGATGAGCTCGCCGCGCCTTTGTGCACCCTACACGCGCAACTACGTGCCCTGCCCGATCTTGTCCTGTGTCTTCTTGTCCTGTGTCTTGGTGTCGAAGTCGCTGCCGTCGTGGCGCTCGTGGAGCTGGCTCTTTGGATCGCCGGAGACGCGGTTGACCATGCGGCCGCGCTTCACAGGGGTGCGCTGCGCGATCTGCTCGGTCCAGCGCTGAACATTCCTGTAGTCCTGCACCGAGAGGAACTCGCCGCCTTCGTAGAGCAGGCCCTTGGCGAGCGCGCCGTACCACGGCCACACCGCGATGTCGGCGATGGTGTAGTCGGGGCCGGCGAGATACTCGCTTTCGGCGAGACGGCGGTCGAGTACGTCGAGCTGGCGCTTCACCTCCATCGCGAAGCGGTCGATGGCATACTCGATCTTGGTCGGCGCATAGGCATAGAAGTGGCCGAAGCCGCCGCCGAGATAGGGCGCAGCTCCCATCTGCCAGAACAGCCAGGACAGGCATTCGGCGCGCTTGGCCGGCTCGGTCGGCAGGAAGGCGCCGAACTTCTCGGCCAGATACACCAGGATCGCGCCGGACTCGAATACGCGGATCGGTTCGGTCCCGCTGCGATCCAGCAGCGCCGGGATCTTGGAATTGGGATTGATGGCGACGAAGCCCGAACCGAACTGATCGCCCTCGCCGATCCGGATCAGCCAGGCGTCGTATTCGGCGCCGCTGTGGCCGAGCGCCAGCAGCTCCTCGAGCATCACTGTGACCTTCACACCGTTGGGCGTTCCCAGAGAATAAAGCTGCAAGGGATGACGGCCGACAGGCAATTCCTTCTCGTGCGTCGGACCTGCGATCGGCCGGTTGATGTTGGCGAAGCGGCCGCCGCTGGCCTTGTTCCAGGTCCAGACCTTGGGCGGCACATAGCTGTTCTGTTCAGACACGGCAGACTCCGGCGTGAGCGTCAGGAGCGAGCGTTTTAGGCGCATCTGCCGTGAAGCGGAAGCCATGCTGCGCGCGGGCGCCATCAGCATTTTCTGCATTGCGCGGTCGAACCTGCGATGACAGAACGGAGACAAGACAACAATGACGGTCCGTCACGGGCCGGCTCTTGGAAACGCCGATGACTGCAAGTACCCTGCCCCCCGACCGCATTCCCGTGATCGTCGGCGTGGGCGAGATCGTCGATCGTCCCAAGGATATCGGCGACGGTCTCGAGCCGCTGACGCTGCTCGAACAGGCGATCCGCCGTGCGGAAAATGACGCGGGCGCCAAGCTCGTCCACGACATCGGCTCGCTCGACGTCGTCAACTTCCTGAGCTGGCGCTACCGCGATCCCGAGCAGCTTCTCGCGCAGCGGCTCGGCGTGACGCCGGCGCACTGCCATTATGGTCCGGTCGGCGGCGAGAGCCCGATCCGCTTTCTGCACGAGGCCGCCTTGCGCATCGCGCGCGGCGAATGCGAGGTCGCCGTGGTCTGCGGCGCCGAGGCGCAATCGACCGCGACCAAGGCCGACCGCGCCGGCGTGCCCTTGCCGTGGAGGCCGTTCGCCCACGACGTCGAGGAGCCGAAGCGCGGCGCCGCGTTCCAGAAGCCGCTGGCGGTGAAGCTCGGCGTATTCCGCCCGGTCTCGGTCTATCCGTTCTACGAGGTCGCGAGCGCGGCCAAATGGGGCCAGACGCCGCGGCAGGCGCTCGCGGAATCCGGCGAGCTGTGGTCGCGCTTTTCCGCGGTCGCCGCCTACAATCCCAACGCCTGGCTGAAGCGGCACTTCGCGCCCGAGGAGATCACGACTCCGTCGGCCGACAACCGCCCGATCGCCTGGCCCTACACCAAGCTGATGGTCGCCAATCCCATGGTCAACATGGGCGCGGCGCTGATCCTGACCAGCCTGGCCAAGGCGCGTGCGGCGGGCATTGCCGACAGCCGCATGATCTATCCGCTCGGTGGCGCAGCGGCGGAGGATCCGCGCGACTACCTCACGCGCGATCAGTTCGCCGAGAGTCATCCGCAGAACGCCGTGTTGCGGGCCGCAATGAAACTCGTAGGCGGCAACGGCGCGGCGTTCGACGTCATCGAGCTCTACAGCTGCTTTCCCTGCGTGCCGAAGATGGCACGGCGGATCCTCGGCCTCGGCGCCGACGTGGAGCCGACCGTCACCGGCGGGCTGACCTTCTTCGGCGCGCCGCTCAACACCTACATGACGCACGCCGCCTGCGCGATGGTGCGGCGGCTGCGCGGCGGCGCCAGGCGCGGCCTGCTGTACGGCCAGGGCGGCTTCGTCACCAAGCATCATGCGCTGGTGATCTCGCGCGAGCCGCCGTCGTCCCTGTCGCAGGAGGTGAGCGTGCAGGCCGAGGCCGATCGGCATCGCGCCGCCGCGCCGGCGTTCGTCAGCGAAGCCGGCGGCGGCGGCCGGGTCGAAAGCTTCACCGCGCTGTTTGATCGCAACGGCGAGGTCGAGCATGGCGTTGCGATGCTGCGCACCGCGCAGGACACGCGCACGTTGGCGCGCGTTCCGGCGCAGGACGCAGCCACGCTGGCGCGGCTGATGGATCAGGACAGGACGCCGGTCGGCGCGCTCGGCACGATCACGATGGCCGCCGATGGTGTGCCGGAGTGGCGGACGAATTAGTTCGCTTCCGTCGCCTCACACCTCCCGGGCGTCACGCTGCCAGCGCGCATAGGCCGTGTCCCAATCAGGATCAGGATCGCTGTCCGCCACGAAGCCGAGCGTCCTGCCGCCGCCGAGGTCGCGGAAGCCGATCATGGCGCGGCGGTGCGCGCCGCTTCTGACATAGGCGCGCATGCTGGCTTCGTCGGTCCAGACCGTCAGCGTATGATAGATGCCATTCACCGGACGAAGCTCGACGCGCAGATTCCCGGGAGCCGCACGCGCCTGGCGGACGGCGCGCAACGTGTGCCACCAGAATCGCGCCAGCCGATTGAGGCCGCGATGCGGGCGGAAGCCGGTGACGGAAACGTAAACGCTCATGGCGCGCTCCTGGATCGCAGACCGCCGCGCAATGGAACGGTCGCGCCGACGGGTGTGAGCACAACGCTGCTCGCCGTCTCCCGGATGTCGGAGCGCAGATCACGGTCCGGCGCTCAGCGCCCGCTACGCCTGGGCTTCGCGTCGGCAGGCACCGTGCCCGTGGTCTCCGCCGCCGCCGGAGGCGCGCCGTCGTCGCCGGCCAATTGCCGGTCGCGCCTGCGCGCGAGAGCCTCATCCCGCCGTGCGGCCGCGATCGCCAATTCCGGATCCAGCTTGAGGGCCTGGTTGAAGTCGGCGAGCGCGCGGTCGTAGCGCCCCTTCGCCAGCCACACCGCGCCACGGTCGCTGTACATTCCGGCATCGCTGAAGCCCATGCGCACGGCGTGGTCGAGATCGACGAGGGCCTCGTCGAGATCGCCCTTGCGCTGAAGCGCGAGGCCACGATCGTGAAACAGCACCGGGTCGTTCGGATCCAGCCGGATCGCCCGCTCAAAATCGCCAAGCGCGCGGTCGATGCGGCCCATGCGGACCAGATCCCTGGCGCGATAGCGATAGAGATCGGCATTGCGGGGCGCGAGCCGGATCGCTTCGTCGAAATCGGCGACAGCGCGCTCGAGATCGCCCTGCCGGCTGCGGTCCATCCCCCGCTTCAGGAAGGATGCGGCGGTCGTCGGTGCAGCCGGGACGACCTGCTCTGCGGCTCTCGGCTCTGCCGGCGGAGACAGCGCGGGGGCCTCCGCCTCCGAAGGCGGCACCGGCAACACGGCTCCGGTCGCGTCCTGGACGGCAGGCGCCGGGACGGTCTCACCTGCGACCTTGCGCTGCGGCCCCGATCGGGCCTGCGGCGACGGTGTCACGATCGAGCGCGTCGCCGGCCTGCTCATCCAATCACCGGCGGAGGGCAAGAGCAGAATCTCGAGGCCGATCAGGATCGCGCTGAGCACGGCGGTCGCCGCGGTGAACTGCAGGATGGCGTCCCAGCGTTCGCGGCGGACGCGGTCGCGCTCAGAAGCAAGATGGGCGTCGTATTCGGCGCGCAGGTCAGGGTCGCGCAGCACGTTGTAGGCGACGATGATCAACTTGAGCTGATGCTCCGACGCCGGATCGGCGCCGCCCCGGAGGTCGGGATGGTGCGCCTTGGCGGCCTGGCGAAACGCCCGCTTGATCGTGTCGAGATCGGCCCGCGGCGATACGCCGAGCACCTCATAATGCGTCGTCATGGCGCGATCCCGAGCCTCTCTTCCGAGGCCGGTTCGGGATCACGCGGGGAGCAGGTCGAGCGCATAATGGGCGCCATCGCGGGTGAGCCGACCGAACGCGGCCCACGGAAAATGAGATCCACAAACCAACATCTTTTCTGCAACGATACGATCGAGCAATCTGCGCCGGCTGACCTCGGCAGCCGCGCCGTCCTGGTCATAGGCGCCGTGCCATTCGGGATGGCGCAGGCACAACGCCGGCACATAGGCGGTGTCGCCCGAGATCATCAGTTGCTCCGCTCCGGAGCTGAGATGAAACGCGGTGTGCCCCGGCGTATGACCGGGGACGCTGACGAAGCGGATGCCGGGCACCACCTCGTCCTCGCCCTCGACCGGCAGCACGTTCTTCCAGCCCGGGATCACGCTCTGGATGCGGCGCGCCAGCGACTGCCGCCACGGCGGCAGCCGGCTGGTCAGAGATGCATCGGTCCAGAATTTGTATTCGGCCGCAGCCACGATGATCTCGGCGGAGGGAAACACCGGCGCGTTGGTGTCCTCGCCGAGCAGTCCGAAAATATGATCGGGATGGAAGTGCGAAATCAGGATGGTGTCGATGTCCTCCGGGCGAATGCCAGCTGCTTTCAGATTGTCCAGCAGGCGGCCCGAAATGAAGATCGAGTCGGAATTGTAACCCTGGACCTGACCGCCGCCGCCGGCATCGCACAGCACGGTCTTGCCCTTCAGCCGCACCACGAAGGTGGAGATCGGGACCGGGACGAAGGCGGGGCTCAGACCCGCAGCGCGCAGTGCTTCCTTCACGTCGCTGATGCTGGCATTGTCGATGAAGCCGGCCTCGTGCGGCTTTTCCCATACACCGTCGTAGAGGGCGATCACCTCCGCCTCGCCGATCGTGATCCGGCGATAGCCGTGCGCGGGATCCTCAGTGCGGCGGCGCGGCTTGGCGGCAACCACGGCAAGCCCCGCATCGAGACCCAAGGCGACCGCGGCCGTCGCGGCCGTTAGCACCAGGGTCCTGCGCGAAGGTCTGCTCGCAATCACATTGCCTGCCACTAAATGTACCGCTGGTTGAATAAATATCTAACACAAGTTAATCTCTGCACCTTAGCGGGATTATGGCGCCACAACGGCCTTTCTGGCCGGGGCGTCAGGTGTGGGGAGTCTGCAACGGTGGGGGATGATCCGGTCGAGCGGGGGCGCCGCCTGACGAACGGCGCACGCATGAGCGTCCACGTCGACGTGGTTCGCCGCGGCGTCATCGGCAGTGCCCGCGGCTATCGGTCGGGGCTGTGTCGTTCGACTATCGGACGCGACAGCGGGCAATCTCGGCCGCTGTCGCCGGCTACGTCATCTCGCGGATCAGGCGGCGCGAACCGATTGCAGGAAACGGCCGACCTCCTGCTTGAGACGCTCGCTATCACCGGAGAGCTGGCGCGCGGCGCTGAGCACCTGCCCCGAGGTGTCGCCGGTCTCGCTGGCGCCGCGCTGGACGTTGGTGATGTTGGCGGACACCTGCTGTGTACCCGCGGCGGCGTGCTGGATGTTGCGCGAGATCTCGGCGGTCGCTGCGCCCTGCTCCTCGACCGCGGCCGCCACCGTCGCGGCGATCTCCGACAGCCGCTCGATCGTCGTCGAGATCTCCCTGATGGCGCCGACCGACTCCTGCGTGGCCCCCTGGATGCCGGAAATCTGTTGGCCGATCTCGCCGGTCGCCTTTGCAGTCTGCTCGGCCAGCGCCTTGACCTCGGAGGCGACGACGGCAAAGCCGCGGCCAGCCTCGCCCGCCCGCGCGGCCTCGATGGTGGCATTGAGCGCCAGCAGATTGGTCTGCCCGGCGATCGTGTTGATCAGCTCGACGACGTCGCCAATGCGGGTCGCCGCCTTCGACAGCTCGCCGACACGATCATTGGTGCGGCGCGCCTGCTCGACCGCATCGGAAGCGATGCGCGCGGACTCCTGCACCTGGCGGCTGATCTCACGGACCGACGAGGTGAGCTCCTCGGTCGCCGACGCGACGGCCTGAACATTGGCCGACGCCTCTTCGGAGGCCGCGGCAACAGTGGTGGAAAGCTCCTGCCCCCGCACGGCGGTGCTCGACAGCGAGTTGGCCGAGCTCTCGAGCTCGCTGGAGGCCGAGGACACCGTATTGACGATGTTGCCGATGGCGCCTTCGAAACCGTTGGCGAGCTCCGACATCTCCCGCTTGCGCGCGGCGGCTGCGCGCCGCTCCTGCTCTCCGAGCTCCCTGTCGTTGAACCGCACCATCGTCTGAACGGTCTGCAGGTTACGCAAGGCGCGGCCGATCTCGTCGTCGCGCTCGATGCGCATGCGGGTGTCGAGCGTGCCCTGGGTGATGCTCTCCATCGTCTCGTTCAGATGATCGAGCGGCGCCACGATCACGTTCATCGTACGCAGCCCGACCAGACCACACAGCACGACACCAGCGGCAGCAATCGCCACGGCGGTCATTCCGACGAGCCCGCCCTCCCCGAACGAGATGACGCCAAGCACGAGCAGGAACAGCGTCTGCAATCCGACCAGCGTTCGCAGCCTTGCCGCGATCGTGCCGGTGAACATCGAGAGATGGTCGAACACCGAGCGGCGGCGGACGATGCCGTCGTCGATCTTGTAACCATGTGGCCGCTTTTCGCGGATCGCCGCATAGACCTGCTCGGCCTCCGCGCGCTGGTCGGCGGGCAGCTTGGTGCGCACCGAGGTGTAGCCGACGACTTGGCCGTCTTTGCAAATCGGCGACGCCGTCGCCAGCACCCAGTAATAGTCGCCGTTCTTGCGGCGGTTCTTGACCGCGCCGACCCAGGGTCGGCCGGCCTTGAGCGTGGTCCAGAGATTGTCGAAGGCTTCAGGCGGCATGTCGGGATGACGCACGATGTTGTGCGGCTGCCCCATCAGCTCGGCTTCGGTGAAGCCGGCCGCGTCGACAAAATCCTGGTTGAAGAAGGTCAGCTTGCCCTTCGTGTCGGTCTTGGACACGATCAGCGTGTCATCCGTGATCGGATACTCGACGTTGGTGACCGGCAAATTCTTACGCATGGCGAGTCTTTCGAGCCATGCCGGCATCGGCATGGCTAATTTTGCTGCAAACGATGCGTCCATTGTCGCAGTCGCCGATTAACCTAAGATAAAGTGCCGCAACCGTTGAAATACGGATCGCTGGACCCCATTCATGGGCGGTTGCCGTTGTCCGGCGGGCAAAGCAAAGGGCGCAGCTTGCGCAGCCGCGCCCTCCTATCATCGGCGGCCGTGCGCACTCAGGCGGCGCGGACAGTCTCCAGGAATCGGCTGACTCCGGCCTTCGACCGGTTGCTGTCGGACGACAGCGCCTGCGCGGCGGACAACACCTCGGACGAGGCGGAGCCGGTTTCATTGGCGCCGCCCTGCACCTCGATGATGTTGGACCAGACGTCCTTGGTGCCCTGCGAGGCGTGCTGGACGTTGCGGGAGATCTCCTGCGTCGCCGCCCCCTGCTCCTCGACCGCAGCAGCGATGGTCGAGGCGATCTCCGAGAGCCGCTCGATGGTGCCGGAAATCTCCTTGATGGCGCCGACCGATTCCTGGGTCGCGCTCTGGATGCCGGAAATCTGCTGACCGATCTCGCCGGTCGCCTTCGAGGTCTGCCCGGCCAGCGCCTTGACCTCGGTGGCAACCACCGCGAAGCCGCGGCCGGCTTCGCCGGCGCGCGCCGCTTCGATGGTGGCCTTGAGCACCAGCACGTTGGCCTGGCCGGCGATGGTGTTGATCAGTTCGACGACGTCGCCGATCCGCGCGGCGGCCCTGGACAGCTCGCTCACCTGGTCGTTTGTCCGCCGCGCCTGGTTGACGGCCTCGCTCGCCATGCGGGCCGATTCCTGCACCTGGCGGCTGATCTCGGTCACCGAGGAGGACAGCTTCTCGGTGGCCGACGCGACCAGGAAACGTCCGACCTCGCGCCTGAGGGGGGTGCTGTCGCCCGACAGCATCTGCGGCCGACGGCCGAAGAAATCGCCGACAGCATCTCGATGATTGCGAGCTGCTGCATCTCGCGCTTGCGATGCGGCCGCCATGGGCCGCACATGCTGGCGCTCGCTCCCCCCTTTTTATCCCGCGCCGCGGGTCACTCCAGCTCGATCGCCTGATAGGCGCCGGTCTCGTCGAGCGCCGTGCCCCAGATCTTGTGCGAGGCCTGATGTTCGGCGGGGCCGAAGTTGAGCAAGGCTCCAAGACCGAGATCGATGTTACGCATCGACTCGAGGGTATCGATCAACCGCTCGGTATCGAGCTGCGAACCGGCCTTTTTAAGGGCTTGAATCAGGATGCTCGCCTCGATGTAGCCCTCGAGCGAGGTGTAGTCCGGCGGCTCGCCGGGGAAATGCTTCGCCAGCGCGGCCTTGTAGTCGAGCACCACGCTCGAATAGCCGGAGACGGCGGGAACGGTCTGGGTCACGATGACCCCGGAGGCGTATCGCGAACCAAGCAGCATGAGCTCGTTGGCAAGCGCCGATGCACCGACCGCCGACACATTGACGAAGACGACGCCGGGAAGCGCGTCGCGCGCCTTTTCGATGAACTTCGCTGCCGCGCGCGAAGTCGCGACCATGATGACCGCACGGACGGGCACCTTCTGCGCCTTGAGCTGGTTGATCGCGGGCTCCACATCCACGGTGTTGCGGGTGTAGTTGACGCGCAGGATCGCAGCGTCGCTGAGGCCCAGGACGCGAAATGCCTTCGCCACGCCGGCAAAGCCTGCATCCCCGAACGAATCGTCCTGCGCGAACAGCGCGATCTGGCGCGGCGGCACTCGGCGCAGCTTCACCAGGTAACGGACCAGCGCATCGGCTTCTTCCGAATAGCTCGGGCGATAGTTGAAGACGTAGCGGTCCGGCGGATCGTGGCGCGAGACGTTCGCACCGGTGTAGGGGCTGAAGAACAGCATCCGGCGCTCGAGCGAATATGGAATTGCAACGGCCGCGGTCACGGTCCCGAAACTGCCGACGAAGCCGAACACGCGCTCCTTCTCGTAGAGCTGCTTCATGGCATCGAGCGTGCGGTTCGGATCATAGCCGTCATCGGCGACGGCGAGCTTGAGCATCCGGCCATTGACCCCGCCGGCGTCGTTGGCATGGTTGAAGGCGGCTTCGATACCGACCTTGAGCAGACGTCCTGATTCCTTGTTCGCGCCCGACAGCGGCAAGACGCTGCCGAACGTGACGTCACGCTCCGTGACGCCGCGAACCGATGGAGCAGGCACAGCACTCGTCGCGCCAGCCGCAGCGACCGGGAGCGTCGCATCCGGCGGCGCGCCGGCCGCCGTTGCGGGTGCGCCGATCGATCGTTCGATGTCTCCAAGCTGGAGTTCGGCCCGTCGGCAGTCCTGGCGGCCACTCGCCACGGCCGCGCGACCGTCGGCGATGAAGCGGTCGAACTGGCGCGTCAGCTCGTTTCGATCGCCGTCGTTGTTCGAGGCCTCCCGGATGACGGCCTGGAACTTGCCGATGATGGCTTGGATACGCGGCCGAGGGATATCGCTGCAGGCAAGGGCCGCCCCGATGACGGGACCGATCCTGCCACTGAGGTCGCGCACGACGGCGAGGTTGTCGCCGGGCGCTGCATGGATCGATGTAGTGAACATGAGGGCAAGGATGATCGCCGAGGAATTCGCGAACGATCGCATCCGGCTTACCACCTCGTGGCGGGGCCGGAAGTCAAGAAAGGTGATCATGGCGGAGCTTCAAACTCGTTGAGACACGTTGGTTGGATCGCGGATTTAGCTGATGAGATTGCTGCAGGCCTCTCAGGCCGCGCGGACCGTCTGCAGGAAGCGGCTGACCTCGCGCTTGAGGCGGTTGCTGTCTGTCGACAGACCCTGGGCCGCCTCCAGCACCTGGGTCGACGCCGAGCCGGTCTCGGTCGCGCCGCGCTGCACGTCGGTGATGTTGACGGAAACCTGCTGCGTGCCGTGCGCCGCCTGCTGCACGTTGCGCGAGATTTCCTTGGTCGCGGCGTTCTGCTCTTCGACGGCGGCAGCAATCGTCGAGGAAACCTCCGACAGCCGCTCGATGCTGCCGGAGATCAGCCTGATCGCCGCGACCGATTCCTGTGTCGCCGCCTGGATGCCGGCCACCTGCTGGCCGATCTCGTCGGTCGCCTTGGCGGTCTGCTCCGCCAGCGCCTTGACCTCGGCGGCGACCACGGCAAAGCCCCGCCCCGCCTCGCCGGCACGCGCCGCCTCGATGGTGGCGTTCAGCGCCAGCAGATTGGTCTGCCCGGCAATGCTGTTGATCAGCTCGACCACGTCGCCGATGCGGCTCGCCGCGCGCGACAGCTCGCTCACCCGCTCGTTGGTCTTCTTCGCCTGCTCGACCGCTTCATTGGCCATGCGCGCCGATTCATGCACCTGGCGGCCGATCTCGGTGACCGAGGACGTCATCTCCTCGGTGGCCGAGGCGACGGACTGCACGTTGGTGGACGCTTCCTCCGACGCGGCCGCCACCGTGGTTGCGAGCTCGCCGGCGCGGACCGCGGTCTTGCTCAACGTGTCCGCCGACACTTCCAGCCTGGACGAAGCCGACGAGACCGTCTCAACGATCTCGCCAACGGCGCTTTCGAAGTCGTCGGCCATCTTGTGCATATCGGCCTTGCGGCGGGCCAGCGCCCGCTGCTCGGCTTCCTTCTGCTCCGCTTCCAGCGCGTGACGTGCGACCGCATTGCTCTTGAACACCTCGACGGCGCCGGCCATCTCGCCGATCTCGTCGCCGCGTCCCACGCCGGGGACCTCGACGTCGAGACGGCCGCCGGCGAGGCTCTTCATCGCGCTGGTCATGCGATGCAGCGGGTTGGTGATGCCGCGCCCGACGAGCGTCGACACGACGAGCAGGATCAGCAGCACGATTCCGGCCGCCGTCAACGACTGCCGCGTCGAGGCCCAGGCCTGCGCCGAGAGGTCATCGATATAGACGCCGGTTCCGACCAGCCAATTCCAGGGTGCGAACCCCGCGACATGGGTCAGCTTGGGCTGCGGCGTCTCGGAGCCGGGCTTCGGCCAATCGTAGTCGACGAAGCCGCGGCCATGCTGGCGAACCACATCGATCATCTCGATGAACAGCTTCTTGCCGTTCGGATCCTTCATGTCCGCGACGTCCTGCCCGACCAGCTTGGTCGAGATCGGATGCATCAGCATCTTCGCGGTCATGTCCGTGACGAAGAAATACTCATTGCCGCCATAGCGCAGCTGGGAGGCGCGCTCGAGAGCGCGCTTCTGCGCCTCGGCGACCGAGATCGTCCCCTTCTGCGCGGCCGCATGCTCCTCGGCGAAGATGCCGAGCGCGAGCTCGGTCAGATGCCGGAGCTCGAGCTGCTTCTGCTGCTTGAGGCCTGCGGCGAGCTCGCGGGAATTGAAGGCAGTCAGGCCGATCAGGCCGAGGAAGCTCAGACCGATCAGGGCATAGATCTTGATCCCGATGGTGAGCTTGAGGCGATGGGGCATTGCAAAGGACATGTCGGTCTCCACGGCGCGACTCATGCTGGGGGCGCTCGGGGACAGATCACGTCGACGGGCGTGGGCTCGCCTCGTCGTCACGCAAACGGGCCCGCAGCCCACGCGTGGAAGCTACGGGAGCCAAAATTAAGTCTGGTTAAGACCATGTCCGTGCAAATACGGAGCAGCGATCGAAAAGTGATCGTTGCCCGTCCAGATCGGTAACGCGCTCCGGCTTGGCCGTGCGGCGCGTCATCTCATGCCGTGCGACCGAACGAGAGAAGCGCCGTTTGCCCGTGGGGCTCGACTGCGCGTTGGCCGCGAATGACCAGACCCTACACGCCGACTCTTAACGCAAGTTAAAAACGCAGATTGACTACGCAGGTTAGTTTTCCGGCGTCGATGTAGCGCGAACAGAAAAGCCGCGGGCGACGGGGCCGCGGACTGTCCCTGTTGGGCCAGAAAACGCAGAAGGCCGGAGCGTTCGATGCTCCGGCCTTCCAATCCCCCGCGCGACCAGCAGTTCGTCGCTTCCGCGACTCAGCGTTACGCCGCCCGCACCGAGCCGAGGAAGCTCGCGACCTCCTGCTTGAGGCGATTGCTGTCGCCGGACAGCGCCTGTGCCGCTGAGAGCACCTGGGCCGAGGCCGACCCGGTCTCGGCCGCGCCGCGCTCGACATCGGCGATGTTGGACGAGACCTGCTGCGTGCCATGCGCGGCCTGCTGAACGTTGCGTGAGATCTCCTGCGTCGCCGCACCCTGCTCTTCGACGGCCGCTGCGATGGTCGAGGAGATTTCCGACAGCTTCTCGATCGTGGAGGAGATCTCCTTGATGGCGCTGACCGACTCCTGCGTCGCGACCTGGATGCTCGAGATCTGCTGGCCGATCTCGCCGGTTGCCTTCGCGGTCTGCTCCGCCAGCGCCTTGACCTCGGAGGCGACGACCGCGAAGCCGCGGCCGGCGTCGCCGGCGCGCGCCGCCTCGATGGTGGCGTTGAGCGCCAGCAGGTTGGTCTGGCCGGCAATCGTGTTGATCAGTTCGACGACATCGCCGATGCGGGTGGCCGCCTTGGACAGCTCGCTGACACGCCCGGTCGTGGTGCGGGCCTGGCCGACGGCGTCGTTGGCGATGCGCGCCGATTCCTGCACCTGACGGCTGATCTCGGTGACCGACGAGGCCATCTGCTCGGTCGCAGACGCCACCGACTGGACGTTGGTCGTGGCTTCCTCCGAGGCGGACGCAACCGCCGTCGTCAAGCCCTGCGAGCGCGTCGCGGCCTGGGTCAGCGTGGTGGCGGACTGCTCGAGCTGGCTCGAGGCCGACGAGACGGTGTTCACGATTTCGCCGACCGCGGCTTCGAACTGCTCGGCCAGCCGCTGCATGTCGGCCTTGCGCTGGCGCGCCGCGATCGCGTCCTGTGCATTCTTCGTTTCGGCCTCGGCACGCGCCTTCTCCTCCGCGTTGCCCCGGATCACCGTCACGGTCTTGGCAAGATCGCCGATCTCGTCGCCGCGCGATGCACCGGGGATGACGATGTCGAGCCGGCCACGCGCCATCTCGCCGAGCGCCGCGTTCAGCCGCGTCAACGGACGGGCGATTCCCAGGAACGAGAAGACGACCGAGCTGAGCACGGATGCCAGGACGGCCAGTCCGACGATCAGCATGATGCGGCTCGCCTGCGCGGCCACCTCGTCGGCATCATATCTTGCGCTGGCGTTGCGCGCGCGGGCATCCTGGATCGCTGCCGTCATGAGTTCGTCGGCCTCGCCGAGATAGACTAGCGTACGGTCGCGCAGCACCGCTTCCTTGATTCCTTCGATCTTGACCACCTCGTCGTTCGCAGCGACGAAGTCCGACGCAATGCCGTTGAGCTTGCTGATCGTCGCCTGGATCTCGCGATCATCGGCCAGCATGCGGGCATCGGTCAGCGAGCTCTTCAGGATCGGCACCGTCTGCTTCAGATGCGCGATCGTCACGGCATCCCCGGTCATGCCGAACCGCCAGGCCTGGGACCGCATGTAGTTCAGCTTGGCATCGGCCGCATGAAGCTGCCGCTCGACGCGCTCGCGGAAGGCAAGTTTCGGCAGCGCCGGCGAGGCGAGCAGCGCCTTGAGACCGTTGGTCCACTCGTTGGAGACCGCGCTCCGCTTGTCGATCTGCAGCAGCAGCGCCTTCTGCGCCTGGGCAAGCTCCACCGCGCCGGCGGCGTAGTTCGTCATCAGCTCCTTGAGCCGGCTCAGCCGAGACCGATTTTCGGCCGTCGCCACGTTCGCAAGGGCGCCGTCGATGTCCGTGACCATCGCGGCCGAGAACTGCTGAATGTCGGCAGCGGCCTTCTCGGCATCGGCCGGCACCCGCGCCAGCCGGGCCGAGCGGCCCGCGAGCTGGGTCTGCTGCATGTTGATGCTGGCCGACATGACGCTCTCGACCACGCGCCGGGAGCTCTCCGCCCGCTGATTGGCTTCGTTGACCGCTCTCTCGGCAATCATCTGATTTGCGATCATGCCGACCGCGAGAGATGCGCCGATGGCGCCAGCAAGCCCGAGTTTGTAGCCGATCCGATTCAGTTTCATTGCCCTACCCACAGATGGACGCGTCACGCGACGGTCCGTACTGGAGGTATAGCGGTGAGGTCCCTAGAGACCGTTAATTTACGGGAGTTATCGGGCATTACACGCAAAAAACTTCTGCTTTTTCAGTGTGCGTCCCGATGCTTATGGCGGCACGGCGGCGCTGCCGTGCCGAGCGACGGCTCACAAACTAAGCAGATGATGAGATCGGGACCGAGGCCCAGCACGTCGTTCCAAAATCCGGCACAGGCCGACGCAGCCGGCAGTCGGCTGACGCGCAGTTAGCGCATCAGCCCGAGCGCGTCGGCGAAGAACTGCGGCCCGCCGAAATTGCCGGACTTCAGCGCCAGCAGCATGTCGCCGCCCTGCGCGCCGATTGCGCGAAGCACTGGCACGCCGGCCGCGATCTCTGGACCAACGAGGAAGCCGGGAATCCCCAGCCGGTCAACGACGGCGCCCGAGGTCTCGCCGCCGGCGACGATCAACCGCCGCACGCCGGCCTCAATCAGCCCCTCGGCGAGATCGGCCATCGCCTGCTCGATGGCGTGCCCCGCCGCTTCGCGGCCGTGCCTGGATTGCAGCGCGCTGACCTGATCCGGCGTCGCGCTGGAGGCAATCAGCACAGGCCCCTTGGCAATGCGCTCACGCGCCCAGGCCAGCGCTCGCTGCGCCTCGTCCGGACCGGCGACCAGGCCCGCCGCATCGAGATGCAGCACCGGCATGATGGTCTCGGCCTGCGCAATCTGCTGCAGCGTCGCCTGCGAGCAGCTTCCGGCGAGGCAGGCCGCCATGCCGCCGACGGGTGCATCCGCGTGATGCGCCAAGCCGTGGGTATGCACGTGCCCGGCCTCGACCAAAGCGCGCGCCAGCCCGAGCCCGATGCCGGACGCGCCGACAGAGACCCGGTTCTTCAAGGCGGCCGCGCCGATCGCAATCAGGTCGGCGTCGAACACGGCGTCGACGATCGCCGCACCAATGCCCTGCGCGGCCAATTCCTGCAGCCTGTGGCCGATCGCCTCCGGCCCGTGCACGACAGCGGCGAGGTCGACCAAGCCGATTTTCCTGCGGCTCTGGCGCGCCAGCACGCGCACCAGATTGGCGTCGTGCATCGGGTTGAGCGGATGATCCTTGAGCGGGCTCTCGTTGAGCGGCACGCTGCCGACGAAGAGGTTGCCTTGATAGACGGTCCGCCTGGTTTCCGGGAAGGCCGGGGTCACCAGCACGATGCCGTCGCCCGCATCGCCGGCGAGCGCGTCCATGACAGGGCCGATATTGCCGGCGTCGGTGGAATCGAACGTCGAGCAGATCTTGAACAGCACGTGGTCGGCACCCCGTGCGCGCAGCCATTTGTCGGCCTCGCGTGAGCGGGCCACGGCGAACGAAGCCTCGATCGACCGGCTCTTCAGCGACACCACGACGGCATCGACCTCCGGCAGCGTGAGGTCATCAGCCGGCACGCCGATCGTCTGCACCGTGCGCAGGCCGGCGCGAGTCAAGGTGTTGGCGAGGTCGGAGGCGCCGGTGTAGTCATCGGCGATGCAGCCGAGTTTCAAGGTCACGGCTTCACTCCCTTGTAGGGCGCAAACCAGCCGAGCCCGTCCTCGGTGCGACCGCGCGGATTGTACTCGCAGCCGACGAAGCCGGCATAGCCGAGCCGGTCGAGCTCGGCGAACAGGAACGGATAGTTCAGCTCCTCGCCGTCGGGCTCGTTGCGCGAGGGGATGCTGGCGATCTGGATGTGGCCGATGATGTCCATCATCTCGCGCAGCCGCATGGTGACGTCGCCATGGATGATCTGGCAGTGATAGATGTCGAACTGCAGCTTGAGATTGGGAATCTTCAGCTCGCGGATGAGATCGCGGGCAAAGCCGAAATCGTTGAGGAAGTAGCCGGGCACGTTGCGCGCATTGATCGGCTCGATCACGACGTCGAGGCCATGGGGCGCGAAGAACTCCGCCGCCCAGGCCACCGACTTGGTGTAGGCTTCCACGGCCTTCGCATCACTACGTTCGGCGATGCCCGCCATCATGTGCAGCCGTTTCACGCCGGTGGCCTTGGCATAGGGCAGCGCCGTCTCGAGGCTCGCCTTGAGATCATCGAAGCGCTGGGGCAGCGCGGCAAAGCCCTTCTCGCCGGCATCCCAGTTGCCGGGCGGCAGGTTGAACAGCGCTTGCGCCAGGCCGTTGCCGTGCAGCCGCTTGCCGACCTCCTCGGCCGGATGATCATAGGGAAACAGGAATTCGACCGCGGTGAAGCCGGCCTTGGCGGCGGCCGCGAAGCGATCGAGGAACGGATGCTCGGTGAACATCATCGAGAGATTGGCGGCGAAACGGGGCATGGCGTGAAAACTCGTCGTACTGCTTGCTACTTGGAGGAGCCCGGCAGCGTCGTGCCGGTGACCTGCGCGTACATCCGCGCCACCGAGGCGTCGTCGTCGCGGCCCATGCCGGCGGCCGACGTCATCAGGAACATCTGCAGCGCGGCGGCCGAGACTGGCACCGGAAAACGATGGCTGCGCGCCATGTCCTGGATGATGCCGAGATCCTTGACGAAGATCTCGACCGCACTGCGCGGCGTGTAGTCGCCGTCGAGGACGTGCGGCATGCGGTTCTCGAACATCCAGGAATTGCCGGCCGAGGCTGTGATGACCTCATAGACCTTGCGGATGTCGAGGCCCTGCTTGGCGGCGAAGGCGATGGCCTCGCTGGCAGCGGCGATGTGCACGCCGGCGAGCAGCTGGTTGATCATCTTGAACGCGGCGCCCTGCCCGGCCGCATCGCCGAGCTCATAGAGCTTGGCCGCCATCGCATCGAGCGCCGGCCGCGCCTTGGCAAACGCAGCCGCGCTGCCCGAGGCCAGGATCGTCAGCTCGCCCTGCGCGGCGCGCTGCGCGCCGCCGGAGATCGGCGCGTCGAGGTAGTGCCGGCCGGTGGCTTCGAGCTGCTTCGCGAGCCGCCGCGCGACGTCAGGGTCCATGGTCGCGGAGGAGACGAACACGGAGTCCTTCGGCATGGTTTCGACAGCACCGCCCGGGCCGAACAGGATGGCTTCCGTCTGCGCCGCGTTGACGACGACACTGACCACGATGTCGGCGCCTCGCGCCGCCTCGGCCGGGCTCGCCGCGCCCTTGCCGCCGTCGGCGACGAGGCGCGCTACGGCATCCGCCGAGACATCGCATCCGGTCACCTCGAAGCCTGCGCGTTTCAGCGAGGTCGCCATGCCGAACCCCATCGAGCCAAGCCCGATCACGGCGACTTTCAATTGCGATGGCGACGGCATGCGGCAGATCCCTGAAGCGTTTCCTGGTGACGTCCGGTTGCCCCGGACTGCACTCTGGGTATCACGGCTTGGCCGCGTTGCCAAAGCGTGAGACAAAGCGGCCAAAGAGCGAAATGCGAGGAAAGTCCCGTGGCGGAAACTGCGATTCGCGAGGCCATCTGCCGGTTCGGCCGCTCGCTGTTCGAGCGCGGGCTGACGCCGGGCTCTTCCGGCAACATCAGCGTGCGGCTCGATGATGGCGGCTGGCTGGTCACGCCGACCAATGCCTCGCTCGGCTTCCTCGATCCGGCCCGTTTGTCGCGGCTCGATGCCGCGGGAAAGCTGGTCTCGGGCGACGCGCCGACCAAGGAGGTGCCGCTGCACACCGCGCTGTACCAGACGCGCGATGCTGCCCGCGCCGTGGTGCATCTGCACTCGACCCATTCGGTCGCGATCTCGATGCTGCCGGACATCGATCCGCGCGCCGCGCTGCCGCCGCTGACACCTTATTATTTAATGCGCTGCGGTCAGACCGCGCTGGTGCCCTATCATCGTCCCGGCGATCCCGCGGTAGCCGATGCCATCAAGGGTCTCGCCGGCAAATACGCCTCGGTGCTGCTCGCCAATCACGGGCCGGTGGTGTCCGGCGATACGCTGGAAGCCGCCGTGTTCGCGATGGAGGAGCTCGAGGAGACCGCAAAGCTGTATCTGCTGCTGCGCGGGCTCAACCCACGTCACCTCTCGCCGCAGCAGGTCGACGATCTGGTGAAAGTGTTCGGCCTCGGCCTGCCCGATCACAGCGATCATCACTGATCCCACCAGTCCGGATGGATGGGCATGCAATATCCCGCAACAATGCCAGCCGAGATCGATGCCGCTGTCCGGGTGCTCTATGAGGAGGCCCGCTTCTACCGCTGGTTTCCGATCGCAACCGACTCCTATGACGCGTTCGCCGCCTCCGATCCAATCGCGGTCAGCGAGCTGCGTGACATCGCCGAGCGCATGCTGGTGGCCGCCGCGCAGGCCAGATCGCGGGCAAGGCGGGTCTAGCGTCCCGCCCGGCCTGCCTGCATGCCGCGGAGCCTGCGCCGCCTTGTCACTGATCAAGCTGCCTTGCCTCCAGACGGCAACGATGCCTAATATTGAGGCAAGATAAGGCTGCGGCAGCAATCACGGGCGGATCGATCGAACAAGGACGGCACCGGCAGCACACCACTGCCGCGGCGCGAGGATGCGCCCCGCCCTTCCACCATCGATTGCAGCCCATCGCGCAGCACGCCCGGAGCACGAAAGGACAAGGGCAAAATGCCTCCACATCGGCGTGGGCGCGGCTGTTTGGCCGGATCGGCGCCCGATCTGAGCGGGCTGCCGCCGGGACCGGGGAATGCCCTTTCGAGCGTTGCATACGCATCTCGCCCAACGCGCAATCTTCGCGCACTGCCCCGCCCCCACGGCGACCCTTGGCATATCCGTTGCAGACATCAGACGGATCGGATCGCAGCCGCCCGATGGAGCGAGCCGCGATCATGACCGACACGCGACAGGACGACGGAGGGCGGATGGCGGCGGGCGCGAGCTTGGAACTGGTGAGGGTGACGAAGATGTACGGTCACGTCACCGCCGTCGACGCAATCGACCTGCGGATTCCCGCCGGCTCCTATTGTTGCCTGCTTGGTCCGTCCGGCTGCGGCAAGACCTCCACCCTGCGCATGATCGCCGGCCATGAATCGGCGACATCGGGCGACATCATCGTCGGCGCCAAGAACGTGACCGAGCTGCCGCCTGCTGGGCGCGGCACCGCGATGATGTTCCAGTCCTACGCGCTGTTTCCGCATCTCTCGGTCATCGACAACGTGGCGTTTGCGTTGAAGATGAAAGGCGTGTCCAAGCCCGAGCGCCACGCCAAGGCACGCGAGCTGCTCGAGCTGGTGGACATGCAGGGCTATGCCGGCCGCCTGCCGGCGCAGCTCTCCGGCGGACAACAACAGCGCGTGGCGCTGGCGCGCGCATTGATCACCTCGCCGCAGATCCTGCTGCTCGACGAGCCGCTGTCGGCGCTCGACCCGTTCCTGCGCCTGCGCATGCGCGCCGAGCTGAAGCGGCTGCAGCGCGAGCTCGGCCTCACCTTCGTCCATGTCACCCATGGCCAGGACGAGGCCATGGCGCTGTCCGACCTCGTGGTGCTGATGAATGGCGGCCGCATCGAGCAGCAGGGCAGCCCGCGCGAGATCTTCAATCATCCACGCACCGAATTCGCCGCCCGCTTCATCGGCGGTCACAACGTGATCCCGCTGAACGGCGAGACCTTTGCCGTACGCGTCGACCGCATCCAGCTCAAGGCGCCGAATGCGGCGGTCGACGGTCCGGCCGTGCCGGGCACGATCAGCAAGATCGAATATCAGGGCACCTATGTGCTGGTCGCGGTGGCGACCGATGGCGGCCCCGAGATCTCGGCGCAGCTCAGCGACGATCAGTTCGATGCACAGACCCACAGCATCGGCGAGCGCGTCGTCGTCACCTGGAATCCGGCGCTCGCCGATGCGCTGACGACCCGTCCCGCAGCCGCAGCCGCACCGGCCGCTGAGCTGGTCGCCTGATTTCGTTTGCTCGTTTTCCCAAGGAGATGATCATGACCGACCGATCGAAGACAACATCCATCAGCCGCCGCGCGCTGCTCAAGGGCGCGGCGGGCGTCGCCGGTCTCGCCGGCTCGGGCACGCTGCTCAGCGCGCCCTATGTCCACGCAGCCGACGCCAAGGTGCTGCGCTATCTCGGCACCGCCGTGAACGAGGGCGACGAGATCTCGAAGAAATGCCTCGCCGACACCGGCATCAAGATCGAATACATCACGGCGACGACCGACGACGTGACCAAGCGCGTCATCACCCAGCCGAACTCCTTCGACGTGCTCGACACCGAATATTTCTCGCTGAAGAAGCTGGTGCCGTCCGGCAACATCTTTCCGCTCGACGCGCGCAAGATCAAGGAGTTCGACAACATCACGCCCGTCTTCACCAAGGGCGAGCTGCCGAACGGCAAGAAGATCGGCGGCCAGGGCACCGCGCCGTGGAAGGTGCTCTATCTCGACGGCCCGAACTCCAAGACGTTCTCGGCGACGCCGACCGAGTTCGTCACCTTGATCCCGACCGTGTACAACGCCGACACGCTCGGCATCCGTCCCGACCTGATCAAGCGCCCGATCGACTCCTGGGCCGAGCTGCTCAACCCCGAATTCAAGGGCAAGGCCTCGATCCTCAACATCCCCTCGATCGGCATCATGGACGCCGCCCTCGTCGTCGAGGCGACCGGCCAGTACAAATATGCCGACAAGGGCAACATGACCAAGGCCGAGATCGACCTGACGATGAAGGTGCTGACCGAGGCCAAGAAGGCCGGCCAGTTCCGCGCGTTCTGGAAGGACTTCAACGAGTCCGTCAACCTGATGGCCTCGGGCGAGACCGTGATCCAGTCGATGTGGTCGCCGGCGGTCACCAAGGTGCGCTCGATGGGCATCCCCTGCACCTTCCAGCCGCTCAAGGAAGGCTACCGCTCATGGGCCTCGGGCTTCTGCGTCTCCAAGGCGGTGGCCGGCGGCCCGAAGCTCGACTGGGCCTACGAGTTCGTCAACTGGTACCTGTCCGGCTGGGCCGGCGCCTATCTCAACCGCCAGGGCTACTACTCGGCCGTGCTCTCCACCGCCAAGGCCAACATGACCGAGGACGAGTGGGGCTATTGGATGGAAGGCAAGCCGGCGAAGGCCGACATCAAGGCGCCGGACGGCACCCTGATGGAGAAGGCCGGCGCCGTGCGCGATGGCGGCTCCTACGAGGACCGCATGGGCAACGTCGTGTGCTGGAACGCGGTCATGGACGAGAACGACTACATGGTCCGCAAATGGAACGAGTTCATCGCCGCCTGATGTGACGATCCCGGCCTGCCGCGCCGTGCTTTCCCGCGCGGCAGGCCTCCTTGTCTCTCTCCCCGCACACAGGACGACAGGTTGCATCCGTGGCCGTGACGATCGACAATTCGCCTGACAGCGTGGCGCCGGCGGAGAGCGCTTTGCGCAAGATCACCATGCGCTCGATCGCCTGGCTGCAGGCCGGCCCGATGATGCTGGTGTTCGCGCTGTTCTTCCTGTTGCCGCTCGTGCTCGTCGTCGTCGTCAGCGCCTGGGACTACAACGAATATGAGATGATCCCGGCGTTCAGCTTCCGCGGCTACACCGACACGTTCGAGGGCTGCGTCGCCAACCTGCCCGAGCTGTGCACCATCCTGAAGACCTATCTCAAGACGCTGAAGCTGTGCCTCCTGACCTGGGGCCTGACGCTGATGATCGGCTTCTGGGTCGCCTATTTCCTCGCCTTCCACGTTCGCAGCAAGACCTGGCAGATCGTGCTGTCGCTGTTGTGCACGATCCCGTTCTGGACCTCCAACGTCATCAGAATGATCGCCTGGATCCCCCTGCTCGGCCGCAACGGCCTCGTCAACCAGGGCCTGGTCGGCGCAGGATTCGTCAACAAGCCGATCGAATGGCTGCTGTTCTCCGAATTTTCGGTGGTGCTGGCGCTGGTGCACCTGTTCACGTTCTTCATGGTGGTGCCGATCTTCAATTCGATGATCCGCATCGACAAGCGGCTGATCGAGGCCGCCTATGATGCCGGCGCGTCGGGCTGGCAGACACTGGTCAACATCGTCATTCCGCTGTCGAAGCCCGGCATCGTGATCGGCTCGATCTTCGTCATCACGATCGTCATGGGCGACTTCGTCACCATCGGCGTGATGGGCGGCCAGCAGATTGCCTCCGCCGGCAAGATCATCGAAGCGCGCCTCTCCGCGCTGCAATTCCCGGCCGCCGCCGCCAATGCCGTGATCCTGCTCGGCATCACCATCATCATCATCTCCGCGCTGACGCGGATCGTCGACGTGCGCAAGGAGCTGTGAGCCATGGGCGACAAGCGGCCGCGCTCGTTCTACATCCTCGCCTTGTTCTTCTCGGCCTATGTGCTGTTCCTGTACGGGCCGATGATCGCGATCTACATCCTGTCGTTCCAGGGGCCGGACGGCGGCCTCACCTTTCCGATGAACGGCGTGTCGTTGACCTGGTTCGGCAAGGTGTTTTCCGGCGGCGGCATCGTCGACATCGGCGCCGCCTTCAAGCGCTCGCTGGCGCTCGGCCTCGTCGTCATGGTGATCACCGTGGTGCTGTCGGTCGCCGCCGGCATGGCCTTCCGCAAGCCCTTCCGTGGCGCCTCGGTGCTGTTCTACACGGCGATTGCGAGCCTGATCATGCCGTCGATCATCACCTCGCTCGGCATCGCCCTGGAATTCCGCCTGATCGACGACTTCATCAACAAGCACGGCGCCGATGTCGGGCTCGGTTGGCTCGCCAATGGCTACACCACGGCGATGGGCCTGTTCACGTCAGGGCTTGGCGCGCATCTGACCTGGACCCTGCCGTTCGGCCTCCTGATCATGTTCGCGATCTTCAACCGCTTCGACGGCCGCCTCGAGGAAGCCGCCCGCGACCTCGGCGCCACCCCCTGGCAGACCTTCCGCCACGTCGTGCTCCCGATCATCCTGCCCTCCGTCGTCGGCATCGGCCTGTTCGGCTTCACTTTGTCCTGGGACGAGCTCGCCCGCTCCAGCCAGGCGATCGGCTCGGTGAATACGCTGCCGCTGGAATTGCAGGGCCTGACGACGACCGTTACCAAGCCCGACATCTATGCGCTGGGCACGCTGACATCAGCGGTGTCATTCGTCGTGATCTTCGCCGCGCTGTCCGTGATCCTGATCCTGCAAGCCCGCCAACGCCGCCAGGGCTCCGACGCCGGCAAGGGCATGGTGTAAGCTACGACGGATCATAACGCGGCCTCGGTCATTGCGAGGCGGTCTTGCGCTGAAACAATCCATACCTTCTAATCGGCTGGAATCCCCGGATTGCTTCGCTGCGCTCGCAATGACGGCTGTGGTGGGCGCCGTCTCCTCCTCATACTCCGTCATCGCGAGCGCAGCGAAGCGATCCAGGGGCAGCGGAAAAGACTCTGGATAACCTCGCTCCACTCCGGTCGCCCCGGACCTCGTAGCCGATCCGATGAAACAACCCTGCGTCTACATCATGGCGAACAGGCGCAATGGAGCGCTCTATGTTGGTGTGACCAGCGACCTGCCTAAACGCGCGTACCAACATCGTGAAGGTCTCGTTCCGGGATTCACCAAGACATACGGGTGCAAGCTGCTCGTCTGGTACGAAGTCCATGAAACGATGGTAGCCGCGATCGAACGCGAGAAACAGATCAAGGCAGGCAGCCGAAAGAAGAAATTGGCACTGATCGAGGCGATCAATCCGCAATGGAATGACTTGTACGATGCTCTGACCTGATTCTTCCGATCGTGATTTCGAAATACCGAGAGAACAAATGCCAGACCTCCTACTGGTCTGGCATTCTGGATTGCTTCGCTCCGCTCGCAATGACGGTCGTGGTGGGCACGGGAGCCCCCACATACTCCGTCATACCGAGCAAAGCGATCCAGGGGGCCGCAGCAAGAACCCTGTATTACCCTTGCTTTGCAGCGGCTCGGCGGCTGCGAAGCACACAGTCGATCACAGCCCCAGATACGCCTTCCGCACATCCTTGTTGCCGCTGATCTCAGCCGCCGTGCCCTGCATCAGGACGCGGCCGGTCTGGAGGATGTAGGCGCGGTCGGCGATCTCCAGGCATTCGGCCATGCGCTGCTCGACGATCAGCACGGTCATGCCGGCGTCGCGGATGCGCTTCACCGCCTGGAAGATCTCGTCGACCAGCTTCGGCATGATGCCCTGCGACGGCTCGTCGAGCATCAGGAGCCGCGGCCGGGTCATCAGTGCGCGGCCGATCGCCAGCATCTGCTGCTCGCCGCCGGACAGCGTCTCGGCGCGCTGGTCCAGCCGCTCGGACAATCGCGGGAACAGCTTGAACACGAAGTCGAGCGGCTCCTCGCGATTGGCCTCGCCGCGATACAGATAGCTGCCGAGCCTCAAGTTGTCGCGCACCGAGAGCCGCGGAAACAGCCGCCGGTTCTCCGGCACATAGGCAATGCCCTTGGCCGTGATCAGATGCTGCGCCATGCCGTCGATGCGATTGCCGTCGAAGGTGACGGCGCCGGCACGCGGCCGCTCGGCGCCGGCGATCGACTTCAGAAGCGTCGACTTGCCGGCGCCATTGGCGCCGGCGACGCAGACGATCTCGCCCTTGTTGACGTCGATCGAGACGTTCGAGATCGCAACCAGCCCCTGATAGGCGGTGGTGACGTCACGCACCGACAGCATGGCGGTCTCCGAGATAGGCGGAAATGACTTTGGGATCGCGGACGACGTCCGTGGGCTTGCCTTCGATCAGCACCTTGCCGAGATCGAGCACGATGGCGCGGTCGACCAGCGGCATCACGATCTCCATGACGTGCTCGACCATCAGCACCGTGATGCCGGTGTCGCGCACACGGCGCACGAGCTCGACGCCCTTTTGTGACTCGACCGGCGTCAGGCCGGTCAGCACCTCGTCGAGCAGCAGCAGCTTCGGCTCAGTCGCGAGCGCGCGGGCCACTTCCAGCCGCCGCTTCTCCGACGGGACGAGATCGCTGGCGAGCACGTCGGCACGCGCATCGAGCCCGCAGAAGGCCAGCACCTCATGCGCCTTGCGCCGGGCGTCGTGCATGTTGGTCGTGCGGACCAGCGCGCCGACGATGACGTTCTCGATCACCGTCATGCTCTCAAAACTCTTCACCACCTGGAAGGTACGGCCGATGCCGCGCTGGCAGCGCTCGGCCGCCGGCAGCGCCGTCACGTCCTCGCCGTCGAAGATGATCGAGCCTTCGGTCGGCTTGAACGCGCCGGCGATCAGGTTGAACAAAGTCGACTTGCCGGCGCCGTTCGGACCGATCAGGCCAACGATCTCGCCGCGCCCGACCGAGATCGAGACGTCGGAGTTCGCCGTCAGGCCCGAGAAGCGCTGGGTGATGTTGCGGGTTTCCAGCAGCGCGGTCATGACGCCACCGCCTCTCGCACCGGATTTGCGGCCGGCTTCGGCTTGCGCGAGAACAGGCTGACCAGACCCTGCGGCCGCGCCAGCGAGATCGCAACGATCAGGCCGCCATACACGATCAGGTCGACGCCGCGGCCGGAGCCGCCGATGAAGGAGCGGGTCAGCTCGGTCAGCGGGATCAGGATGACCGCGCCCAGCATCGGTCCCCACAGCGTGCCGATGCCGCCGAGCACGGCCGGGAGCGCCATCAAGAGCGAGAACTGGAATCCCATCACGCTTTCAGGATCGATGTAGGACACGAACTGCGCATAGAAGCTGCCGCCGATCGCGACCAGGAAGGCCGAGACGGCCGCCGCGCCCATCTTGGAGTTGAACACGTCGACGCCGAGGCTCTCGGCGGCGACCGGGTTGTCCTTCACCGCGCGCCACCAATAGCCCCACTTCGAATCCTCCAGCCACCAGGTCACGAACCAGGCGACGCAGGCGAGCACGAGTGCAAAGTAGAAGTACGGCAGCTTGGAGCGGGTGAACTGGAAGGTCAGCCAGGAGTCACGCCGCACCGGAATGTCGATGCCGAGCGCAGCACCCGCCCAGTCCCAGTTCTGGAACAGCAGCAGCGTGATCTCGGCGATCACGATGGTTGCGATCACGAAGTAATGGCCGCCGAGCCGGAAGCAGGGATAGCCGAGCGCCATCGCAATGACGGCAGAGATGAGACCGCCGGCGATCATGCCGAACCACGGCAGCACGCCGAACTTGGTGAACAGGATCGCCGTAGTATAGGCGCCGAGCCCGAAATACAGCGCATGGCCGAGCGATATCTGGCCGCAATAGCCGGACAGGATGTTCCAGCTCTGCGACAGCGCCGCATACATCAGGGTCAGCACCATGATGTTCTGGACGTAGACGTCCTTGACGAACAGCGGCACCGCGGCAGCGACCGCAGCGAGGAAGGCGGCGAGGACGAGGTCGCGCCGGCGGCGTTGAATGAATGCCTTGTCCATCAGATCGATCCGAACAGGCCGCGCGGGCGGATGAAGACGACGAGGAGATAGACGCCGTAGATGCCGACGGTCTTGAGTGACGGCGGCATGATCAACGTCGTGATCGCCTCGACCAGGCCGACGACGATGCCGCCGGCGAAGGCGCCGAACACGCTGCCGAAGCCGCCGAGCGCCACGGTCACGTAGGCGATGGTCGCAAACGACGCGCCGACATCGGGAAAGACGTAAAAGAAGATCGCCATGACTGCGCCGGCGAGGCCGACCAGCGCCGCACCAAGGCCCCAGCCGAGCGCGAACACCTTGTTCTTGTCGATGCCGACCAGCGCCACCGCGCCGGCATCCTCTCGCGTCGCCTCCAGCGCCCGGCCGAAATCGGTGCGGTGGATGAAGAAATAGAGCCCGGCGAAGGCCGCAATCGCGATCAGCGCACCGACCAGTTGCGGCTGCGGCAGGTAGATCCCCGCGATCGAGACCGTCTTGCCGCCGAGCCAGGAATGCGGAATGCTGCGATAGTCCGGCGTGAAGAAATACTGCGCGACCCCGCGCATCAGCACCGCGAGCCCGAAGGTGGAGAAGATCTGCACCATGCCGGTATTGGCCTTGGCCCGGACCGCAAACCTGACGATCAGGAGATAGACCACCGCGCCGAACACGAATAAGGCGGCGGCGACCAGCGGTGCAGCAAGCAACGGATCGAGCGCGAGATAAGCGAACAGGAAGAAGGTCGCGTACATCGCGATCATCAGGAACTCGCCATGGGCGAAGTTCACGACGTCCATCAGGCCGAAGATGAGTGCCAGCCCCACGGCGATCAGACCGTAGAGCAGGCCCATCAACAGGCCGCTGGCGAGACTTTGGATGATTGTTTCTGCTGTCACTTCACTTGCTCCCCCGTCATTGCGAGCGAAGCGAAGCAATCCAGACCTTCTTTGGGGCCCCTGGATTGCTTCGTCGCTGCGCTCCTCGCAATGACGGAGCACGACCGATGCTCCGCCATGGTCCGATGCAGAGCGCCGCCCGCGCCCTGCGCGTGCTTACTTCATCGGCCAACTGGCTTGCGCCACCGCCGCCTGGGTCGGGAAGATGGTGACGAACTTGCCGCCGACATATTGCAGCAACACCGGATCGGCGTCGTTGTTCTGGCCGCTCTCGTCGAACTTCACCCGCTTCCACGGCATGATGGTCTGCTCGCCCGGCATGTCGGTCGCGGCCAGCGCGTCGCGGATCTTCTCGCCGTCGGTCGACTTGGCGCGGTTGATGGCGTCGGCCATCACGATCAGGCCCATGAACTGGCGCGAGGAGTAGTCGTTGAAATCCTTGCCCGACTTGGCCTTGAACATGTCGTTGATCTTGCCGACCATCGGCCGCTTGGCGGCGAGATCGAGCGAGAACGAGCCGCGCGAGATCACGCCTTCGAGCTTGTCGCCGACGGCGTCATACAGCGCCTTCTCGGAGAAGCCGGCGTCCTGCGCCACGATCGCGTTCGGCTTGTAGCCGAGCTCGGCCATGGTCTTGACCAGCAGGATGCCGTCGGTGGTGTAGCTCGACGGCATCAGCACGTCGGCATTCGCGGCCTTCAGCTGCTGCACCTCGGCCGACAGCGACGGCGAGTTGGCGCGGTACTTGATGTCGGCGACGACCTTGTAGCCGCGCTCGGACGCGAGCTTGAGCTGCGCGTTGCTGGAATCGGTGCCGAAAATCGTGTCCTCGTGGAACAGGGCCAAGGTTTCGATCTTGGTGCCCTTCTTCTTCATCGCATCGAAGAAGTCGAACATCGCCTGCGAGAACATCTCGTCATGCGGCGCTGCGCGGAAGTAATACTTCAGGCCGCGGCGATGCAGGCTCGGCGAGGAATTGTCAGCCGACAGATACGGGATCTGGTAGCGCTCGCAGATCTGGCTCGCGGTGACGGCGACGGCGCTCTGATAGGAGCCGATCACGGCTGCAACCTTCTCCTGGGTAATCAGGCGCTCGGCCTCGGCGCGGCCCTTCTGCGGATCGGCCTGATGGTCGGCGAACACCAGCTTGATCTTGGCGCCGCCGAGACCCGGCAGGCCCTCGGTACGGGCCAGCGGCAGGTCGTAGTCGTATTTGCCGTTGATGATCTCGGCCGCCGTCTCGAACGCGCGCTGCGCGTCGACGCCGATCTGGGCGCTGGCGCCGGAGAACGGATAGATGACGCCGATCTTCACTTCCGACGTCTGGGCACGGGCGGCGATCGGACCGAGAGCAGCGGCAGCGGTGGCTCCAAGCAGGACGTTACGGCGCGTGATGGTCATGGCAAGATCCTCTGATGAAAGCGCATCGATGAAGCGGTTGAGATCGGTGGTAAAGGCTCAAAAGGCAGCATGGCTGCCTGATTAGAGGACGGCGAGATCCTTGTTCCTGAGATCGGTGATCAGCATCAATCCCGGTGCGTGGGTGATGGCGAAGGGCAGCCTGGCCGCAGCGATGACCGCCTGCGGCGTCACCCCGCAGGCCCAGAAGACGGGAATTTCGTCGGCGCCGACCGGCACCGGGTCACCGTAGTCCGGCTTGCTGATATCGGCGATGCCGATCTGGTCGGGATGACCGAGATGCACGGGCGCGCCGTGCACGGCGGGAAAGCGCGTCGTAATCTGCACGGCGCGGATCGCCTGCGCCGGCTTGAATGGGCGCATCGACACCACCATGGGGCCTGCGAACGGCCCCGACGGCGTGCAGGCGATGTTGGTGCGATACATCGGCACGCGGCAGCCCTGCTCGATGTGGCGGATCGGCAGGCCGTCCGCCATCAGCGCCTCCTCGAACGAGAACGAGCAGCCAAGCACGAAGGTGACGAGATCGTCGCGCCAGTGCGAGAGCAGATCGGTCGGCTCCTCGACCATCTCGCCATCGCGCCAAACGCGATAGCGCGGCACATCGGTGCGGATGTCGAGGTCGGCGCCGAGCGCCGGAATGAAAGGATTGCCCGGTTCGGACATGCCGATGATCGGACACGGTTTTGGATTGAGCTGGCAGAATCGGTGGAAGGCGCCAGCGTACGTCTCGGGGATAATCGCCAGATTGCCCTGGACGAAGCCGTTGGCGACCCCCGCCGTGCTCCAGCCCTTGCCGGTGCGATAATCCAGGCGGGCCTGATGGCTCGGGAGAAGCTCCGTCTCGTCCGCTGATTGCTGCAGTGCCGCAGAAACAGTCATTTGTGCCGCTTGCCTAATATCTCGACAAACTCACTCAACATTAGCCATGCTATAAAGTCTAATCTTCGTTTTTAATCAGGATCGATAAGACAGATTGATCCGAGGCGAGCACGATGTTGGATTTCCGTTCCATCGAGACGTTCCTCTGGGTCGTGAAGCTTGGCAGCTTCCGCGGCGCGGCGCAGCGCCTCAATACGACCCAGCCCGCGATCTCCCAGCGCATCGCCCAGCTCGAGCGCGAACTCGGCGTCAAGCTGCTCAACCGCGATCATCGCGTGGCCTCCCCGACTGCCAGCGGCCGGCAGATGCTGGTCTATGCCGAGAAGCTGATCGGCCTCCGCGCGGAGATGCTGGCCGAGGTCGGCGACCGCTCCGCGATGCGCGGCGTGCTCCGGCTGGGCGTCGCCGAGACCATCGTGCACGACTGGCTGCCGCGGCTGATCAAGAGCGTCAATGAGAGCTATCCGAACCTGTCGCTGGAGATCGAGGTCGACGTCACGCCGAATCTGCACGCACGGCTGCTGGCGCAGGAGATCGAGCTGGCCTTCGCGCTTGGCTCTCCCTCCGAGTCCGGCATCCGCAGCCGCGTGCTGTGCGATTATCCGATCAGCTTTCTCGCCAGCCCTGCATTGGGCTTCGGCGATGGCCTCGTGACCGCGGAGCAGATGGCACGGTTTCCAATCATTACCTTCCCGCGCAACACCCAGCCCTACGACAATGTGCGCTCGCTCTTCAATCGCCCGCATCTGCCGCCGATGCGTCTGCACGCCAGCGCCTCGCTGGCGACCGTGATCCACATGGCCGTCGAGGGCCTCGGCGTCGCCGTCATTCCCGCGGCGATCGTCGCCAACGAGATCGAGCGCGGACGCCTGCAGGAGTTGAAAACGGATTTGCGGATTCCGCCGCTGACCTTCACGGCGAGCTGGCTGTCGTCCCCCGAGATGGTCGCGATCGAGCGCGTTGCCGAGCTCGCAGCCAGAACCGCGCAGACGGCCAGCCATCCGGCCACATCGGTTGACGCCATCGTCGCGGCGCGCGATGGACAGGACGCCGGAGTACAGGGACTTCAAGCATGAGCCGCGCCGTAACCAATCTGCAGATCGATTCCGCCCGCCTCTGGGACAGCATTCACGAGACCGCCAGGTTTGGCGCGACGCCGAAGGGCGGCGTGCGGCGGCTGACCTTGAGCCAGGAGGACAAGCAGGTCCGCGACTGGTTCCGCAAAGCCTGCGAGGATGCCGGGCTCGACGTGCACGTCGACACGCTCGGCTCGATGTTCGCACTTCGCAAGGGCCGCGACATGTCGAAGCCGCCGGTCGGGCTCGGCTCGCATCTCGACACCCAGCCGACGGGCGGCAAGTTCGACGGCATTCTCGGCACGCTCGGCGCGCTGGAGGTGATCCGCACGCTCAACGACGCCGGCATCGAGACCGACGCGCCGCTCTGCATCGTCAACTGGACCAACGAGGAAGGCTCGCGCTTCGCGCCGGCGATGATGGCGTCGGCCGCCTATGTCGGCGACTTCACGGTCGAGGACATTTTGTCGCGGACAGATGCCGCAGGCATGACCGTGGGCGCGGCGCTGGACGAGATCGGCTATCGCGGCGAGACCAAGGTCGGCACGCAGACATTCTCGGGCTTCGTCGAGCTGCACATCGAGCAGGGTCCGATCCTGGAGGCCGAGAACAAGACCATCGGCGTGGTCGATCACGGCCAGGGCGTGTTCTGGTACGACGGCAAGGTCACCGGCTTCGAGAGCCATGCCGGCTCGACGCCGATGCCGCTGCGCCGCGACGCGCTGCTGGCGCTGTCGGAGTTCGCGCTCACCCTGGAGCAGATCGCGCTCAAGCTCGGACCGAACGCGGTCGCCACCATCGGCGAGGCCGTGATCGCCAATCCCTCGCGCAACGTGATCCCCGGCGAGATCGCCTTCACCATCGACTGCCGCAGCGCCAACGCCGAGACGCTGGACGCGCTCGATACCAGCCTGCGTGCGGCGGCGAGCGAGATTTCCAAGAAGCGCAAAGTCGAGATTGCGATCGACCAGGTCTGGCGCAAGCCGCCGACGCACTTCGATCCCAAGCTGGTCGATGCCGTCGAGCGCGCTGCCGGCACGCTCGGCTATTCGCACCGGCGCATCACGTCGGGAGCGGGCCACGACGCCTGCAATCTCAACACGATCATGCCGGCCGCGATGGTGTTCGTGCCCTGCAAGGATGGCATCAGCCACAACGAGCTCGAGGATGCCACGCAATCCGACTGCGCCGCCGGCGCCAACGTGCTGCTGCACACCGTGCTGTCGCTGGCGGGCGTGGCGTCGTGACGGGCTGATTGCTCTCACTCGCTGCTACTTTAAGTTATCATTCTCCGATCTAAGTCGCGCAGGCACACTGAGCTCCCCTCCCCCTTGCGGGGAGGGGTCGGGGGTGGGGGTCCACAACGGTATGAACCGGGCTGAGTCCTGACAATTCAGACCGGGTTGATTCCTGACAGGCAAGCTTCGTCCGATTCGAAGGAGGATCGGTCGATGCCTTTCAGGGAGAGCAGTCCTGTGGAGCAGCGTATCGGGTTGTTTCGGGAGTACGACACGGGAGCTTTTTCGGTGACGGAGCTGTGCGCGCGGCACGGCATCAGCCGGGAGACGTTCTACGTTTGGGAGCGCCGCCGCGCGAGCGGGGATCCGCAGTGGTTCGAGGAGAAGAGCCACGCCGTGCAGAACTGCCCGCACGCCACAGCGGACCGGCTGGCACGGCGCATCATCGCAACACGACGACGGTTTCCGCATTTTGGCCCCAAGAAGATCAAGGCCTGGCTCGCGCGCGAGCGGCCGGAGGTCGACTGGCCGGCGGCCTCGACGATCGGCGACCTCCTGAAGCGTGAAGGCCTGGTCGAAGCGCAGCCACGCCGACTCACCGATGCGGCGAGCCGCTATCTCATCGAGGTGCGCATTGTCGATCCGACCTGGGCTGGCGTGAAGGGCGCTCTGGAGCGCGTTTTCAAGGATATCGGCCTTCCCGACGCGATCCGCTCCGACAATGGAGTACCGTTCGGATCGACGGGAGCTGGCGGCCTTTCGGCGCTCTCGGTGTGGTGGCTCAAGCTCGGCATCGAGCCACGCTACATCCCACCAGCGAGCCCGCAGGACAACGGCCGGCACGAGCGCATGCACCGCACGCTGAAGGCCGAGACGTCGAAGCCACCGGCAGACACGGCCGCCGAGCAGCAGCGACGCTTCGACGCCTTTCGCCGCCACTTCAACGAGGAGCGGCCGCACGAGGCGCTCGACCAGGTGGCCCCCGTCAAGCTCTGGCGCAGGCCGGTGCGCTTCATGCCAGACCGTCTCGATGATCCCTGGTACGACGCCGATCACGAGGTCCGCCGCGTGCGTCCCACCGGGGACATCAAATGGCAAGGCGAGCACGTCTTCGTTGGCGAAGCGCTCGCCGGCGAACTCATCGGCCTCGCCAAGCACGATACCGGCGGCCACATCGTCCGCTTCTGGGGCCGAGACCTCGGGCTGATCGACCGCGACCGCCGTTTCCTGCGCTTTGCTCCGCCGCGTGCGCGGCTCCGCGTCGCGCAGGAAACGGCGGAGACAACACAGCAGTGATCGAATAGTGTCAGGGATCAGCCCGGTCCAAAATGTCAGGGATCAACCCGGTCGGTCAAACGGCGGTCTCGCCCGGAGCCACCCCCCTCCCCAACCCTCCCCCACAAGGGGGGAGGGAGCACAGCTTCGTCGGCGCGACTGCTCGGCACATCCCGAAAGGAGACCATCACGTGCGCGGAGTTTTCATCGACGCCAACGAGTCGCTTGCCGAGATTTTCGAGCGGCAGCGCAAATCGGGCGATCCCGAGATGCGCGTGCATCTCGATCCGGACATCAAGCCGGACGACTGGCCCGCCATTCTCGATGGCGCCGAGATCGGCGTGGTCGATCACACCGCCCTGCCCACCGAGGTCGCGAAGCAGTGCAAGGGGCTCAAGCACGTCGTGTTCCTCGGCACCGGCGCGCGCAGCTACATGAATCCGGAGGAGCTGGCCGATCTCGGCATCACCGTGCACCTGATCAAGGGCTATGGCGATACGGCGGTGGCAGAAGCAGCGATCGCGCTGATGTGGGCCTCGGCCCGCGGCATCGCGCAGATGGACCGCGAGATGCGCGCCGGCAACTGGCTGCGCGACGACGGCATGCAGTTGACCGGCAAGACCCTCGGCCTGATCGGCTTCGGCGGCATCGCCGCGGAAGTCGCGCGCATCGCGTCCGGCGGCGGCATGAAGGTGATCGCCTGGAACCGCTCGCCGAAGAGTCATCCGGGCGTGGAGTTCGTCGATCTCGACACGCTGCTCAAGGAGAGCCACGTCGTCTCGCTGCATCTCCTTCTCAACGACGACACCCGCGGCTTCCTGTCCCGCGACCGCATCGCGCAGATGCGGCCGGGCGTGATCTTCGTGAACACCGCCCGCGCGGCCATCGTCGACGAAGCAGCGATGATCGACGCCCTGCGCTCCGGCCACATCCGCCACGCCGGCCTCGACGTCTTCAACACCGAGCCGCTGCCGGCAGATCACGTGCTGACCACGATCCCCAACGTGACGCTGTCGGCGCATTCGGCGTTCCGCACGCCGGAAGCCAGCGAAAACCTGATTCACGCGGCGTGGGAGCACTGCCGCAGGGTGGCGAAGAAGTAGTTGTTGACGCGTAGGGCGGGCAAAGCGGCCGCCGCTAGGCGGCAGCGTGCCCACCGTCGATCAGCGCGTACGCGGCAAGACGGTGGGCACGGCGCCACCGCGATCTCATGCGAGGATGCAGCAGAGCCGCGCCTTTGCTCACCCTACGGCTCTCTCCTTCGTCATTGCGAGCGAAGCGAAGCAATCCAGAGTCCCCGCGACGGCCCTGGATTGCTTCGTCGCTACGCTCCTCGCAATGACGATGTTGATCGAGCTGCCGCCCCCCCCCACCGTCGTCCCGGCGAACGCCGGGACCCATACCGCGTGATTTATCTGTGGCGCGCGGTGGCAGATATCGGCGGCTACAATGACGGCCGGTGGTTATGGGCCCCGGCGTTCGCCGGGGCGACATCGAGCAAATAGCGGCGACTAGTCCACCATGTCTGCGACGGCCTTGCCGCACGCCACCGTATCGGCGTTGCCGCCCAGATCCCGCGTGCGCAGCGTCCGCTCGGCCAGCGTCCGCTCGATCGCGCCGACGATCGACTGCGCTGCAGTCTTCTCTCCCAGATGCTCCAGCATCATCGCGCCCGACCAGATCATGCCGATCGGGTTGGCAATCCCCTGCCCTGCGATATCGGGCGCCGAGCCGTGCACCGGCTCGAACACCGACGGGAAATTGCGCTCGGGATTGATGTTGCCCGACGGCGCGATGCCGATCGTGCCGGTGCAGGCAGGTCCCAAATCGGACAGGATGTCGCCGAACAGGTTGGAGCCGACGACGACGTCGAACCAGTCCGGGTGCAGCACGAAGTTCGCGGTGAGGATGTCGATGTGGTACTTGTCCCACTTCACGCCCGGATAGTTCTTCGCCATCGCCTCGACGCGCTCGTCCCAGTAAGGCATCGTGATCGAAATGCCGTTGGACTTCGTCGCCGAGGTCAGGTGCTTCTTCGGCCGGGATTGAGCGAGCTCGAAGGCGAACTTCAGGATGCGGTCGACGCCGGTGCGCGTCATCACCGTCTGCTGGGTGACGAACTCGCGATCGGTGTCCGGGAACATGCGGCCGCCGACCGACGAATATTCGCCTTCGGTGTTCTCGCGCACCACCCAGAAATCGATGTCGCCGGGCTTGCGACCCGCCAGCGGCGACGGCACGCCGGGCATCAGCCGCACGGGACGCAGATTGACGTACTGATCGAACTCGCGGCGGAACTTGATGAGCGAGCCCCACAGCGACACATGGTCTGCGATCTTGGCGGGCCAGCCGACGGCGCCGAAATAGATCGCGTCATGGCCGCCGATCTGCGCCTTCCAGTCGTCCGGCATCATCTGGCCGTGCTTCTCGTAATAGTCGTAGCTCGAGAAGTCGAAATGATCGAACTGCACCGCGACGCCGTGCTTCTTGGCCGCCGTCTCGATCACGCGAATGCCCTCGGGCATGACCTCCTTGCCGATGCCGTCGCCGGGAATGACTGCGATGCGATAGGGCTTCTTGCTCATCGAGCGGATCCTTGGTCGTTTACGCCGGTACGCCCGGCTGAAATGGCGAATGCCTGAATGAACCAAACCACGCCCAAGCGCAACGCTGCGGTGCAAGATTGACCGCATGGCTGACGCGCCAGACAATCCTATCTCCTCACCCATCCCAGCGAGCACGTCCATGGACCTTCATCTGCGCGGCAAGCGCGTTCTCATCACCGGCGCGTCCAAGGGGATCGGTGCCGCAGCCGCCGAAGCCTTCGCCGAGGAAGGCTGTCACGTCAGGCTTGCAGCGCGCAGTGGCGACCGGCTCGCGGCCCTGGTCGAGCAGCTGCGATCGAAGCATCAGATCGATGCGGCCGCGCATGTCGTGGACCTGCGCAAGAGCGAGGACGTCGCGCGGCTGGCCGAAGCTGCTTCCGATATCGACATCCTCGTCAACAATGCCGGCGACATCCCGGGCGGCGCGATCGACAAGATCGACGAGGCGGCCTGGCGGCATGCCTGGGACCTGAAGGTGTTCGGCTTCATCAATCTGACGCGCCTGGTCTATGCGCAGATGAAGGCGCGCGGTGGCGGCGTCATCATCAACGACATCGGCGCGGCCGGCGAGAAGTTCGACGCCAACTACATCTGCGGCAGCGCCGGCAATGCGGCGCTGATGGCCTTCACCCGCGCGCTCGGCTCCAAGAGCCTCGCCGACAACATCCGTGTGGTCGGCATCAATCCCGGGCCGGTCGGCACCGATCGCCACGTCACTCTGCTCAAGACCCGCGCCAAGCATCAGTTCGGCGACGAGAGCCGCTACACCGAATTCCAGAAGAGCCTGCCGCTCGGCCGTCCCGCGCATGTCAGGGAGATCGCCGACCTGATGGCGTTCCTGGCCTCGGACCGTGCCGGCTACACCTCCGGCGTGATCTATACCGTCGATGGCGGCATCAGCGCAGGGTGGGGTTGATCGCCGCGACCTTTCCACCTCAGCCGAAACATGATCTACGACTTTGCGCCGGGACGCTTCCAATCAGGAGAACTGCACTTTGGCCGACCAGGGATTGATCCGCGAGAGCGCCTGCGCCGTCGTCGACAAGTTGAAGTCCGGCAAGGTCACGCCGCTGGATTGCCTCGACGCGCTGGAAGCGCGCATCGCAGCCGTCGACGGCAAGGTCAATGCGCTGCCGACGCTGTGCTTCGACCGCGCGCGCGATCACGCCAAGGCGCTGATGCAGAAACCGGCTGCCGAGCGCGGGGTGCTGGCCGGGCTGCCCGTGCCGATCAAGGACCTCACCGACGTCGCCGGCGTGCTCACCACCCAGGGCTCGCCGATCTTCAAGGACCGGATTCCGGAACGCTCTGATCTCATGGTCGAGCATCTCGAAGCCAATGGCGGCGTGATCTACGCCAAGTCGAACACGCCGGAGTTCGGCGCCGGCGCCAACACCTTCAACGAGGTGTTCGGCGCGACGCGCAATCCCTGGGACACGTCCCGCTCGGCGGCCGGCTCCTCCGGCGGCGCCGCGGTGGCGCTTGCCACCGGCATGGCCTGGTTGGCGCACGGCTCCGACATGGGCGGCTCGCTGCGCAACCCCGCGAGCTTCTGCGGCATCGTCGGCCTGCGCCCGAGCTTCGGCCGCGTCGCGCATACGCCGGCGGTGGCCATCGACCGCAATCTCGCCATCCAGGGCCCGATGGCCCGCAACGTCGCGGACCTCGCGCTGCTGCTCGACGCGATGAGCGGCGAGCACGCCGCGGATCCGATCTCGCTGCCCTCGCCTGCGACGTCGTTCCTGGCCGCCGCGCGCTCCGGCAGGAAGCCGGTCCGCGTTGCCTACTCTCCGGATCTTGGCATCACGCCCGTGGATCCGGAAGTCGCTGCGGTCACCCGCAAGGCGGCGCAGCGCTTCGCCGAGCTCGGCGTGATCGTCGAGGAGACGCATCCCGATTTCAGCGAGGCGCATGAATGCTTCCACGTGCTGCGCGCGCTCGACTTCGCGATGAGCAAGGCGGAGCTGCTGCGTACCAAGCGCGACCTCTTGAAGCCCGAGGTGATCTGGAACATCGAGGAAGGGCTGAAGCTCACGGTCGCGCAGATCGCGCGCGCCGAGGCGCAGCGCGTGGCGATCACCGCGCGCGCCGTCAAGTTCTTCGAGACCTATGATCTGCTGCTGGCGCCGGCCACCATCGTACCGCCCTTCCCGGTCGAGAACCGCTACGTCGCCGAATGCGCCGGGCATAAGTTCGACAACTACGTGCAATGGCTCGGCATCGTCTACGCGATCACGCTGGCCTGTTGCCCAGCCCTGTCGCTGCCCTGCGGCTTCACGGCGTCGGGTCTTCCGGTCGGACTGCAAATGGTCGCAGCGCCGCGCGCCGACGCCAAGCTGCTCGCAGGCGCCAAGGTGCTGGAGGACGTCCTCGGCGTTGCCGGCTCGACCCCGATCGATCCGCGCGCGCCGAAGGGCTAAGTCATTCCCCTCATCCTGAGGAGCCCGCCGAAGGCGGGCGTCTCGAAGGATGGGCCGCAGCGTGATGCGCCCCCGCCTCGACACTGCTTGTGGCACGCGCGCAGAGTTCCATGCGCTGAACATGGGACCCATGTCCGTTATCGTCTGTGGCAATCGGGGCTGCTGCCGTAGAAGGGCCGCAAATCACGCTTGCCGGAGACCGGATATGACTGACCAGGTGATCGAGCCTGCCGAAGAAGCCACGACGTTCAGCGACGTCGAGCGCCGCATCAAGGCGATCCTGATCGGCTCGGCCGGCAACCTGGTCGAATGGTACGATTTCTATGCCTATACGGCGTTTGCGCTGTATTTCGCGCCGGCCTTCTTTCCATCGAAGGACCCGGTCGTCGAGCAGCTCAACGCCGCGGTCGTGTTCGCCGCGACCTTCCTGATGCGCCCGCTCGGCGGCTGGCTGTTCGGCTATCTCGCCGATCACCATGGCCGGCGGCTGTCGCTGACCGTCTCGGTCCTCTGCATGTGCTTCGGCTCGCTGATCATTGCGGTGACGCCGACCTATGCCACCATCGGCATCGCCGCGCCGATCATCCTGGCGCTCGCCCGCGTCATCGAGGGCCTCAGCCTCGGCGGCGAGTATGGCGCCAGCGCCACCTACCTGTCCGAGGTCGCCGACGCCAAGCATCGCGGCTTCTATTCGAGCTTCCAATACGTCACCCTGATCGGCGGCCAGCTCACCGCGATCATCGTGCTGCTGCTCCTGCAGAAGGTGTTCTTGACAACCGAGGAGCTCAAGGCATGGGGCTGGCGCATTCCATTTGCGATCGGCGCCGGCCTCGCCATCTTCACCGCCGTCATGCGGCGGAACCTGCATGAAACCGAGGCCTTCGTGGAAGCAAAGAAGACGGTCAGTCCGTCGGGATCGATCACCACGCTGCTCAAATATCCGAGAGAGCTGCTGCTGGTGGTCGGCCTGACCGCGGGTGGCACGGCGGCATTCTACACCTTCACGACCTACATGCAGACTTTCGTCAAGCTGTCGGTCGGCCTCACCGAGGACCAGACCACGATGGTGATCTTCGGCTCGCTGCTGTTTGCCTGCGTGCTACAGCCGCTCTATGGCGCGATCTCCGATCGCATCGGCCGCAAGCCGCTGCTGATCTTCTTCGGCGTCGCCGGCACGCTGGCGACGATCCCGATTCTGACCGTGCTGCAGGGCACCAAGGAGCCGTTCACAGCTTTCCTGCTGATCTGCGGCGCCTGGATCTTCACGGCCGGCTACACCTCGATCAACGCGGTGGTGAAGGCCGAGCTGTTTCCGACCAATGTCCGTGCGCTCGGTGTCGGCCTGCCCTACGCGATCACCGTCTCGCTGTTCGGCGGCACCGCACCGGCTATCGCGCTCTACTTCAAGAGCATTGGGCACGAGACCTGGTTCTATTATTATCTCACGGGCGTGATCTTCACGTCGCTATTGATCTATGCGACCATGCGTGACACCAAGCATGCGTCGGCGATGCACCGCCATGAATGAGCTGCCACCACGGATGAGGTGCCGTCATGGCTGACGAGTCCGGGCTACCGCCCGAGAGCAAGCTGACCCGCAGCAAGGAGCGCTGGGCTCACGAGGGCAAATTCCTGACCGGCCGGATCGTGCGGCCCGAGGACCAGCGCCTGCCGCCGGGCCAGCATCTGACCCGCGACTGGCCGGTGCTCGATCTCGGCCTGACGCCCTCGGTCACATCAGAGCGCTGGCGGCTCGACGTCTATGGCGCGGTGGAAAATCCTCTGTTCTGGGACTTCTCCGCCTTCCTCTCCCAGGAGCAGCGCCAGTTCACATCCGACATTCATTGCGTGACGACCTGGTCGCGCTACGACAATCAATGGGAAGGGCTTGCGACGCGCGACCTGCTTGCCGCCTGCCGGCCGCGCGACACAACCGATTTCGTCGTGCTGCATTCCTACGACGGCTACACGACCAATCTCGCACTGGAGGACTTCGCCGCCGAGGACGCCCTGCTCGCGCATAGCTGGTCCGGCGCGCCGCTCACCCAGGAGCATGGCGGCCCGGTCCGCATCGTCGTGCCGCATCTGTATTTCTGGAAGAGCGCAAAATGGCTGAAGGCGATCGAATTCCTGGACAAGGATGCGCCCGGCTATTGGGAGGTGCGCGGCTATCACAACCGCGGTGATCCCTGGGCCGAGCAGCGCTATTCGGAGTGACGGGCTCCGCTCGAGCCCCCCAACGGAGACCGTAGGGTGGGCAAAGACGCGAAGCGTCGTGCCCACCGCCGTCGCCGCTGAAAAAGAAGCTGAAAAGAAAAGAATAGTGGGCACGCTCCGCTTTGCCCACCCTACGGGCTCAGTTTCCGAACCTGCCAGAGATATCGCATGGAGTTCACCTCAGAAACCGGCAAGATCCCCAAGGGCTACGGGTATCTTCTCAAACCGAGCGTCATCCTCGCCGCACTGACCGCAAGAGATCTCGGCGGCATTCGCATCCACCTCGTTCGCAGCCACGGCAGGCGTCTGTTCGATGCGCGATATCGGCCGCCGGACGGCGACATTCCTTATGAGCGTCTCAACATCAAAGTCGGCACCGCGCACGAGCGGGACTTGCCTGGACTTCGTCGGCGCGCGAAGGACGAAGCCCTGCCCGCGCTCGTCCAATGGATTTCCGACCTCGTCGCGCAGGACCTGCCGACAGCGATCCGGCACGGCGAACAGGAGATCGAGCTTCTGCCGCCGCGAGAGTGATCATGGCCTGGTCTTGAGATCGATCGCTTGCCTAGGCTGACCGGAGTCCGACTGCATATGGAGATACGTCGCGACGAACAAGTACGCCAGTTAGTTACTCCGTCATGCCCGGGCTGGTCCCGGGCATCCACGTCGTTCCCAGCATGCCGAACGGCGTGGATGGCCGGGACAAGCCCGGCCATGACGACCTTGAGGCAGGCGAGCGCAAAACTACGATCGTCAAATGCGATAGCCCCCGGGGCGGACCGAACGGTGATGGCGTCAATAATGTGATCCCTCGTCCCGACTCGTTTCCACAAAATATGCCCCTTGCATATTTCTGAAAATCGTGATTTACTCACCGCCGTCCCGCCTCGTTGCAGAGGGGCGTATCGCGATCGTCACGGACGTGGAGCGCGGGATGCGGTGGGCGCAACGGGTTGCAGCGTGGTCTTCCATGCGGACGAACGATCCGGTGCGCACGGCGAAATCGTGTGGTCTCGGCGCCGCGGTGCTGGCGTCAAGTCGTGGTGCGGATGACGCGCATCGCGATGACGGGGGCAAGACAGCCGTTCCCCGGAGAGAGCACGTATAAGCCGTTCCAACCATTGCGCAGGGAAGGCCGGGATGTCCTCAGCCGTACCTGTGGTTCTGCCGCCTGCATTTTTTCCGCAGGCGGGCCATGGGGGCGGCAGGCTCCCGACCTTCCCTGCGCCCTCTCGATTGCAGAGGGCGAATAGCCGCAAAGCTCGGGCCGTACAGGCCGCGAGAATGCGCCATCATGTCTGCTGGTATGGCCTTATCTGTTGTATGACGATGTGAGACGATGCGGTGTCATCGCCTCGAGCGGTAGTGAAGACGCAACGAATGGGGCACGATATGCCGACCGAACGTTTCCAGTTTGAAGGCGCAAGCGGCGAGCAGCTTGCCGCTGCGCTCGACCTGCCCAACGGTTCGCCGCGCGCTTACGCGCTGTTCGCGCATTGCTTCTCCTGCGGCAAGGACACGCATGCGGCGCGGCGCATCGCCATGGCGTTGACGGCGCATGGCATCGCCGTGCTGCGGTTCGACTTCACCGGCCTCGGCTCCAGCGAAGGCGACTTCGCCAACACGACGTTCTCCTCCAACGTCGCCGATCTTGTCCGCGCCGCCAATCATCTGCGCGAGACCCGACAGGCGCCGGCGATCCTGATCGGCCACAGCCTCGGCGGCGCCGCCGTGCTGGCGGCCGCCGGCGACATTCCCGATGCGAAAGCCGTCGTGACGATCGCCGCGCCTTCGGATCCGGGCCATGTCACCAACATGTTCAAGGACGGCCTCGAGGCGATCCGCCGCGACGGCTCGGCCGAGGTCTCGCTCGCGGGGCGCCCGTTCCGGATCAGCAGCTCCTTCCTCGACGACATCGCCGAGCAGCGCCTGCTGGACAAGGTCAAGCATCTGCACAAGGCGCTGCTGGTGATGCACTCGCCTGTCGACGAGACCGTCGGCATCGACAACGCGACCCACATTTTCGTCGCTGCCAAGCATCCGAAGAGCTTCATCTCGCTCGATCACGCCGATCATCTCATCAGCAGCAAAGCCGACGCCGCCTACATCGCCGAGGTGATCGCGAGCTGGGCCGGCCGCTACGTCGCACCGGCGCCGGTCGAGCCGGCGGCCACCGATGGCCCGCGCGACGTCGTCGTGCGCGAGACGCGGGCGAGCAAGCTGCAGCAGAGCATCGCGCTCGGGCCCCACCATCTCACCGCAGACGAGCCGCTCTCCGTCGGCGGCCAGGACTCCGGTCCGGGCCCCTACGACCTTCTGCTCGCGGCGCTCGGCGCCTGCACCTCGATGACGATGCGGCTCTATGCCGACCGCAAATTGCTGCCGCTCGACCTGATCACCGTGACCCTGCGTCACAACAAGATCCATGCGGAGGACTGCGCGGCGTGCGAGACCAAGGTCGGGCTGATCGATCAGCTCGAGCGCGAGATCCACATGGACGGCGCGCTCGATGAGGAGCAGCGCAGGAAGCTGATGGAGATCGCCGACAAGTGCCCGGTGCACCGGACGCTGACGTCGGAGATCCGCATCGTCACGCGCGCGACGGACTGAGCTAACGCGCCGCTTCCGGCTCCATCTTCAGCGGCCGCACGCGCAAGGCGCCGCGCAGGCCTGCGGCCGTGCCGATGAAAATGCCGGTGATGGCAACGAACGATGGCAGCGCCAAAGTGGAGAGTCCCGTGAGCCCCTGCCCGACCGAGCAGCCCAGCGCCATCACGCCGCCGATGCCCATCAACGCGGCGCCGCCAACCGAGCGCAGCATGTGATTCGGCGAGTGAAAACCTTCGAGCTTGAAGCGGCGCGTGACCAGCGCCGTCACGAGACTCCCCGCCAGCACGCCGGCGACCGTTGCGATGCCGAAGTTCACCGTCGAGCCGGTCGACAGCATCACATATTGCAGGCCGTCGGCGATCGGCGCGACGAAGGTCAGGGACGCCACCGGCACCGGATTGAACTCATCGGCGCCGAGATAGCCGGTCGCAAACCATCCGGCCGCGACCAGCAGGCCGACGACGAGACCGGCGAATATCTGCCCGGCCGCGCGCCGGAACGGCGCATGCGCGAAGGCGAACGCGATCAAGACGCCGCCGAGCGCGAGCGCCGGCAAGAGGCGCGCTGGCGCACCGTGCAGGCCGCCGGCCGACAGCAGCGCAGGAAGCGATGTCGCCGCGGCCGTGGTCTGCGAGGCCTGCATCAGCGCGATGCGCAACGGCGCGATCAGGCCCTTCAACGTCATCTCCGCTGCGATCGCCAGCACCGTCACCACGACGAAGGAGCGCAGATTGCCGCGACCGAGCAGCACCAGCGCGCGCGAGCCGCAACCGTTGGCGAGCACCATGCCGTAGCCGAACAGGACACCGCCCAAGAGCATCAGCGGCACCGAGAAGGTCGGCTGCAGATAGATCGATTTGCCGAGATCGACGGCCCCGTTGGCCGCGAGCAGCTGTGTGGCGACGATGGCGATGCCCATCGCCAGGGCGAAAGTTCGCACCAGCCGGCGGTCGCCGTCGGCCCACCAGCCGCGCAGGCTGCTCATCATGCAGAAGCCGCTGAGCAGCCCGACCACGCCATAGATCAGGCCGATCATGAGACCGGCCATCACGGCCAGATTGGCGGCTTCGGGCACGTTCAGGAATCCTTCCGGTTGCGGACAACACGCGCGTTGCGCAGGCAGCGCTTTCGCTTGACGCGCGCAGAATATTTGCCACGATGTCGCACCTAACTAGATGAGAATGCTTGTTCCAACAAGCATCGACGGGAGAGAACGCCGTGATTTCAGAAACGCATCCTCAGGGGTGGCCGACGCATCGCGCATGCATGGAGGCCGCACGGTGAGCGGCGTGGCGACACTTTCCCCCGACGCTCTCGCCCGCGCCTGCGCCGACGCGATGTGGCAGGATGATCGCGCCAGCCAGGGGCTCGGCATGCACATCGTCGAGATCGGCCCCGGACGCGCCACCCTGCAGATGCAAGTGCAGCCTCACATGGTCAACGGCCATGGCATCGCCCATGGCGGCTTCATCTTCACGCTGGCCGATTCCGCCTTCGCATTCGCCTGCAACTCGCACAACGACCGCACCGTGGCCGCACAGGGCAGCATCAGCTTCATCCGCCCCGGCAAGCTCGGCGACGTTCTGCTTGCCCGCGCGCACGAGGTGTCGCGCAGCGGGCGCTCCGGCATCTATGATGTCCGCGTTACGGCAGGCGACACGGTGATCGCCGAATTCCGCGGCCATTCGCGCAGCATCGGCGGCACGCTGGTCCCGGCCGCCGCGAGCTGATCCGCTTCCCTATCGCCCCGCGCCCCTGCCGGAGGACCTGACCATGACATCGACCAAGCTTCAATCGACCGGCAGCTACGTTCCCGAGATGGACGAAACCGAGCGGGCCTCGCGCGACGAGATCATGGCGCTGCAGACCCGCCGGCTCGCCTGGTCGCTCAAGCACGCCTACGACAACGTCGCCCATTACCGCCAGGCTTTCGACAAGGCCGGCGTGCATCCGTCGGATTTCCGCGAGCTTGCCGATCTGGGCAAGTTTCCGTTCACGGTGAAGACCGACCTGCGCGACAATTACCCGTTCAACATGTTCGCCGTGCCGCGCGAGCAACTGGTACGGGTGCACGCCTCCTCGGGCACGACCGGCAAGCCGATCGTGGTCGGCTATACCCGCAACGACATCGCGACCTGGTCGGCCGTGATGGCACGCTCGATCCGCGCCGCCGGCGGCCGCAGCGGCATGATCATCCACAACGCCTATGGCTACGGCCTGTTCACCGGCGGCCTCGGCGTCCACTACGGCGCCGAGCAGCTCGGCTGCACGGTGGTGCCGATCTCCGGCGGCATGACCGAGCGGCAGGTGCAGCTGATCAATGATTTCCGCCCTGACATCATCACCGTGACGCCAAGCTACATGCTGGCAATCCTCGACGAGTTCAAGCGTCAGGGCCTCGATCCGCGGCAGAGTTCGCTCAGGATCGGCATCTTCGGCGCCGAGCCATGGACCAATGCGATGCGCGCCGAGATCGAGGACGCATTTGCGATGGATGCCACCGACATCTACGGCCTGTCCGAGGTGATCGGCCCTGGCGTGGCGCAGGAATGCCTGGAAACCAAGGACGGACTGCACATCTGGGAGGATCACTTCTATCCGGAGATCGTCGATCCCGACACCGGCAAGGTGCTGCCCGACGGCGAGATGGGCGAACTGGTGTTCACCTCGTTGACCAAGGAGGCCTTCCCCGTCATCCGCTATCGCACCCGCGATCTGACCCGGCTGCTGCCGGGCACCGCGCGGCCGGGCATGCGACGGATGGAGAAGGTCACGGGCCGCTCCGATGACATGATCATCCTGCGCGGCGTCAACCTGTTCCCGTCACAGATCGAGGAGATCCTGCTGTCGACCGAATGGTGCGGCGGCCATTTCATGCTGGAGCTGACGCGCGAGGGCCGCATGGACGAGCTGACGATCTACGCGGAGTCGCGACCGGAGCATTGGGACGAGACCGGCCTCGGCGCGCACGCCGAGCGCATCTCCATCCACATCAAGAACACCATCGGCCTCACGGCAAAGGTGAAGGTCGTCCCGCCCGACACGCTGGAGCGCTCGGCCGGCAAGGCGAAAAGGATCAAGGACAAGCGGCCGGTAGGGTAGCCGTTCAGAGATGAAATCGAGATTGAGCGCCGATGACAGTGAGCTCCCTCGCCCCGCTTGCGGGGCGAGGGTTGGGGTGAGGAGGGCTCTCCACGCACCGAACTCGCGGAGAGTCCCCCTCACCCGGATTGCATCTAACGATGCAATCCGACCTCTCCCCGCAAGCGGGGCGAGATGCAGCGAGCGAGCCGAGCGAGCGTGCTCACGTCAGCCTCGATCAGCAGTCGAAATTTCGCGGCCACTACCTCACACATGATCGTAGTCCACCACCACGCGCTCCGTCACCGGCCTGGCCTGACACGTGAGCACAAAGCCAGCCTGCAGCTCCCATGGCTCCAGCGAGTAGTTCAGCTCCATCTCCGCTCTCCCCTCCACCAGCTTGGCGCGGCAGGTCGAGCACATGCCGCCCTTGCAGGCGAAGGGCAAGTCCACACCGGCGCGAAGCGCGGCGTCGAGAATGGCCTCGCCGTCGGCGACCGGGACCTCGCGGCGCTTGCCGTCGATGATCAGCGCGGCGATCGCCTTGGGGGGCGCCGTATCAGGCACGACAGCTTTCGGCCGCGGCTTGCCGCCGGCGCCCGAGACGAAGCGCTCGACATGGACGCGCTCGTCAGCGATGCCGAGCGCGCGGCAGGTGGCCGCGATGTCCTCGCTCATGCCGGTGGGGCCGCAGATGAAGACATGATCGATGCTCTCGGCCGGCACCAGCGAACGCAGGAGCACGCGCACCTTCTCGCCGTCGAGGCGGCCGTGCAGGATCGGCAGGTCCTGCTCCTCGCCGGAGATGACGTGGAACACCGAGAAGCGGTCGAGGAAGCGATCCTTCAGCTCCTCGAGCTGTTCGCGGAACAGCATGCCTGCGGTGGTGCGGTTGCCGTAGAACAGGAAGAAGCGGCTGCGCGGCTCCCGCGCCAGCACGGCTTTCACGATCGAGAGGATCGGCGTGATTCCGGAGCCGGCGGCAAGGCCGACATGAGTACGCGCGGCCTCAGGCTGCAGTGCCACGCCAAAACGGCCGGTCGGCGTCATGACGTCGATCTCGTCGCCGCGCCTCAATTCGTCGGTGACGAAGCTGGAGAATGCGCCGCCATCGACACGCTTCACGGCGATCCGGATCTCGTCGTCATCGGGACCGGAGCAGATCGAATAGGAGCGCCGGACCTCCTCGCCGCCGAGCGTGGTCTTGAGCGTGAGGTATTGCCCTGGCGCGAAGCGATAGTCATCGGCAAGCTCGTTCGGAATCGCAAAGGTCAGCGACACCGCATCGGGCGCCTCCCGGCGCAGGTCACGGACGGCGAGACGATGGAAGCGTGGCGTTGTCGACATCGAACCTATCTCCACGTCATTGCGAGCGCAGCGAAGCAATCCAGAGCTGCGCACTCGACTCTGGATTGCTTCCGCCTACGCCCTTCGAGCTTCGGCGGACAAGTCGCTGCGCTCGCGATGACGGCTGCTGCATCAGTGGCACTTGAAATAATCGAACGGCTCGCGGCACGATTTGCAGCGCCACAGCGCCTTGCAAGAGGTCGAGCCGAATTCGGCGAGCTGCTCGGTGTTGGCGGATCCGCATTGCGGACACGCAACCTCGGCCACGCCGAACAGCGCGCGCCGGCCGCTCGACGGCTGCGGCGGCGCGATGCCGTACTCCCGCAGCTTGCGTCGCCCCTCCTCGCTCATCCAGTCCGTGGTCCAGGCCGGCGACAGCACAGTGCGCACGCTGGCCTCGCGGAAGCCGGCGCGCTCCAGCGCCAGCTCGATCTCGAGCGCGATCATGTTCATCGCCGGGCAACCGGAATAGGTCGGCGTGATCGCGACGTCGACCCGTTCGCCGACCACCTCGACCTCGCGCAGCACGCCGAGATCGTCGATCGTCAGCACCGGGATTTCCGGATCGGCCACCGACGCGGCCGCGTCCCAGGCGCGCTGGCGCAGCTCGGCCGGGCTGGTCTCGGCGACTACCACGTCGCACCAGGAAAACTGCGCTGCATGTATTGCAGCTCGCTGAGGAGATGACCGAGATGCTCGCTGTGACGGCCGTAGCGGCCCCCCTGCTGCATCCAGTCGTTCTCCGGCAGCACCAATGTCGCCTCGCGCGCGACATGCGAGACGATCGACAGCCATTCCGGCAGCAGCATCGTCGGATCGATCGCAATGCCGGCATCGATCAGGCCGCGCTCCGCATCGTCGACGCCGAACATCTCACCGGTAAAGGCCCAGAGATCGTCGACCGCGACTTGCGCGCGGGCGTGGCTCTCGTCGGTGCCGTCACCGAGCCGGATCACCCATTCGCTGGCATGGCGCAGGTGATAGGCGCATTCCTTCTCCGACTTGGCCGCGATCGCCGCGAGGGTCGCATCGGTCGAGCCCATCATGCCGCGCCAATAGAGATCGGCGAACGCCGCGTAGAACAGCTGGCGCACCATCGTGTGCGCGAAATCGCCATTAAGGCGTTCCACCAAGAGCAGGTTGCGGTACTGCCTGACGTCTCTGAGGTAGGCGAGCTTGTCCTCGTCGTTGTCGCGGCCCTCGACTTTGGCCGCATAGCCATAGAGCTCGCGCGCCTGGCCGATCAGATCAAGCGCCATGTTGGACAGCGCCATGTCCTCTTCGAGAACAGGCGCATGCCCGCACCATTCCGACAACCGGTGACCGAGGATCAGCGCATCGTCGGCGCGGCGCAGCGTGTAGAGTACGAGCGGCGTTTCGGTGACGGTGATCGAGGGAGCGGCCATGTAGTGATCCAATCGGCTGGCTACGCGTTCCGTCATTGCGAGCGCAGCGAAGCAATCCAGGGATTCATCCGAGCAGGCAGTCTGGATTGCTTCGCTGCGCTCGCAATGACCACGACTGAGATCCTCAGCCGATCACATATGCCCGACTTCCTCGGGCACCTCGTAGAACGTCGGGTGGCGATAGATCTTCGACTCCGCCGGCTCGAACATCATGCCCTTGTCGGCGGGATCGGACGCGGTGATCGCGCTCGACGGCACCACCCAGATCGACAGGCCCTCGCCGCGGCGGGTGTAGATGTCGCGCGCGGCCTGCAGCGCCATGGTCGCATCCGGCGCATGCAGCGAGCCGCAATGCTTGTGCGCGAGCCCGTTGCGGCTGCGGATGAAGACCTCCCACAACGGCGTGTTCGGCGTCGCCATTTCGATCTCCCTGCTATTCGGCCGCTTGCGCCATCTGGCGCCGCGCGCGCTTCTCTGCATAGGCCGCGGCGGCCTCGCGCACCCAGGCGCCGTCGGCATGCGCCCCGCGGCGCGCCGCCATCCGGTCGCGGTTGCACGGGCCGTTACCGGCCAGCACCTGCTTGAACTCGTTCCAGTCGATCGGGCCGTGGCGCCAATGGCCCTGCTCGTCCTGCGTCATCTCGGGATCAGGAATGGTGAGCCCAAGATACTGCGCCTGCGGCACGGTGGCATCGATGAACTTCTGGCGCAGCTCGTCATTCGAGAAGCGCTTGATCTTCCACTTCGTCGAGGTGTCGCTGTGCTGGCTGGCCTGGTCGGGCGGGCCGAACATCATCAGCACCGGCCACCACCACCTGTTCAGCGCATCCTGCGCCATCGCCTTCTGCTCGGCGGTGCCGCGGCAGAGCGTCAGCATGATCTCGTAGCCCTGCCGCTGATGGAACGATTCCTCCTTGCAGACGCGGATCATCGCGCGCGCATAGGGACCATAGGAGCAGCGGCACAACGGAATCTGGTTCATGATCGCGGCGCCGTCGACCAGCCAGCCGATCACACCGATATCCGCCCAGGTCAGGGTGGGATAGTTGAAGATCGAGGAGTACTTCGCCTTGCCGGCCAGCATCGCATCGACCAGCTCCTCGCGCGAGGCGCCGAGCGTCTCGGCGGCGGCGTAGAGATACAGCCCATGGCCGCATTCGTCCTGGACCTTGGCGAGCAACGCCGCCTTGCGGCGCAGGCTCGGCGCGCGCGTGATCCAGTTGCCCTCGGGCAGCATGCCGACGATTTCGGAATGGGCGTGTTGGGAGATCTGCCGGATCAGCGTCTTGCGATAGGCCGACGGCATCCAGTCATTGGGCTCGATGCGCTCCTCGGCATCGATGCGGGCCTGAAAGCGCGAGGCGCGTCCAGCGTCCTCGGCGAAGCTGCCCTCCTCGGGCGAATTGAGCGCCTGCGTGTACATGCGGCGACGTCCTCCCAGGACTTGGTTGCCGCCAATATATAACGATATTTTATCCGTGCAATCGAATTCTGTAATATATCAGGGTGCCTCATGCACGTCGGCGAAACGCCGCTGCAGCGCCGCGCCGGCCTCCGGCAACGGGCCCTGATCGTTGGTCGCATGGGCGTCGAGCCAGCGCTCGGAACCCGGCAGCAGCAACCGATAGATCTCGCCACACAGCGCCCGGGCCTGCCGTCCCGGCCAATTCCCCGGCAGCAACTCGGCCGGCAGCAGCGGATCGCGCAGCACGATGCGCCGGTAGTGGTGAATCAGCAGGATCCGCGCGGTGAAGGCCTGGCCGGCGGAGAGCGCCTCGCCGCGCGCGATGCTGTCCTTGAGCGGCGCAAAGGAGGCGGTGAACTTGCGGTACGCCTCCGCCGTCCGCTCCAGCGCCCAACTCTCGGCCACCAGCCGCCGTGCCATGTCGGAGCCGGCCGACGCCTGCAGGCGGATGGCACCCTCCACAGCGTCAGGGACGGCGATGCTCGCGGGGGCCACGAACACGCCGGGCAGCGGGCTGCCGAAACCGGCATCGCGCAGGGCGGCGCGCGCCTGCTCGCGATCATCGGCGCTGCCGATCAGCAGCAGTTCGAAGCTGCCGTTCCATTCCGCCGGCGGCGAATCGTAGATGTGGCGGGTGGCACCGGCGAAGGTCTGCTCGCCGCGCCGGGTCAGGCGATAGAAGCTGTTGCGGCCTATTCTGGTGCGCTCGAACCAGCCTTCCGCCGTCAGCCGCGACATCGCCGTGCGCACCACGCTGCCGTCGATGGCCAGCCCTTCGAAGAAGGCGAGCAAGGTGCCGAGCCAAACGCTGCCGCCCCGCGGCACGATGGCGTCGCCGAACACGGTGATGATCAGCGACCCCGTGCGCGACGGCTCGCTCTTGAGCTGATGGACGATCCGGGACAGCGGCTGCGGCATGGCGAAGGCTTTAGCCGGTTTCACCCGATCGCAAAAGAAAAGGCCCGCACGATGCGGGCCTTGCAGGTTGATCGTCTGACGCGCGAGACGCGCTCAGGCGGTCTTGTTGTAGGCCTTGGCCATGTTCTCCTGGGCGAGCTTGGCACCCTCGGTGACGAGCTTGCCGACATACTCGCTGGTCGACTTGGCGCGCGCGACGAGCGCCTCGCCACGGGCACGGGCCAGCTCACCCTGGATCTGGACGGCCTCGCTGATCGACTTGGCGGACGCCAGCCGGTCGATGCCGTCGAAGAAGGCCTCGGTGTCCTGATACAGCGCCTGCTGAATGTTGCGGCTGATCTTGCCGGCCTCGGTCACGCCGTCGAACACAGCGGTCTCGATCGCCGACGTCACCTTCTCGGAGCCAGCGAGGGCCTCCGCAGCGCGCTCCTTGGCGGTCGACGCGGTCTTCTTGACGAACTCCCGCGCGGACTCCGGCACTTCCATCGTCTGCAGGTTCTTGAACGCGTCGGTCACCGGTGCAAAGGCGTCCTTGACGGTGTCGAACACGGTATTGGTCTCGGTGGTCATGGCTGTCTCCATCCTCAATGGTTCTGAGCTATGGGCTCACTCCGTCCCTTATGAAACCGGAGTGACTCAGCTATATCATTCCGAATGGTGCGCCGCAACATAAATGTTGCAATGCACCATTCTAGGCTGGGACAAAAGGACTCGCCACCTCAGAGCGCCCCTCGCAAGTCGGGGCGTTCGGGCGAACCTCAGTGCTCGGCAGGGGCGCCGCCGTGCTTCTTGTTGCGGTTCTTCCCCGGCCGGGCCGCCTCGGCCGGCTTTGGAGCCGCCTCATCAGCCTTGGGCGTGGCGTCGACCGGCTGCGACGGCTTCATCGTGTCGAGCATGGCCCGGATCGCGCGCAACTCTGCCTCGATCGCGACTGTCGGTGACGGATCGGGTGCTTTGGCAGCGTTCAGCGTCTGGTCGAGCAATGCTTTGATCTCGCTCAACTGAGGCGTGACGTCGACGGCGGGTTTCGCCGCCGGTTGCGGAGCCTTGGTTGCGGCAAGAAGCTCGTTGAGCAAGTCCTTGATCCCCTTCAAGTCCGGCGTGACGTCGCGCGGCGGCGCCACGACTGGCGCCGGCGCCTTGGACGCGGAGAGAAGCGAATCCAGCACGCTCTTGATCTCGTTCAACTGCGGAGCGAGATCGGCGGGCGTCGTCGCGGGCACCTGCGCGGAAGCCAGCAGCTCCTTCAACAACGCCCGTGTCTCCGCCAGCTCGCCCTCGATGGAGGCGAGCCGCTCATTCAAGGCGGTGAGCTGACCACGGCTCGGCACGTTCATGCCGGCGAAGTAGTTTTCCATCAGATCGACCATGGGCTTCTGTCCGTTTCCTGAACCAGTTGCGGGATCATTGGAGGATGGACGGGGCGTCACGCCCATCGGGCGCAGCCGCGTGAAGGCGCTGAAGCTCCTCTGCATCTCACCGACCATCTGCTGCCAGAATGCGATCGGGTCGCCGGATTTGTTCGCCATCGGCACGCTCCTTCAGACCAACACAAGACTCAAACACAACCTCTCATAGCACGCCTTCGTTGCGGTGCGGGAGAACTTGTAGCTTGCTTCTCTCAAGCAACAGACCCATGCCATAGAGGGTTCCAAGGCTTTGAACGAGGGATCAAGTGACTGCAACTGCTCATCAGCTGCCGCAGACTGTGCGCGCCAACGGTATCGACATCTGCTATGAGATCTTCGGCGACCCGGCTGCCCCTCCCCTCGTGTTGATCATGGGCCTCGGCGGGCAGATGATCATCTGGTATGATGAGTTCTGCGAACAGCTCGCAAGCCGCGGCTTCCGCGTGATCCGCTTCGACAACCGCGACATCGGCCAGTCGAGCAAGCTGCATGGCGGTCGCCGGTTGACGCCGTTCGAGCTGATCAAGCTGCGCTTCTTCAACATTCCCGTCTCCGCACCCTACAAGCTGCTCGACATGGCCAAGGACACGGTCGGCCTGATGGACGCGCTCGACATCAAGTCGGCGCATCTGGTCGGCGCCTCGATGGGCGGCATGATCGCGCAGGAGATCGCGATCTCCTTTCCGCATCGCGTGCGCTCGCTGACGTCGATCATGTCGACGACCGGCAATCCGCGCATCCCGCCGCCGACGCGCGAGGTCGCGATGCTGCTGATGGCGCCGCCGCCGAAGACCAAGGACGAGTACATCAAGCGCTTCCAGAAGACCTGGAAGGCGCTGCGCGTCGGCTCATTTCCCGAGGACGAGGCAAGTGACGTGGCGCTCGCCGAACGCTGCTTCGCGCGCGGCATCAATCCCGCCGGCGTCGGACGTCAGTTGCGCGCGATCCTGGCCTCCGGCAGCCGCAAGCCGCGGCTGCATCTGGTGACGGCGCCGACACTCGTGATCCACGGCAAGGTCGACCCGCTGGTCCATCCCACCGCCGGCAAGGACACCGCGGAGTCGATTCCAAATGCCAAGCTCCTGATGATCGACGGCATGGGCCACGCCACTCCGCGGCCGATGTGGCCGCAGATCATCGACGCGATCGCCGAGCACGCGCACGGCGCGAATGCGCAGGCGGCTTAGGAGAGCCGACGCGCTGCGTCGGCAGGCTTGACGACACCTGTTGTTGTTTGTTGTTGTTTGGCTCGGCCGCAGCCTCTCACTCGGACGTGCAATCTGCCTCGGCCGTTCTTCAACCGAACCGTCGCCGCCGCCATTCGATCAGCTTGGCGCTGACCTCCGCGGGCTGCTCCTGCTGCGTCCAATGGCCGCTGTCGCGGACGAGATGTTTCTCCAGGTCCGGCACCAGCTTCTCCATGCCGTCAGCGGCCGAGGGCGGCAGCACGGCGTCGTTCTCCGCCATGATCATCAGTGCCGGCACCCGCACCGTATGATCGAGCCCTTCCGAGCGCTGCCAGTTCCGCGTCATGTTGCGATACCAGTTGATGCCGCCGGTGAAGCCGGTGCGTGTGAAGGTGTCGACGAACACCTGCTTCTCCGCCTCCGACAGGATCGGCTGCCGCATGTCCTTGGCGGCGTCATAGGCCGCGATCATCTGTGGGAACGCCAGGTTGAGCGATGGCGAGGCTGCGATCCCGCCGGCCGGCGGCTCCGTCGGCGGCGCATCGCTGCGCGGCAGCGGCTTGCGCATGAAGGCATCGAAGGTCTCCGCGACGCGGCTGCCGAAGATGCGATCCGGCTCGCGTGCGGGATCCTGGAACTGCACGATGTACATCATGTCGCCGAACCGCTTACGCATGATGGCAATGGGATCAGCGGGCGCGCGTGGCAGATGCGGCGTGTTGATGCCGACGACGCCGGCGACACGCTGCGGATAGCGCAGCGGCATCTGCCAGACGACGAAGCCGCCCCAGTCGTGACCGACGAAGATCGCCTTGTCGATCTTCAGGTGATCGAGCAGACCGACGAGGTCGGCGGTGAGATGCTCGAGATCATAGGCCTCGACCGGCTCCGGCCGGTCGGTCGCGCCATAGCCGCGCTGATCGGGTGCGATGACGCGGATGCCGGCCTCGGCCAGCGCCTTGATCTGATGCCGCCAGGAAAAGGCCAGTTCCGGCCAGCCGTGACAGAGGATCATCGGTGGCCGGTCGCTGACGGGGCCCGCCTCGTAATAGCCCATGCGAATGCCGTTGGTCGTCGCGAACTGCAGCGCCGGCATCCAAGACGGATCGGTCATGCATCCTCCCCTGAAGCTGTTCAGCCGGCCTTTTTCGACCGGTCTTCGGCGTCGGCGTGGAGCCTGCTCCATGCCGTGACGTCACGCCGCTTCTCTTCGGAGTTCCGCGCAAGCGAAATCCGTGCAGCCGTCGGCCGCGTCAGGCCGACTTCTTGTCGTTCGAGCGGCTGCCGCCGAGGCCCGTCATGGTCAGCATCAGGTCCTGAAACCGTTCGGCCAAGCGGGGATCGAAGGTGAACCAGCTCTGCATGATGGCTTCGGGCGTGAGCTTGTCGATGTTGCTCGTCATCTGGCTCTGTAGCCGGTCCATGACCGCGGCCTGCATCGGACCGACATCGGGAAGTCCGAAAAACTGCCGCGCTTCGAGCGGTGTGCAATCGATCTCGATATTGACTTTCATGTCCGCTCCGCTGTTCGAACCATCCCGACGCCAGCCCCGGGCCGGGCTCCCTTCACCAGGAACGCCGATCCCGGACTCGCGGCAGGGGGTGTCCAGTATCACCGCGCCGCCCCCCTTCTAGCAAGCGGCGCCTTGCTGCAGGTGCGCAATTCCCGGGACATGGTCAATCCGGGAGCCTTCCGCCCATCCCGGACGCCGCCTCCCGCGTGCGCCGCACAGCGGCGGCGGGGGATAACCTTATCGTTTAGGCTTAAACAAACTGCACTTGTGTGCCGCCGCTGAACTCTGGCAACATATTCTGATCGATCTGCCGCGGGTCGTACGGCGCACCGCTAGGCTAGAGCCAACGGGATCAGTTCATTCCGGCGCGGCATCAGACTTGCAAGCATATCGCCCGGCGTCTTGTTGCTTCTTGAAGTTCGTGCAAGAGGCGCTGCAGAAATCACGAACTTCGAAGCAAGGCAGGCCGGACACAATCGCGCCTGCCGAGAAAACAAGCGTCAAACGCGGAGAATTTGAACATATGTCGGGACGCAAATCCCTGCTCATCGCGGCAGCGGTCGCATTCGGCCTCGCCGTCATGCCGGCCTCGGCCCAGACCCTGCGCTACGCCAACCAGGGCACCCTGAAGTCGCTCGATCCCTATACTTTCAAGGAATCGACCACGATTGCGCACCATGCCCACGTCTATGAGGGACTGACCGCGCGCGACAAGGACCTGAAGATCGTCCCCGCGCTGGCCGAGAGCTGGGAAACGCCCGAGCCGACCCGCTGGCGCTTCCATCTGCGCAAGGGCGTCAAGTTCCACAATGGCGAACCCTTCACCGCCGACGACGTGATCTTCTCCGCCGATCGCGTCCGCGCCACCGGCTCCAACTTCCTGTCCAACGTTCCGCCGGACGCAAAATTCATCAAGGTCGACGACTACACGGTCGACGTGAAGCTCGATGCCCCCAATCCCATCCTGATCTCGCAATGGGATACGTGGTACATCATGAGCAAGAAGTGGTGCGAGGACAACAACTCGGTCGCGCCGACGCCGGTGTCGGCAACCACGCCGAGCTACGCCGCGCTGCATGAGAACGGCACCGGCCCCTTCATCATCGAGAGCCATCAGCCCGGTGTGAAGACCGTGTTCAAGGTCAATCCGAACTGGTGGGGCAAGCCCGAGCACAATCTGAAGGAGATCGTGTTCACCACCATCGCCTCCGACGCCACGCGCGTCGCCGCGCTGCTGTCCGGCGAGGTCGACATCATCGAGCCGGTCCCGGTGCAGGATATCGGCCGCGTCGATTCCAGCCCGAACGCCCAGGTCCTGAAGGGGCCCGAGCTGCGCACGATCTTCCTTGGCATGGACGAGACCCGTGACGAGCTGCTCTACTCCAACGTCAAGGGCAAGAATCCGTTCAAGGACATTCGTGTCCGCGAAGCGTTCTACAAGGCCATCGACATCGAGCTGATCAAGACCCGCGTCATGCGCGGCCTGTCGACGCCGTCGGCGCTGATGATCGCGCCGCAGCTCTATGCGCTGTCGAAGGAGTTCACGCGGCCGAAATACGATCCCGACGCGGCCAAGAAGCTGCTGACGGAGGCCGGCTATCCCGACGGCTTCGAGGTCGGCATGGACTGCCCCAACGACCGCTACGTCAACGACGCCGCGATCTGCCAGGCCGTCGTCGGCATGCTCGCGCGCATCGGGGTCAAGGTGAACCTGAATGCGCAGCCCAAGGCGCAGTACTTCGCCAAGGTGCTGAAGCCCGGCGGCTACAACACCTCGTTCTTCCTGCTCGGCTGGACGCCGTCGTCGATGGACGCCCACAACGTGATGCACGACATCATGGGCTGCCGTGACGACGCCAAGGACGCCACCCGCGGCGAAGCCAATCTCGGCAATTACTGCAACAAGGAGTTCGACGCCCTGACCGACAAGGTCCTGGTCGAGACCGATACCGCCAAGCGCGATCAGTTGATCAAGCAGGCCTTCGAGATCGGCATCAAGGATTACGGCTACATCCCGCTGCATCAGCAGGCGGTGGCCTGGGGCGTCTCGAAGAAGGTGAAGATCCCGCTGCGCGCCGACAACGCCGTGCTGCTGTTCCTCGCCACCAAGACCGAGTAGTCCACACGCAACGACTAGTCCCGGAAAGCAGAACTGCTTTTCGGGACTTTTCATTTCCTGCGGCAAGTGCTACGCGCCGCCGCATCTCGAAGGATCTGAAAGGATCAGATGCTCGCCTTCGCGCTTCGCCGAGCAATTCAGGCCATCGGCGTCATGATCGCCGTCGGAATCATCGCGTTCGCCATGTTCCGTTTCGCCGGAGATCCGGTGAGCCAGATCGTGCCGATCGACGCGTCGGCCGCGGAACGGGCCAGCATCCGCCAGTCGCTCGGCCTCGACGATCCCTTCATCGTCCAGTTCGGCCGTTATCTGTTCGACGCGGCGCAGTTCAAGTTCGGCGTCTCCTATCAGTTCCGGCAGCCGGTTTCCGATCTGCTCAAGGAGCGCATGCCGGCCACGCTGGAGCTCGCGATCTGCGCGACGATCCTGGCGCTGTTCTTCGGCATCCTGATGGGCGTGTTCTCGGCGCTGCACCGCGACTCCCTGCTCGCCAAGCTGTTCCAGATGGTATCGCTGATCGGCATCTCCTTGCCGACCTTCCTGATCGGCATCCTCCTGATCTATCTGTTCTCGGTCACGCTGGGCTGGCTGCCGTCGTTCGGCCGCGGCGACACCGTCAGGCTCGGCTGGTGGACATCAGGCCTGTTCACCGTCTCAGGCTGGAAGGCGCTGATCATGCCCTCGATCACGCTCGGCCTGTTCCAGATGACCTTGATCATGCGGCTGGTCCGCGCCGAGATGCTCGAGGTGCTGCGCACCGACTACATCCGCTTCGCCCGCGCCCGCGGGCTGACCACGCGCGCGATTCATTTCGGCCATGCGCTGCGCAACACGCTGGTGCCGGTGATCACCGTGGTCGGCCTGCAGTTCGGCTCGGTGATCGCGTTCTCGATCATCACCGAGCAGGTGTTCCAATGGCCGGGAATGGGCCTGTTGTTCGTGCAGGCGGTGCAGAACGTCGACATCCCGATCATGGCGGCCTACCTGATGATGGTGTCGCTGATCTTCGTCACCATCAATCTCGTGGTTGATATCCTCTACACCGTGGTCGATCCGCGCCTGCGCGCGACCATCAGCCGGCCGGCCTGATCATGAGCGACGCAGCCCTTCCTCATCCCACTCCCGTCGAGACGCCGCGCGCCACCGACGGATGGTTGAAGCGTGCGCTTGCGAGCGACCTGTTCTATTCCTTCCGCCGCTCCAAGCTGACGGTCGCCGCGGCCGTGATCACGCTGTTGTTCTTCCTGCTGGCGATCTTCGCGCCGCTGCTGTCGCCGCAGAACCCGTTCGACCCGGCCCAATTGCAGCTGTTGAACTCGCGGATTTCGCCGCTATGGACCGCCGACGGACAGAGCCCGTTTTTGCTCGGCACCGACGAGCAGGGTCGCGACGTGCTCTCGGCCATCCTCTACGGCCTGCGGATTTCGCTCCTGGTCGGCATTCTCGGCGTCGCCTTTTCCGGCGCGCTTGGCATCGGCCTCGGCCTGATCGCGGGCTATTTCGGCGGCCGGGTCGACACCGTGATCATGCGCATCGCCGACGTCCAGCTCACCTTTCCGCCGATCCTGATCGCTCTGCTGGTCAACGGCATCGCCAAGTCGGTGTCCGGCAACCGACTGGACTGGCTCAGCATGCTGGTCGTGCTCGTGCTGGCGATCGGCCTCTCCTTCTGGGTGCAATATGCGCGCACGGTGCGGAGCTCAGTGCTGGTCGAGAAGAACAAGGACTACGTCGCCGCAGCTCAGCTGATCGGCCTGCCCGCGCCCGTCATCATGCTGCGCCACGTGCTGCCCAACACCACCGGTCCCGTGCTGGTGATCGCCACCATCAACCTGGCGCTGGCGATCATCACCGAGGCGACCTTGTCGTTCCTCGGCTCGGGCATGCCCGAAACGATGCCCTCGCTCGGGACCCTGATCCGGATCGGCAACAACTATCTGTTCGCTGGCGAATGGTGGATCGTCGCCTTCCCCGGCATCGCTTTGGCCGGACTGATCCTCGCCATCAACCTGCTCGGCGACTGGCTGCGCGACGCCCTCAACCCGAAACTGCGATGACCCGCGTGAATGCGTCCTTCCGAGGCTTGAGCTCATGACCGCCCCCGTTCTGTCCGTGCGCAACCTGCAGGTCGAGTTCGCGACCCGGCGCGGCACCCTGCGCGCGATCGACGGCGTCTCCTACGACATCGCCAAGGGCGAGGTGCTCGGCGTCGTCGGCGAATCCGGTGCCGGCAAATCCGTCACCGGCCTCGCCGTGATCGGCCTGATCGATCCTCCGGGCCGCATCTCCGGCGGCGAGATCCAGCTCTCGGGATTGCGTGTCGACAATCTGCCGCCGGAGGAGATGCGCAAGGTGCGCGGCAAGCGCATCGGCATGATCTTCCAGGATCCGCTGACCTCGCTCAATCCGCTGTATCGCGTCGGCGACCAGATCATCGAGACCATCAGGACCCACACCAACCTCACCGAGCAGCAGGCGCGCAAGCGAGCCATCGACCTGCTCGCCGAGGTCGGCATATCGGCGCCCGAGAAGCGCATCGACGGCTATCCGCACGAATTCTCCGGCGGCATGCGCCAGCGCGTCGTGATCGCGCTGGCGCTGTGCGCCGAGCCGGAGCTGATCATCGCCGACGAGCCGACCACCGCGCTCGACGTTTCCGTGCAGGCGCAGATCATCTCGCTGATCAAGCGGCTCGGCCGCGACCACGGCACCGCCGTGATGCTGGTGACCCACGACATGGGCGTGATCGCCGAGACCTGCGACCGCGTCGCGGTGATGTATGCCGGCCGCGTGGCCGAGATCGGCCCGGTGCAGGAGGTGATCCAGAACCCGCTGCACCCCTACGCCAAGGGCCTGATGGGTGCGATCCCGACGCTCGCGGGCGAGGAGAAGCGGCTGGTGCAGATCCCAGGCTCGATGCCGCGGCTGTCCGCGATCCCGCCCGGCTGCTCGTTCAATCCGCGCTGCAGCTTCGCCTTCGATCGCTGCCGCGTCGATCGGCCGGAGCCGCTGCGCCAGGGCACGCAGGCGGTCGCCTGTCATCTGTACGATCGCGCCACGGAGACCGCGGCATGACCGATTTCGTCGAGGTCAAGAACCTGCGCCGGGTCTTCGATGTCTCGAAACCCTGGCTCAACCGCGTGATCGAGCGTCAGCCGCAGGAGTTCCTGAAAGCCGTCGACGGCGTCAGCTTCGGCATCAGGAAGGGCGAGACTTTCGCGCTGGTCGGCGAATCCGGCTCGGGCAAGACCACGGTCGCGCGCATGGTGGTCGGGCTGCTGGCGCCGACGTCGGGAGAGGTCATCATCGACGGCGTGTCGATGAGCGATGCGCGCCAGGCCCAGGTGCGGCGCACGCTGCGCCGCCGCATCCAGATGGTGTTTCAGGATCCTTACGCGAGCCTCAATCCGCGCTTCCGCGTCGATAGCATCATCGCCGAGCCGATCCGCGCCTTTGACATCATCGAGGGTGAGCGCCAGATCAAGGACCGCGTCGGCGAGCTGCTGACCCTGGTCGGCCTGCATCCCGACGACGGCCAGAAGTTTCCGCACGAATTCTCCGGCGGCCAGCGCCAGCGTATCGCCATCGCGCGCGCGCTCGCCTCGGAGGCCGAGTTCATCGTCTGCGACGAGCCGACCTCGGCGCTCGACGTCTCCGTGCAGGCGCAGATCCTCAATCTGATGCGCGACCTGCAGGACAAGTTCGGCCTGACCTATCTGTTCATCAGCCACAATCTCGCGGTCGTGCGCCACATGGCGAGCCGCATTGGCGTGATGTATCTCGGCCGCATCGTCGAGATCGCGGACGGCCGCACGCTGTTCAGCGATCCGCGCATGCCCTACACCAAGATGCTGCTCGGCGCGGTGCCGGACCTGTCGATGTCGGGCCGCCAGCGCATTCCGGTCAAGGGCGAGATCCCGAACCCGATCAACCCGCCTCCGGGCTGCACCTTCAACCCACGCTGTCCCCTTGCATTCGATCTCTGCCGGCAGCAGGCGCCCGAGCTGATCGGCGGCGTTGCCTGCCATGCGGTGAACCAGCCGGCTGCAGCCGCTGTGCCGGCCTGAGTTGTGATGAGCGATGAGGCGAAATTTGAATGGGTCGTCATTGCGAGGAGCGAAGCGACGAAGCAATCCAGGGCGTCATCCACGGTCCTGGATTGCTTCGCTTTCGCTCGCAATGACGGCGACTCGATAGGATAGGCAAAGCCGGCCATGAGCTTCATCAACCCCGATCCCTTCACGACCCGCCCCGAGATCGACGGCACCTTCGGCGTCGTCACCTCGACGCACTGGCTGGCCACCGCCGTCGGCATGGCGATGCTGGAGCGCGGCGGCAACGCCTTCGATGCCGGCGTCGCGGCGGCCTTCACCCTGCAGGTGGTGGAGCCGCATCTGAACGGTCCCGGCGGCGACGTGCCGATCATCCTGCACGACGTCAGACGCGGACGCACCGAGGTCATCTGCGGCCAGGGCCCGGCGCCATCAGGCGCCACCATTGCGCACTACAAGCGCGAGGGCCTCGACATGGTGCCCGGCACCGGCCTGCTCGCGGCCTGCGTGCCCGGCACCTTCGAGTCCTGGATGCTGCTGCTGCGCGACTATGGCACGATGCGGCTGCGCGACGTGCTGGAGCCGGCAATTTCCTACGCGCGCGACGGCTATCCGCTGGTCGAGCGCGTCTCCGCGACGATCCAGACCGTCGAGCAACTGTTCAAGACGCATTGGCCGACCTCGGCCGCGCTCTATCTGCCCAATGGCGAGGTGCCGAGGCCGGGCACGCTGTTCACCAATCCACAGCTTGCGGAAACCTACGCGCGCATCCTGAGTGAAGGCGAAAGCGCGGGTGCTGATCGCGACGCGCAGATCGAGCGCGCGCGCAAGGCCTGGTCGCAGGGCTTCGTCGCCGAGGCGATCGACCGCTTCTGCCGGACGCAGGAAGTGATGGACGTCTCGGGTTCGCGCCACAAGGGCGTGCTGACCGCCGACGACATGGCGCGCTGGCAGCCGACCATCGAGGCGCCGCTCACCTACGAGTACGGCCGCTACACCGTATGCAAGGCCGGCGTCTGGAGCCAGGGCCCGGTGCTGCTGCAGCAGCTCGCACTGCTCAAGGGCTTTGCGCTCGACGGCCTCGATCCGACCGGACCCGACTTCATCCATTGGCAGATCGAAGCGGCGAAGCTTGCGTTCGCTGACCGCGAGGCATTCTACGGCGATCCGAAGTTTGCCGACATCCCGATCGGCACGCTGCTGTCCGATGCCTACAACGACGAGCGGCGCAAGCTGATCACCGACAAGGCCTCGCTCGAGCTGCGTCCCGGCACGCTCGACGGCTACGGCGCCAAGGTGAAGCTGCGCGAGGCCCAAGGCCACCGCGAGGCCGTCGGCGCAATGGGCTCGGGCGAGCCGACCGTCGGCCGCTTCGGCGAGGTGCGCGGCGACACCGTGCATTTCGACATCATCGATTCCCAAGGCAACATGATCTCGGCGACGCCCTCCGGCGGCTGGCTGCAATCATCGCCGGTCATCCCCGAGCTCGGCTTCTGCCTGGGGACGCGCGCGCAGATGTTCTGGCTGGAGGAGGATCATCCGGCCGCGCTGGTGCCGGGCAAGCGGCCGCGCACCACGCTGTCGCCGACCATGGCGCTGCGCGACGGCGAGCCCTACGTCGCCTGGGGCTCGCCCGGCGGCGACCAGCAGGACCAGTGGAACACGCAGTTCTTCCTGCGCCACGTCCATGCCGGCATGAACCTGCAAGAGTCGATCGACGCGCCGGCGTGGCACTCCGAACACTTCCCGATCTCGTTCTGGCCGCGCACCGCGCGCCCCGGCGTGCTCGTGGTCGAGGGCCGCGTGCCCAAGGCGACCGTCGAGGAGCTGCGCCGCCGCGGCCATGTGGTCGAAGTCGGCCCCGACTGGTCGGAGGGCCGCCTCACCGCGGCCTCCCGCGTGGGCCGCCGCCGCCGCGCCGCGGCCAATCCGCGGGGCATGCAGGGTTACGCGGCCGGACGATAAGAGAGCGACGCGACGATGACCTGGTCGATCATTGCCAAGGACGATCTCACCGGCCAGATCGGCATCGCCGTCGCCACCCGCTTCTTCGCCGTCGGCGCGCGCGTGCCCTTCATCGTCGCCGGCCACGGCGGCATCGCCACCCAGGCGCTGGTCAATCCCTATTACGGCATCGACGGCGTCACGCTGCTGCGCGACGGCCGGCATCCGCGCGAGATCGTGCAACTGCTGACATCTGCCGATCCCGGCCGCGAGAGCCGCCAGCTCCACATCCTCGATCGCAACGGCCAGATTGCCGCCCACACCGGCCGCGACTGCATCGACTGGTGCGGCCATCTCGAAGGCCGGGGCTTTTCAATTGCCGGCAACATGCTGGCCGGCCCGCAGGTGCTGAACGAGACCGCGAACGCCTTTCTCGCCAACAGCGCCCTGCCCCTCGCCCTGCGCCTGATCGCCGCCATGAAGGCCGGCGAGGCCGCCGGCGGTGACAAGCGCGGCAAACAGTCCGCTGCCCTCCTCGTCCACGGCAAGGAGGAATGGTCCGAGCTCGATCTGCGCGTCGACGATCACCCCGATCCGCTGGCAGAGCTCGAACGACTGGAGAGCGTCAGCCGCAAGCATTGGGCCGTATTCCGGCAGTTCATGCCGACGCGCGACAATCCTGCAGGGATCACGGATCGCGCCACGATTGATGCCGGCATCGCCGCCGCGCTCGCGAACCAGACATGACCAAGCCGGAAGCATGGCACGTGATCGGGGTTGGTATTGATAGTGCAACAACGCAGGCTGCATTCGCGTGAGGGAAAATCGGATGATGAGGAACTGGTGCTTGGCCGCGGTCGCGGCCGTTGTCGTGGCCTCTTGGGGGCCTGCAGCGCAGGCGCAGACCACCTTGCGCATCGGCCTTGCCGAGGACCCCGACGTTCTCGATCCGACCATGGCCCGCACCTATGTCGGCCGCATCGTGTTCGCCGCGACCTGCGATAAGCTGTTCGACATCGACGAGAAGCTGAACATCGTACCGCAGCTGGCGCTGTCGCAGGGGACCTCCGCCGACGGCAAGGAGGTCATCATCAAGCTCCGGCCCGGCGTGAAGTTTCATGACGGCGAGCCGTTCGACGCCGAGGCCGCCAAATTCTCGCTCGACCGCCACCTCACCTTCCCCGGCTCGTTCCGCAAGCCCGAGCTGGCGTCGCTCGATCATGTCGACGTCGTCGATCCCCTGACAATCAAGCTCGTCCTGAAGGCGCCGTTCTCGCCGCTGATCGCCCAGCTCACCGACCGCGCCGGCATGATGGTGTCGCCGAAGGCCGCGAAAGAGGCCGGCGACAAGTTCGGCCTGCATCCGGTGTGCGCCGGTCCGTACAAGTTCGTCGAACGTGTCCAACAGGACAAGATCGTATTCGAGAAGTTCGCCGACTACTGGAACAAGGACAACGTCTTCATCGACAGGATCGTCTACCAGCCGATCGTCGACGCCACCGTGCGGCTGGCGAACCTGAAATCCGGCGCGCTCGACCTGATCGAGCGCGTGCTCGCCACCGACATCAAGGACGTGCGCGCCGATTCCAGGCTCGCGCTGTCGACGGCGATCGAGCTCGGCTATCAGGGCATCACGCTCAACATCGGCAAGGACAAGGCCAAGGGTCCGCTCAGCCAGTCCGCCAAGGTGCGGCAGGCGCTCGACCTCGCGATCGATCGCGAGGCGCTCAACCAAGTCGTCTTCAACGGCGAGTTCATGCCGGGTAACCAGTGGGTCAATCCCTCGCATCCCTACTATCAGAAGGCCTTCCCGGTCCGTGCTCGCGATGTCGAGAAGGCCAAGGCGCTGCTGAAGGAGGCCGGCGTCACGCCGCCGGTCGCCGTCGATTTCATGGTGCCGAAGGGCGCCGAGACCGAGGCCGCCGCCCAGGTCGTGCAGTCGATGGCTGCCGAGGCCGGCTTTGACCTGAAGATCCGGGTCACCGAGTTGGCGACCTCGCTGAAGCAGGCCGAGGCCGGCGACTATCAGGCCTTCATGCTGTCATGGAGCGGCCGCATCGATCCCGACGGCAACAGCTACGTGTTCCTGCACCGCAACGCGCCGCAGAACTACAGCGTCTGGGCCAACGCCGAGGCCGACAAGGCGCTCAGCGACGCGCGGCTCGTGACCGACATGGCCCAGCGCAAGGCGCTCTACGAGAAGCTGACGAAGCTCGAGATCGAGGACGAGCCGATCCTCTACCTCTATCACCGCCGTATCCTGATCGCGCACACCAAGAAGCTCGAAGGCTACAAGCAGATGCCGGACGGCCTGGTGCGCGTGGTCGGGCTGAAGCTGAAATGAGCGGTCGGGTGGCCTCTGTCCGCCGGGACGCGCAGCCGACGCGGCGAACTCCCTCTGCTCCCTCCCCCCTTGTGGGGGAGGGAACGCAGGAGGCGCGACCTGCATCTGACGGCCGACATCTTCAGCGCCGCAGGAAGAGCTGATCATGCTGACCTTCCTCGCGCGCCGCCTCGGCCAGATCATCCCGACGCTGATCTTCGTCTCCATCCTCATCTTCTCGCTGCAGCAACTCCTGCCCGGCGACCCCGCGCTGGTGATGGCCGGCGAGGAGCGCGATCCGGCGGTGATCGAGCAGATCCGCAAGCAGTATCGCCTCGATCAGCCCCTGCCCGTTCAATACGGCTACTGGATCAAGGGCGTGCTCTCGGGCGATTTCGGCGAGTCGCTGCGCATCAAGATGCCGGTGCGCGATCTCATCCTGCAGAAACTGCCCGTGACGCTGCAGCTCGCCTCGATGGCGATCGTGATCGCGTTCCTGATCGGCATTCCCGCCGGCATCATTTCCGCCGTGAAGCGCGGGACGGCCTGGGACTATGCCGCCAACCTGTTTGCGCTGTGGGGCATCTCGACGCCGAACTTCTGGCTCGGCATCATGCTGATCTTCCTGTTCTCGATCCAGCTCGGCTGGCTCCCCGCCTCCGGTTACGTCTCGCCCGCCGAGGACTGGCGGGCCAGCCTCGCCGCCACCATCATGCCGGCCTTCGTGCTCGGCAACGCCATCGCCGCGATCCTGATGCGCCACACCCGCAGCGCGATGCTGCAGGTGCTGAGCAGCGACTACATCCGCACCGCGCGCGCCAAGGGCATCTCCGAACGCCAGGTCATCCTCGGCCATGCGCTGCGCAACGCCTTGACGCCGGTCATCACGCTGGGCGCGCTCGAGCTCGGCACGCTGTTGTCCGGCGCGGTGCTGACCGAGCAGATCTTCTCGATCCCCGGCTTCGGCAAGCTGATCGTCGATGCCGTGTTCAATCGCGACTACGCGGTGGTGCAGGGTGTCGTGCTGGTCACCGCCACCGTCTACATCATGCTGAACCTGGTCGCCGATCTCGCCTATGTCCTCGTCAACCCGCGGCTGAGGAGCTGACATGGCCGAGACGATCCTGTCAGCTCCGCACGGAGCCCGCGCCCTCGCCCCGCTCGAACGGCCGATGCAGCGCACCCTGCGCCGCCTCGTCAAGCGCAAGGGTGCCATGGTCGGGCTCGGCCTGATCACGGTCTTCGTCCTGCTCGCCGTGCTTGCGCCGCTGGTGGCGCCCGCCGATCCCATCAAGACGAGCTGGGCGCTGGTGCGCAAGGCGCCGTCGGCGGCGCATTGGTTCGGCACCGACGATCTCGGCCGCGACGTATTGGCCCGCGTCATCTACGGCGCGCGGGCCTCGCTGCTGGCCGGTGCGATCTCCGTCGCCATTGCGCTGGCGATCGGCGTCCCCATCGGCATGCTCGCAGGCTACCGCGGCGGCTTCATCGATGCCCTGATCAGCCGCGTCACCGACGCGATGCTGGCCTGCCCGTTCCTGATCCTGGCGATCGCACTGGCGGCGTTCCTGGGGCCGAGCCTCGGCAATGCCATGATCGCGATCGGCATCTCGGCAACACCGATCTTCGTCCGGCTGACCCGCGGCGAGGTGATGAGCGTCAAGGTCGAGGAATATGTCGAAGCCGCGCGCAGCGTCGGCGACACCGACCTGCAGATCGCGGTCAGGCACATCCTGCCGAACATCATGCCGGCGCTGCTGGTGCAGGCGACCTTGTCGGTCGCCGCCGCCATCATCGCCGAGGCCGCGCTCTCGTTCCTGGGGTTGGGCCAGCAGCCGCCGGCGCCGTCCTGGGGCAGCATGCTCAACGCCGCCCAGCGCTTCCTCACCAACGCGCCATGGATGGCGATCTGGCCGGGGCTTGCGATCTTCCTCGTCGTGCTGTCGCTCAACCTCCTCGGCGACGGCCTGCGCGACGCGCTCGATCCGCAGCAGGAGCAGTGAGCGAGGTCTCTCCATGCTAGCTCGAATGGCTGAGGATCTCCTGCGATTGTTGACGATCGTCGACATGGGGGCTGGCGTCGTATACTGGGCGCTGGCGTTTCGCGAGCGGGTCTTGATGGCGAGCCATGCACCGGAATGGCGCGGCTGGTTCACGCTCCGCCGTGTGACTGCCGACGAATATTCCCGCGCCTATCGCGCGCACTTCCATCGGTCCTTGCACTACGCCTTCGCGTTTTTCATCATCATCTGCATCGCCGCTCTGCTGATCCTGCTCGACCATCTGTTCTTTAAGAGGCCGCTGTGCTGAGCGCCGCGGCGGGCGCCGCCGGCCGTGACGACAGTAAGGGGAGTAAGAGACGGCCCGACAAAAACGGCGACTGCCAGGAGCAGCCGCCGTTGATCTTCAGCAACCCAAAGAAACTGCTCACGTCGCCTTCAGCGCGTGGTCGGTCTCGGCGTCGAACTGGGCGATCTGCCGGGCGCGCTGCGACTTGGCGGCGGCCTGGTGGTCGGTGGCGATGACGGTGTAGACGGCCGGCAGCACGAACAGCGTGAACAGCGTGCCGATCGACATGCCGGCGACGACGACGAGGCCGATCGAGAAGCGGCTGGCGGCGCCGGCACCGGTCGCGGTCAAGAGCGGGATCAAGCCGGTGACCATCGCCGCCGTCGTCATCAGGATCGGCCGCAGGCGGATGCGCGCGGACGTCTCGATGGCGGTGCGGCGGTCCATCCCCTCGTTGAGTTGCAGCTCGTTGGCGAACTCCACCATCAGGATGCCGTGCTTGGTGATCAGGCCGACCAGCGTCAGCAGGCCGACCTGGGTGTAGATGTTCATGGTCGCGAGGCCGAAGAACAGCGGGATCAAGGCGCCGACGATCGCCATGGGCACGCTGATCATGATGACGAACGGATCGCGCAGGCTCTCGAACTGCGCCGCCAGCACCAGGAAGATGATGATCAGCGCGAAGCCGAAGGTGATGGCGAGCTGGTTGCCTTCCTGGACGTATTGACGGGCGTCGGCGAGATAATCGTGGCTGAAGCCGGACGGCAGGTTCTTGGCCTGCTTCTCCAGGAAGTCGACGGCCTGCCCGACCGTGACGCCGGGCATCGGCACGGCGGAGAAGGTCGCCGAGTTGAGCTGGTTGAAATGCGTCAGCGAGTTCGGGTCGGTCGCGGTCTCGATGTTGACCACCGTCGACAGCGGCACCTGCTGGCCGGCGGCGGTCGCGACATAGTAGCCCGACAGCGATTCCGGCGACAGCCGCTTGTCGCGCGGCACCTGCGGGATCACCTGATAGGAGCGGCCTTCGAGGTTGAAGCGGTTGATGTAGTTGCCGCCGAGCAGCACCGCGAGCGTGTTGCCGATCGACTGCATGGTGATGCCGAGATCGCTCGCCTTGCTGCGATTGATCCAGACCTTGACCACCGGCTGGTTGAACTCGAGGTCGCTGTCGGAGACGATGAACATTCCGCTCTTGCGCGCGGCGTCTTTCAGCTTGGCCATCTGCTCATAGACCGCCTGGAAGCCGCTGGTCGAGCTGATCACCATCTGCACCGGCAGACCGCCGGGGCCGCCCGGCAGCGCCGGCAGGTTGAAGGCGAAGGCGTTGATGCCCTCGATCTTCGACAGCTCCGCCTGCACCAGCGGCTTCAGCTTGATCGAGGAGCGCGTGCGCTCATCCCAGGGCTTGAGCAGCATGCCGGCAAAGCCGCCCTGCGGGCCGAGGATGCCGTTCAGAACGAAGCGAAGGTCGGTCTCAGGGAACTTCGCGAACGCCTTGTCGACCTTGTCGGTGTAGAAGTTGATGTAGTCGATGTTGGCGTATTTCGGCGCCTTGGTGATCGAGAACACGATGCCCTGATCCTCCTCCGGCGCCAGCTCCTTCGAGGTGTGCATGTAGAGGAAGCCGACCAGGCCGAGGATCGTCAGCGCGAACAGCGCGGTCACCGGCCGGTAGTCGAGCGAGCGGTCGAGCCGGCGGCCGTACCAGCGCGTCATCGCGCCGAACACCCGGTTGACGAGGCGCGCGAAGCGGCCCTCATCGGCGCTCTTCAGCAGCACCGAGCACATCATCGGCGACAGCGTCAAAGCAATGACTCCCGACACAATGACGGAGCCGGCGAGCGTGAAGGCGAACTCACGGAATAGCGAGCCGGTCAGACCGCCGAGGAAGCCGATCGGCGCATACACCGCCGCCAGCGTGATGGTCATTGAGATGACCGGACCGACGATCTCGCGCGCGCCCTGCAATGCAGCCTGCACCGGCGCCTTGCCCTCCTCCAGATGGCGGTGGATGTTCTCCACCACGACGATGGCGTCGTCGACGACGAGGCCGATCGCCAGCACCATGGCCAGCAGCGTCAGCAGATTGATGCTGAAGCCGAACGCCAGCATCATCGTGCAGACGCCGATCAGCGACAGCGGGATGGTCACCACGGGGATGATGACCGAGCGCAGCGACGCCAGGAACAGGAAGATGACGACGATGACGATCAGGACGGCTTCGCCGAGCGTATGCTCGACCTCGTCGATCGAGGACTGGATGAATTTGGTGGAATCATAGGCCACCTTCATCTTCATCGATGGCGGCAGGTTGCGCTCGAGGTCGGGGAACAGCGCGCGCACACCCTTGACGATGTTGAGCGGGTTGCCCTGCGGCGTCGCGTCGACGCCGATGAAGATCGCGCGCTCGCCGCTGAAGGCGACGCTGGCATCGGTGCTCTGCGCCGCGAGCTCGACGGTGGCGATGTCCTCCATGCGGACGAAGCCGCCGTCCTTGGCCTTGACGATCATCCGCTTGAACTGGTTGACGTCGGTCAGGCCGGTATTCGTCGTGATGTTGGAAACGATGAAGTAGCCCTTGGCCTGGCCGGCCGCGGACTGGAAGTTGTTGGCCGCGATCGCCGCCGCGACATCCGTCGGCGACACGTTGCGGCCGGCCATCTTCTCGGGGTTCAGCCAGATCCGCATCGCGAAGGTCTGGCCGCCGAGAATGTTGGCCGCAGCGACGCCGTCGACCGTCGACAGCACCGGCTGCACCACGCGCGTCAGATAGTCCGAGATCGCCGATCCCGACAGCTCCTCGCTGGAGAAGCCGAGATACATCACCGACGTCGTCTGCCCCGTGGTCTTGGTCACGATCGGGTCGTTGGATTCCTTCGGGATGAGGTAGCGGACCGAGTTGACCTTGGCGAGCACCTCGGTGAGCGCCTGGTTCGGATCGAAGTTGAGCTTGATGAAGACCTGGATCGTGCTGGTGCCCTGCACCGAGGACGAGGTGATGTAGTCGACGCCCTCGGCGGACGCGACCGCCTGCTCCAGCGGCGTCGTGATGAAGCCCTGGATGAGGTCGGCGGATGCGCCGGGATAGACGGTCGTGACGTTGACGACCGTGTTGGACAGCTTCGGATATTGCCGGATCGGCAGCTCGAACGCGGCGCGCAGGCCGAGCAGCAGGATGAGCAGGCTGACGACGACCGACAGCACCGGGCGCTTGATGAAGATATCGGTGAAACGCATCGCGGCAATCTCGTCAGCAGGAGGCGGGTGAGGTGCGGGCGGGCCGCCTCATGGCGGCGGCCCGGCATTGGCTCAGAGGCTCGCTCAGTAGCGCGGCGGCTTCGCCGGCACCGGCGGCGGCGGATCGGTCGAGATCGCGACGGCAGCGCCGGACTGGATCTTGAGCTGGCCGACGGCGACGACGCGATCGCCCTCCTTCAGGCCCTTCAGGACCACCGCGCGGCCATTGATGCGATCTCCGGTCTGCACATAGATCCGGTCGGCCGTGAGCGCGGTCTTGCCGTCGTCGGTCTTCTTCTCGTTGATCACGAACACCGAGTCGCCATAGAGCGTGTAGTCGACCGCGGTCTCCGGCACCGTCAGCACCGGCGGCTTCTCCGGCAGCACCACGGTGGCGGTGGCGAACATGCCCGGCTTCAGGATGCGCTCCGGATTGGCGATCGTCGCCTGCACGCGGATGTTGCGGGTGTCGGTCGCGATCTGCGGCTCGATCGTGGTGATCTTGCCTTCGAAGGTCCGGCCCGGATAGGCATCGACGCCGATGCGGACGGTCTGGCCGACCTTGAGCTGGCCGCTGTCCTTCTCCGTCACGGTGAAGTTCACCCACAGCTCCGACAGATCGGTCAGCGACACGATCTGCGTGCCGGCGCTGAGATACTGGCCGACCTCGACCTTGCGGACGCCGAGATCGCCGTCGAACGGCGCGCGCACCAGCTTCTGCGCGATCAGCGCCTCGGTCTTGGCGATGCCGGCCTGCGCCTGGTCGTAGGCGGCCTGGGCCTGGTCGACGGTCGCCTGCGGCCCGAACTGGCGCGATGCCAGCTGCTTGGCGCGATCGAGCGACAATTGCGCCACGGTCACCTGGGCCTTGTAGTTGGCGAGATCGCCCTGATCCGGCGCGTCATAGAGCTGCACCAGCGGCGCGCCCTGCTTCACCGTGGAGCCCGGGGTGAACATGATGTCGGTGATGCGGCCGCTGACGTCCGAGGTCACGTTGACCTGGTGCACGGCGGCGAGATCGCCGACGGCCGTCAGCAGGTTCGGCACGTTCTCCGGGCTCGCGGTCGCGACGGTGACGCTGATCGGCGGCGGCTTCATGTTGGCGAAGAACTGCGCGATCATCTTGTCGCGGAACATGTTGAACCACACGAGGCCGCCGACCAGCGCCGCGAGCAGGCCGCCGATCACGATGAACCACAGCACCGGGCGGGTGCGCTTGCGCGGCTTGTCGTCGACCGGCTTTCCGGAGAGCTTGGGTTCGGTCGCAATGTTCATGTCATGCACTTTCTGCCGTCGCCGGCCGGACCGGAGGTTGCGACAATTCGTGATCGAGGTAGCACGCAATGGCGGCGTCGGTCAGTCCGATGCCGCGCAGGATGAATTCGCTGAGCTGGCGCTCCAGGCTCGCCGCAGTTCCATACGGCACACATGGAACGGATGGAAGCCGCGTCAATGCCGCCATCAACACGGTGTGATGCGCGAACCAGAACAGGTCGCGGGGCGCGGCCACTAAGCGCACGGCGTCACCGGAGGCAACGGCTGTCACCAGCGAGTCAACGAACTTGGCGCCGATGAGATCATCGATCTTCGCATACAGCAGCCTTGCGAATTCGCCATCATCGAGATGGCTCGACGCCATCAGCCGCAGCCGCTGCTCTTCTTCCTCATTGGGGCCGTCGGCAATGCCGAGGAAATGCCGGACCATCCCGGCCATCAGCATGACCAGCGTCGCGGTCGAAGGTTCCTGGCTGAGCAGCACCTCGAAATCCGGATCGGTCTCGCACTCCTCGGTGAGGATCTCCGCATACAGCGCCGCCTTGGAGGGGAAATGCTTGAACAGCAGCGCTTCCGAGATCGCCGCTGCGGCAGCCACGCTCTTGGTCGTGGTGCCGGCATAGCCATGACGCGCGAAGCAGCGCTTGGCTGCACCGAGGATCAGCTGCCTGCGGAGATCGCTTGTCATGCGCAAAGTGGACATCGGCCGTGAGTAAATACTCACTTGATCTATGTCAAGAAAGATGCCGCGGCGCAGCAGGGTTTGGCGGCCAAGTCCCTGAAATCGCTGGCGGGATTTCACCGTCACCAAAGGCAATTCTATACCTCTGAAAGCGGCGGATCTGCGGCAGGGCGGGCGGTCCGATCCTGCCCGCGGTGCCCGGCGCTGCCGGGTGGCACATTTTCTTCTGCTGCCGGCCGTGCGACGGTCGCAGCAACAAACGAGACTCGGCCGGGAGGACCATCGATGACCGACGACGCAGCGCTCGCCAGCCAGTTCGATCTCGAGCGCCTGACGCCTGAGTTCTACGCCGATCCCTACCCGACCTACCGCGCGCTGCGCCAGCATGCGCCGGTCAAGCGCCTCCGCAGCGGCTCCTATTTCCTCACCCGCTACGACGATCTCGTCACCGCCTACAAGGCCACGAAGACGTTCTCGTCCGACAAGAAGCGCGAGTTCGCGCCGAAATATGGCGACACGCTGCTCTACGAGCATCACACGACGAGCCTCGTGTTCAACGATCCCCCGGCGCACACGCGGGTGCGCCGCCTGATCATGGGCGCGCTGTCGCCGCGGGCGATCGCCGAGATGGAGCCCGCTCTGATTGCGCTCGTCGATGGGCTCCTGGACCGGATTGCAGCGAAGGACAGATTCGAGCTGATCGAGGATTTCGCCGCGGCGATCCCGATCGAGGTCATCGGCAACCTGCTCGGCGTGCCGCACGAGGAGCGCGGCCCCTTGCGCGACTGGTCGCTTGCCATCCTCGGCGCGCTGGAGCCGGTGCTGACGCGCGAGCAGCTTGCCCGCGGCAACCAGGCGGTCGGCGATTTCCTCGCCTATCTGGAAACGCTGGTCGCACGCCGCCGCGCGGCACCCGGCAATCCGGAGCGCGACGTGCTGACGCGCCTGATCCAGGGCGAGGCCGACGGCGAGCGTCTGAGCGAAAAGGAGCTCCTGCACAATTGCATCTTCCTGCTCAATGCCGGACACGAGACCACCACCAATCTGATCGGCAACGGCCTCGTCCTGCTGTGCCAGCATCCGGCCGAGCGCGAGAGGCTGATCGAGGCCCCCAACCTGATCCGCACCGCCGTCGAGGAAATCCTGCGCTACGAGAGCTCCAACCAGCTCGGCAACCGCATGACCACCGAGCCGGTCACGCTCGGCGACATCACGCTCGAGCCCGGCACCTCCGTTACGCTGTGCATCGGCGCTGCCAACCGCGATCCCGCCCAGTTCGACGATCCCGAACGCTTCGACATCACCCGCCTCGCCAACCGCCACCTCGCCTTCGGCACCGGCGCCCATCAATGCGCAGGGATGGCGCTGGCAAGGCTGGAGGGCGCGGTGGCGATCTCGCGGTTTCTGGCGCGGTTTCCGAACTATCAGCTCGACGGCGCCCCGGTGCGCGGCGGACGGGTGCGGTTTCGGGGATTCATGAACGTGCCTTGCGTGGTCGGCTGAGGCGAGGATCACGTTGTGCGGAGTGACCGGAGCACCTCAGTCTGTGATTTGTAGGGCGGATGAGCGAAGCGTAATCCGCCGCTGACACGGCCGGATGCTGTCGAAAGACCCGCATTTCATCAGCGATATCTCCTCGCCGGTCACAACCAGCGCTCAAGCGACGCGTTGTGACATGCATGTTCACTGCTGCCGGCGCGGCGGATTACGCTTCGCTCATCCGCCCTACGCGCTGCTGTCGGAAAGTCTGACCGGCTACATAAAGAAGGCGATACTCGCCCGCTCCGGCCGACACCCACTCCTCGAAAAAATCTCTTTCTTTTTTTCAGAATTGATGTATACGTTCTCCCGTCCCGCCTCACAAGAGGGGCGCTTCGCGGTCGTCACGAACGTCGAGTGCGGGATGCGGTGGGCGTGTTGGTGCTGCAGCGTGGGTGATCCCTGCGCCGACGAACGGCAGCGATGCGCACGGTCAAGTCGCGTGGTCCTGATACCCCGATGCTGGTATTACGCCTGCGTTGGCGCTCACGCGTCGCGCGGGCAACGGTGGCCAGAAAGCCCGGCGCACCGGGGAGAACGCGAAGCAGCCGTGAAAACCATCGCGCGGGGAATGCCGGGTGTTCTCGGCTGAACCTGTGGTTCCTGCCGCCTGCATTTTTTCCGCAGGCGGGCCATGGGTGCGGCCAGCGCCCGGCATTCCCCGTGCCCTCTTCCCAAGGAGGGCAGGACGATCAGCAAAGCTCGGACGCGAAAACGCGCCGCGAGATGGTGAACTCATGTCTCACCGCCCCGACACAACTCTCACCATCGTCATTGCGAGCGAAGCGAAGCAATCCAGGGCCGCGCACGCGACTCTGGATTGCTTCGTCGCTTCGCTCCTCGCAATGACGGGGAGACAGACGGGACTCAACGGTCGGGCGGACGATCGAGTAGGTCAGCCCCTGCTCCAGCAGATGCGCTTCGAACGCCAGCTTGGCCTTCTGGAACGCCAGCAGCGGCTTCTGCACGCAGATGGCGGACAGCAGGACGAAGTGACTCACACCAGCACTCCGTGCAGCATCCAGCGCGTTCACATGGGCTTGATAGTCGATCGCCTGGGCATCCGTCGGCTCGGCTTCGACCTCACTCCGCCGCGCGCGGGGTCTTCTCGAGGATCAGCGTGTGGATGCCGCAGGTGCCGCTGTAGAGGCTCATCACCCGCGTGCCTGGCTTGCGGCCGGCGCGCGGCTCGGAGACCTGCAGGCCGGCCGCGAGCAGCCGCGCGCGCGTCGCCTCGATGTCGGCGACACGCCAGCTCAGGCCCCACAGCTTGTCATGGGCCTTGTCGTTGCCGGCGACCGGCCGCTTCACCACCTCGACGATCAGGTCGCCGCAGCGGAAGAACATCAACTGCCCCCATTCCTGATGGCTGCGGTCGAGCGCCATGTCGAGCCCGAGCCGCGCGCCGTAGAGCGCGGCGGCGCGTTCGGGATCCTCGGTCGAGATCACGATATGGTCGAGGCCGAGCACGGCCGTATCGGCGGTCTTGGCGGACGGCGGGCGCGGCTCGGCAAGCTCGAGGAAGAACATGCGCACGCCACGCGTGAGATCGGTCATGGCGCGGGTGCGCTTCCAATGCAGCGTCTGGCCCGAGACGCGATCGGTGTTCTCGACCTCGGTGATCGGGTCCGGCTTCAGCGCCACGCGCTCCAATCTGCGATGCATCTTGGCGATGTCGTTGGTGGCAAAGCAGATGCTGGCGAGCCCCTCGCCCCAGATCTTGATGACGTTGCGGATGCGGTCGGCCGCCACGCTCTGGCCCATCGGGGCCATCAGCTCCAGGCTCATATTGTCGAGCGTGAACAGGACGCGATCGGCGCCCTCGCCCGAATTCTGCCAGGACGGCTTGCGCGCCAGCAGCGTCTCGAACGCGGCGCTGCCGGCCTGGACGTCCTGCAGCAGGACGACGACGTGGTCGAGCCCGGTGATCACGGAAACAGCCCTCGCGAGTTCTTGGCGGCACGCACCTTCTCCACTCCGATCGCCATCGCCGCGGTCCGGTGGGAGATGCCGTCGGCCTTGCCGCGCGTCAGCATGCGCTCGAAGGCACGGTCGAGGATCTGGTACTCCCTGCGCATCACCTCCTCTTCCTCCCAGAACAGCTGCTGCAGATCCTGCACCCATTCGAAATAGCTGACGATGACGCCGCCGGAATTGCAGAGAATGTCGGGAATGAGGAAGATCTCGTTGCGGCGCTGGTCGAGCACCAGATCGGCATCCGGCGTGGTCGGACCATTGGCGGCTTCCGCAATGACGCGGCATTTCAGGTTCGCCGCCACCTTGGCGTCGATCACGCGCTCGACGGCCGCCGGCACGAGGATGTCGCAGGCCAGGGTCAGGATCTCCCGCGGATCGAAGGCGAGCTCGGTGGAGAAGCCGGCAATGCTGCCGTGCCTGGCGGCGTGCGCCATCAAGGCCGGGATGTCGAGACCACGGGGATCATGGAGGGCGCCGGTGTGATCGCTGACCGCAATCACCTTCATGCCCATCTGGTGGAAGCCGAGCGCGGCATAGGAGCCGACATTGCCAAAGCCCTGCACGACCGCGGTGGACTTGGTCGGGTCGATGCCCAGCTCATCCATCACCCGCCTCGACACATGGGCGACGCCGCGGCCGGTCGCCTCGCGGCGACCCAAGGTGCCGCCGGAGAACACCGGCTTGCCGGTCACGATCTCCATCACCGTCTGCCCCTGGTACATGGAATACGTGTCCATGAACCACGCCATCACCTGCTCGTTTGTGCCCATGTCGGGCGCCATCACGTCGGTGTGCGGCCCGACGAAGGGGATCATCTCCTGCATGTAGCGGCGGGACAGCGATTCGAGCTCGCGCCGGGACAGCTTGGACAGATCGACGTTGACGCCGCCCTTGGCGCCGCCATAAGGCAACCCGACGAGGGCGCACTTCCAGCTCATCCAGATCGCCAGCGCCGCCACCTCGCCGATGTCGACGGTGGGAGCAAAGCGCGTGCCGCCCTTGGTCGGTCCCATGGTCAGGAGGTGCTGGACCCGGTAGCCTTCATAGACCGCGATCGTGCCGTCATCCTTGTGGATCGGACACGAGACGGTGATCGCCCGCTTCGGCAAGAGAAGCCGGTCCCGCTCGTCGGCTGGGATGCCAAGATGGTCGGCGATCACGTTGAACTGATTGGTCGCCATCTCGAAGACCGGACCCGCATAGACAGTCATATTCCACTCCCGAATCTGCGTTTCTGCAGGCCGGCAACCATAGCGCGACCCGAGCGCCGGCGGCAGGGGGCCACCGGTAGCAGACGGCCGATCTCAACCACCATGGTGACGATTTGACGAAGAATTTCAGCGTTGATCCGCTTTGACCGCTTGCTAATCTGCGGCGCCGGGGCCGCGATCACCCCTTAGTGAGACAGAAATGGCAATGCAGGCCCTCTTCATCGGACAGACCTACATCGACGTGACGTTCATCACCGACCACATGCCGACGGGGGACGAGAAGCACGTGGCCTCCGACTATGCCGTCTCGTTCGGCGGCAATGCGGTGACTGCGGCATTTTGCTGCGCCAAGCTCGGCATCGTGCCCGACCTGATCGCCACCGTTGCGAATGACTGGCTCGGGCGGATGTTCCAGGACATGACCGCGAAATACGGCATCTCCGTCCACCCCCGGAAGGTCAATGCCTCCTCGCTGTCCTTCATCATGCCGAAGGACGGCAAGCGCGCGATCGTGCGTTGCCGCGACGATGCGCATATCCACCCGTTCCCGCTGCTCAATCTCGGCAATTGCCGGGCGCTGCATGTCGACGGCCACCAGCCCGACGCCGCGTTGCATTATGCCAAGCTGTGCCGCGAGGCCGGCGTCCTGACCTCGCTGGACGGCGGCGGCCTGCGCACCAACACCCATGAGCTCCTGGAATATATCGACGTCGCGATCGTGGCCGAGCGGCTGTGCGAGCAGATGGACCTCACGCCGGAGAAGATGCTCGACTACCTGAAGAGCCGCGGCTGCCGCATCGGCGGCGTCACCCAAGGCGAAAAGGGCCTGCTCTGGTATGACGAGGTCGGCGCCGTGCATACGCTGCCGGCCTATCCGATCCCGCGCGAACGCGTGATCGACACCAACGGCGCCGGCGACGTCTTCCACGGCGCCTATGTGTATTCGTACCTCGCCAATCCGGCGAAGGGCTGGAAGGAGCATTTCGAGTTCGCGCGCGCGGCCTCGACGTTCAAGATCCAGAAGCTCGGCAACGAGGCCGGCCTGCCGACCCTCGCCGACATCGAGCTGGTCAGGCAGGAATTCGAGGCGCGCGTCTAGCGGTTGTGGGGAGCAAGCGGATGGGGCGGGTCGTCGTCGCCGGCAGCATCAACATGGATGTGGTGGCGGCGGCCGAGCGCCATCCGCGCATCGGCGAGACCGTCGCCGGCCGGTCGGTGATGTACTTTCCCGGCGGGAAGGGAGCGAACCAGGCGGTCGCCGCAGCCAAGCTCGGCGCGCCGACGGCGCTGATCGGCCGGCTCGGTCGCGACGCCTTCGGCGAGCAGTTGCGCGCATTTCTCACGGCTCAGGGCATCGATCTCACTGCCGTGAAGGACAGCGCCAGCGCGTCGACCGGCACCGCGATCATCACGCTGGCCAAGGCCGACAACACGATCGTGGTGATATCAGGCGCCAACGCCGAGGTCAGCGCCGACGATGTGGCACAGGTGTCTCTTGGCTCGGGAGACGTGGCCGTCAGCCAGTTCGAAATTCCGCAGGCGACGATTATAGCGTTCTTCCAGCGTGCCAAATCGGCCGGCGCCACCACGATCCTCAACCCCGCCCCGGCGAGCGCCTTCGACAGCACGCTGTTCGCGCTGGTCGATGTGCTCGTGCTGAACGAAACCGAGCTCAGTTTCCTGGCCGGGATCGAACTCGGCAACGCGCCGACGCCGCAGCAGGTGAATGAGGCGGTTCGCGCGCTCGAGCCTCGCGACGACCAGACGGTCTGCGTCACGCTCGGCGCGCGCGGCGCGGTCGCGGTTTCTGGCGCCGAGGCCAGGCTGGTCGAAGGCCGCGCGGTCAAGGCCGTCGACACCACCGGCGCCGGCGACTGCTTCGTCGGCGCGCTGGCCGCGCGGCTGTCGCAGGGCGCGGCGATCGCGGATGCGATCGGCTATGCCAACATCGCCGCATCGATCTCGGTGCAGCGGATGGGTGCCGGCCCTTCGATGCCGACCGCAGAGGAGGTGCGCGCGCTGCTCTAAGCGAGAGCGCTCTTCAGGTCGAAGCTGGGATCAGCGGCTTTGGCTGCATCCAAGGTGCCGCCCGCAGCCAGCAACTTGCGGCCGAACATATGGTCGCCGGCACGGTTGACGGACTCGATGCCGACCAGCCGGCCCTCTTTGTAACAGAACGCTGAGAATGCCTTTTGCGTGGGATCACCGCGCAGCACGACCTGGTCATAGCCCGTGGTGAGCCCCGCGATCTGGAGCTTGTCATTGCCCTGGTCGCTCCAGAACCACGGCTGTCCGTCATAGGGCTTGACGTCGCCCGTCAGCCGCGCCGCGACGCAGCGGGCATGATCGGTGGCGTTCTGCACCGACTCCAGCCGCAGCGTGCCGCCGAAGCGCTGGCTGACGAACAGGGCGCAGTCGCCGATGGCCGAGATATGCGGATCGCTGGTCAGCAGATATTCGTCGACGACGATGCCGGAGGCGACCTGCAATCCAGCCTCGGCGGCGAGCTCGACATTCGGCAGCACGCCGACGCCGACCACGACGAGGTCAGCGGGGATGTGCCGACCATCGCTGAGGCTGACGCCGGTGACGTTGTTGCCGTCGGCCTCGATGCTGGTGGCCTGCACGCCGAGATGGATGCGCACGCCGGCATCGGCATGCTGTTTCTGGAAGTAGTCGGAGATTTCCGCCGTCACCGCCCGCGCCATCACCCGCGCGCCGAGCTCGAGCACGTCGACCTCGAGCCCTTTGATGCGTGCGGTGGCCGCGAATTCGAGGCCGATGAAGCCGGCGCCGATCACGACGACCCGCTTGGCATCGCCCAGCAAGGTCCTGAGCGCTTCGCTGTCGTCGAGGATGCGCAAGTAACGGACCGCCGGGAGGCTGGCATTGGGAATGTCGAGCAGGCGGTTGCGCGCACCGGTCGCGAACACGAGGTGCCCATAGTCGAGCGTCCTGCCGGAGGCGAGCAACACCTTGCGCTGATCGCGCTGAACAGAGACGGCACGATCATAGACGAGATCGATGGTCTGGTCCGCGTAGAACTTCTGCGGCCGAAACATCAAGGTTTCGGGACCGCCGGTGCCCTTCAGATACGCCTTCGACAGCGGCGGGCGCTGATACGGCAGATGCGGCTCGTCGTTGATCAGGTGAATGGGATCGGCAAAGCCTGCCTGACGCAGCGAGGTCGCGAGCTGGAAACCCGCATGCCCCGCACCCACGATCACAACCGGTCCCTTCGTCACTGCGTCCTGCCCCATTCTGTCCATATCCCGTGTTTGCACGCCATGTCTGCTGCGGGTTTACCTCCCGTCATGCCAGCCGAGCCGGGTTGTCGCAGACTTCCCCGGCATTGTCACCGGCCTGCTGTGCGCTTTAAATGCGGCAACAACCATGCAAGGGAGGATTGAATGTCGGACGCAGCCGCGGACCCCGCTCGCCTGAGCATTGACGGCCCGATCGCGACCATCACGCTGGACCGACCGGCAGCGTTCAACGCCATCAACCTCGCCATCGCGCAGCGCCTGGAACAGCTCGCGGCGCAGGTCGAGGCGGACCCGACCATCCGGGTGCTCGTCCTCAAGGGCGAAGGCCGCGCCTTCTGCGCCGGCGGCGACCTGCAGACGATCGGCGCTGCCGCCGAGACCGACACCATCACGCCTGTCGTGAGCGAGCTGCTGCACCACTACCACGCCTTCATCGCGAGCCTGCGGCGCATGCACAAGATCGTGCTCGCCAGCGTTCACGGCTCCGCCGCCGGTGCTGGGATGTCGCTGGCCTTCGCGGCCGATCTCTGCATTGCGGCCGAGGATGCGCGCTTCACGCCGGCCTATGCCAAGCTCGGCGTCTCGCCCGACGGCGGCGGCACGGTCGGTGTCATTACGACCGTCGGTGTGCGGCGCGCGCTGCAGATATTCCTGGCCGAGGACAGCTTCACGGCGGCGCAGGCATACGAATGGGGACTGGTCGCGAAAATCGTCCCGGCCTCCGAGCTCGTCGCAGCTACCGACGCGCTGGCTGCGCGGCTGGCGCAGAACATGCCAGCTGGGCTCGCGGCGACCAAGGCGCTGATCCATCGCGCACCGACCAGCGCGGTCGAGGATCAGCTCGCCGCCGAGCGCGACGCAATCATCAACTGCATGCACACGGATGAATTCCGCGCCGCCGTGAAGCGGTTCACCAGCAAAGGAAAGTAGGACTGCGCTCACCCCTTCCCTTTCCGGCGCATGAAGTCGAAATCGCAGCCGTCGTCGGCCTGCAGGATCGTCTCATGAAAGAGGTGCGCATAGCCGCGCTCCGCCCATTCCGGCGTCGGGGCTTGCTTCAGCGCAGCTCGGCGCCGGTCCAGCTCGGCGTCGTCGACCAGCAGGTCAATGCTGCGCTTGGCGACGTCGAGCCGGATCATGTCGTCGGTCCGCACCAGCGCCAGCGGCCCGCCGACGGCGGACTCCGGCGTGATGTGAAGGACGATGGTGCCAAAGGCGGTGCCGCTCATGCGCGCATCGGAGATCCGCACCATGTCCTTGGTGCCGCCGCGCGCGAGCTTCTTCGGGATCGGCAGATAGCCGGCCTCGGGCATGCCCGGGGCGCCTTTGGGCCCGGCGTTGCGCAGCACCAGGACGTCGTCCGCCGAGACGTCGAGAGCGGGATCATCGACCCGCAAGGTCATATCCTCGATCGACTCGAACACGACGGCGCGCCCGGTGTGCTGCAGCAGCTTGGGGCTCGCGGCCGAATGCTTGATGACGGCTCCGCGCGGCGCCAGGTTGCCGCGCAGCACCGCGAGCCCGCCCTCCGGCTTGATCGCGTCGTCGCGCGAGCGGATCACGTCCTGCCCCGGCACGTCCTCGGCGGCAGCCACGATGTCGCGCAGCGGTTGGCCGGTGATCGAGCGGCAATCGAGATCGATGAGATCACCGAGCTGCTTCATCAGCTTCGGCACGCCGCCGGCGTGGTGGAAATGCTCCATGTAGTGATCGCCGGATGGCTTGAGATCGACCAGCACCGGCACCTCGCGGCCGATGCGGTCGAATGCATCGAGATCGATTGTGTGCGGGGTCCGGCCAGCGATCGCGGTGAGATGCACCAGGCCATTGGTCGAGCCGCCGATTGCCTGCAGCACCACCTGCGCATTCTTGAAAGCGGACGGCGTCAGCAGCTCGCTCGGTTTCGGCCCCTTGGCCTTGGCCATCTCGGCCGCGACGCGTCCGCTGGCTTCGGCCGAACGGAAGCGCTCGGCATGCGGCGCGGGAATCGTTGCGCTCATCGGCAGCGACAATCCGAGGGCCTCGGTGATGCAGGCCATCGTCGAGGCCGTTCCCATCACCATGCAGGTGCCGACCGACGGCGCCAGCCGGCCGTTGACCGCCTCGATCTCGCTGCCGTCCATCTCGCCGGCGCGATACTTCGCCCACAGCCTGCGGCAATCGGTGCAGGCGCCGAGCACCTCGCCCTTGTGATGACCGACCACCATCGGACCAACGGGGATGACCACCGTCGGCAGGTCGGCCGATACCGCCGCCATGATCTGCGCCGGCAAGGTCTTGTCGCAGCCGCCGATGACGACAACCGCATCCATCGGCTGGGCACGGATCATCTCCTCGGTTTCCATCGCCATCAGGTTGCGCAGATACATCGAGGTCGGATGCGCGAAGCTCTCGGCGATCGAGATCGTCGGAAACACGAACGGCATCGCGCCGGACAGCATGACCCCGCGCTTCACCGCTTCTAGGATCTGCGGCACGTTGCCATGGCAGGGGTTGTAGTCGCTGTAGGTGTTGGTGATGCCGACGATGGGCCGGTCGAGCGCGTCGTCCGAATAGCCGGCGGCCTTGATGAAGGCCTTGCGCAGGAACAGCGAGAAGCCGGCATCGCCGTAGGCAGTCAGTCCCTTGCGCAGGCCATCGGTCATGGTCTTCTCTTCTTTCATTCTCAACGTCATTCCGGGGCGCGCGAAGCGCGAACCAGGAATCCAGAAGTTGTCTTGCGCTCTCACATCGAGATTCCGGGTTCGCGTCCTGCGGACGCGCCCCGGAATGACGACGCCAATTACCCCCAGTCGATGATCCGGCTGGTGTCGCCATCGAACTCGGTGGTGCAGAAAGCGCCGCCCTGGAAGTAGTCGCCGATCGGATCGGCGGGCAGCTTGGCTTGCTCCGCAAAAGCATGCTCGCGGAAATCCTCGGCGCGGCCGGTCGGGCGATAGCCGAGATCGTAGGCGCGCTGATTGTCCCACCAGGCGCGCTCGTTCAACGAGGCGCCATAGAGCACATCGAAATGAATGTCCGGATGCTCGAGGCCGATGCGGCAGAGCTGGACCAGATCCTCCGGCTTCAGCCAGATCGACAGCCGGCGCCGGTCGAGCGGCTTGTCGCCGAAATTGCCGATGCGGATGCACGTCACCTTCAGCCCGTGCTTGTCGGCATAGAGCGAGCCGAGCGCTTCGCCGAACACCTTGCTGACGCCGTAGCGGCCGTCGGGACGCGGTTGCACGTCGTTGTCGATCTTGCGATGGCGCGGATAGAAACCAACCGCGTGGTTTGACGACGCGAACACCACGCGCTTGACGCCCTTGCGGCGAGCCGCCTCGAACAGGTTGTAGCCGCCGATGATGTTGGCCTGCAGGATGTCATTCCATGGACCTTCGACCGAATAGCCGCCGAAATGGATGATGCCGTCGATGCCATCGCACAGTGCTTCGACCTGGGAGAGGTCGGCAAGATCGGCCGCCTTGAACGTCTCCTGGCTGGAGAGATCGGCAGGCGGTCGGAGATCGCTGAGCAGAAGGTCCGGATAGATCGGCGGCAGCAGCTTCCGCAAGGAAGTGCCGATTCCACCGCTCGCTCCGGTCATCAAGATACGTGGCATTTCATCCCTCGTGTTCGGCCCGCAGGTTTGCGGTCATTGCTTGCGGATGATAGCAGAGATCGTAACGGTGCAATAACAGGACCGGCCAGATGTCCGACGGAAACGCTCACGCCCAGGGCTTTCGCCCTGCCACCTTCTATCCCGATCCGGCGATCCAGGCGCTCGATCCGCGCTTCGAGAAATACTGGCTCAAATTGTCGGCCGTCGAGCGGCTGGCGACGGGCCTGCGCTGGGCCGAAGGGCCGGTGTGGTTCGGCGACGGCCGCTATCTCTTGTGCAGCGACATTCCCAACCAGCGCATCCTCAAATGGGAGGAGGAGACCGGGGCTGTCTCGGTGTTCCGCAAGCCCTCCAACTTCGCCAACGGCAACACCCGCGACCGGCAGGGCCGGCTGGTCACCTGCGAGCATGGCGGCCGCCGCGTCACCCGCACCGAATATGACGGCTCGATCACGGTGCTGATCGACAGCTTCGACGGCAAGCGGTTGAATTCGCCGAACGACGTCGTGGTCAAATCCGACGGCTCGATCTGGTTCACCGATCCGACCTTCGGACTGCTCGGCAATTACGAGGGCTACAAGGCCGAGCCCGAGATCGACGCCAACGTGTACCGGATCGACGGCACCACCGGCCGGGCGACCATCGTCGCCGAGGGCGTGCTGGGGCCGAACGGGCTGTGCTTCTCGCCCGACGAGAGCATCCTCTACGTCGTCGAATCCCGCGGCGCGCCGACCCGCAAGATCCTCGCCTACGACGTCTCCGGCGACGGTACCAACCTTACCAACAAGCGCATCCACATCGATGCCGGCCCGGGCACGCCGGACGGCATGCGCTGCGACATCGACGGCAATCTCTGGTGCGGCTGGGGCATGGGCACGCCCGAGCTCGACGGCGTCATGGTGTTCGCGCCCGACGGCGCGCCGATTGGCCGCATCGCTCTGCCCGAGCGCTGCGCCAATCTCTGCTTCGGCGGGCTGAAGCGCAACCGGCTGTTCATGGCCGCCAGCCAGTCGATCTACGCGCTCTACGTGAATACGCAGGGCGCGCTGGGGGGCTAAGCTTCCACCGAGTAGGGTGGGCAAAGGCGCGGAGCGCCGTGCCCACCAGCTCTGTTGTTGGCGTGAATGGTGGGCACGCTGCGCTTTGCCCACCCTACACGTCCTCACGCGATCAAGCCGCGTTGTAGCCCGCGACCGCCTTGACCTCGAGATATTCCTCGAGACCGAAGCGGCCCCATTCGCGGCCATTGCCGGACTGCTTGTAGCCGCCAAACGGCGCGGTGCGGTCGTTCGGGACACCTTGAAGGTTGACGTTGCCGGCGCGGATCTTGCGGCCGACCTCGCGGGCCTTCTCGATCGTCGGGGCCGTGACGTATCCGGCAAGACCATAGGGCGTGTCGTTGGCGATACGCACCGCCTCGTTCTCGTCCTTGGCCCCGATGATCACCAGCACCGGCCCGAAGATCTCCTCGCGCGAGATCGTCATCTCGGGCTTGACGTCGGCGAAGATCGTCGGCCGCACGTAGAAGCCCTTGTTGACGCCCTCGGGCAGGCCGGGACCGCCGGCGACGAGCGTGGCGCCCTCCTCGATGCCCTTGTTGATCAGGGCCTGGATCTTGTCCCACTGGCCGCGATTGACGACCGGGCCGATCGTGGTGCCTTCGCCACGCGGATCGCCGGCCTTGGTCTTGTCGGCAACGCCCTTCGCGATGGCAGCCACTTCCTTCATCCGTGCGGCCGGCACGATCATGCGCGACGGCGCGTTGCAGGACTGGCCGGAATTGTTGAACATGTGCATGACGCCGCCCGTCACCGCCTTGACCAGATCGGCCCCCTCCAGGATCACGTTCGGCGACTTGCCGCCAAGCTCCTGGCTGACGCGCTTCACGGTCGGCGCGGCGCGCTTGGCGACGTCGATGCCGGCGCGGGTCGAGCCGGTGAACGAGATCATGTCGATGTCCGGATGCTCGCTCATGGCGGCACCGACCTCCGGCCCGAGGCCGTTGATCAGGTTGAACACGCCCTTCGGCACGCCGGCCTCGTGCAGGATCTCGGCGAAGATCAGCGCCGAGGTCGGGGTGAACTCCGACGGCTTCAGGATCATGGTGCAACCCGCGGCCAGCGCCGGGGCGACCTTGCAGGCGATCTGGTTGAGCGGCCAGTTCCAGGGCGTGATCATGCCGACAACGCCGACCGGCTCGCGCACCACCACGGACGCCGGCAGCGTCTCCTCGAACTCATATTTCTTCAGCACATCGAGCGTCGACATCAGATGGCCGAGACCGGCGCCCGCCTGCAGCTTCTCCGCCATCGGCAGCGGCGCGCCCATCTCGTCGGAGATGGCAGCACCGATTTCCTTCATGCGGCCCTTGTAGACGGCGATGATCTTCTCGAACAGCGCGACGCGCTCCTCGCGCGAGGTCTGCGAGAACGTCTCGAAGGCGCGCTTGGCGGCGGCGACCGCCTTGTCGACATCGGCCTTGGAGCCCAGCGCAACCTCGTACATCGCCTCTTCAGTCGCCGGATTCACGACCGGCGTGGACTTCTTGACGACCGGATCGACCCAGGCGCCGTCGATGTAGAATTGCAGGCGATTGACCATCGGAAAACCTCTTCACGTGGAAGCATCTGGAGGGGGCGGCAGCACGCGGCCGGCATCCTGGCACGCGCGATCCGCGGGATGAACCCGCCACATGCGGGGACCGGGGTTGCGTCCCGCGGATATAGGAGCAAGGCCGCGACCGGCGCAAGCCGACGGACCTGCGTTTCGTCGCCGCTCCATTTTGCATCGCAGCAAATGCGATTGCGGCGATCATTCCGGATGGCAGAATTCCCAGTCCTGCAGATTCATTTTCAACATGTGAACTGCTTCACATCGTGGCCCGGTCGTGCCGATTACTCTCTCCTTCATAGACAGCCCAGCATCTCGAAAGGACGCTGGAAAACATTTCACAACGAATGACTTCGCCAGTTTTTATTGCGTAGCTTTTCAGCACCTAGCCCTTTTGCTCCAAGTTGCGACGCCGTCTCCTTCATCCAGGTGGGGGAGACGGCGCAGCTGTTTTCAGCTCCCTCTTCCCCCCGCCCTCACACCGCCATCTTGCGATGCCGCACCGGAGCGCCGGTGAGGCTCTCGGCCGCATCGATGATCGCGTTGGCATCCATGCCGTTGTGGCGATAGAGATCGTCGATCGTGCCGGTCTGGCCGAACTTTTCGACGCCGAGCGCCTCGACACGATGGCCGCGCACCGAGCCGAGCCAGCCGAGCGTCGCCGGATGGCCGTCGATCACGGTGACGATGCCGCAATCGCGCGGCAGCGGCGCCAGCAACTGCTCGACATGACTGAGATGCTGCACGCCGCGGCGATGCCGGCGCAGGCTGCGCGCCGCCGTCCATCCCGCATGCAGCCGGTCCGCCGAGGTGATCGCGAGCAGGCCGACGTCGCGCCGGGACTCGCCGATCAGGCCGGTGGCCTCGATCGCCTCCGGCGCGACCGCGCCGGTATAGGCGACGATCACCTCGGCATTCGGCCCCGGCTTGCGCAGCCAATAGGCGCCGGCGGCGATGTCGGATTCCAGCTCCGGCGTCATGATCCGCTGCGGCTGATCGATGGTGCGCGTCGATAGCCGCAGATAGAGCGAGCCGCCCTCGCCTGCCCCGCGCTGCATGTGGGCAAAGCCCCATTTCATGATCGCGGCGAGCTCATCGACGAAGGCCGGCTCGAACGACGACAGCCCGTCCTGCGCCATGCCGATCAGCGGTGTCGCAATCGACTGATGCGCGCCGCCTTCCGGTGCCAGCGTCACGCCCGACGGCGTCGCTGCCACCATGAAGCGGGCATCCTGATAGCAGGCGTAGTTCAGCGCATCGAGGCCGCGCTCGATGAAGGGATCGTACAAGGTCACCACGGGCAGCAGCCGGGCGCCATTGATGGCGTGCGACAGGCCGAGCGCGGAGGCCATGATGAACAGGTTCATCTCGGCGATGCCGAGCTCGATGTGCTGGCCCTTCGGCGATGCCGCCCAGTTGAAGGTCGACGGGATCTTCTCGCTACGGAACAGGTCGGCCTTCTCGGCGCGCGCGAACAGGCCGCGGCGGTTGACCCAGGCGCCGAGATTGGTCGACACGGTGACGTCGGGCGACGACGTCACGATGCGCGAGGCCAGCGCGGTGTCGCTGCGCGCGAGATCGTTGAGGATCAGGCCAAAGCCCTGCTGCGTCGACATCTGCGCCGCGGCCGTGAAGGTCAGCCGCTCCGGCACGTCGAACACGGCATCGTCGAGCCGGCGGCCATCGCGATTGAACGGCACGGCGGCGAGAAACGCCTCCAGCTTGGCCGGGTCCTGCTTCAGCCCTTCGAACTTGTCCCACTCATGGCCGGGGCGGATGTTCTGCTGGGCGCGCCATTTCTCCATCTGCGCCACCGTCATCAGGCCGGCGTGATTGTCCTTGTGGCCCTGGAACGGCAGGCCAACACCCTTGATCGTGTAGGCGATGAAGCAGACCGGGCGGTCGTGATCGATGGACTCGAACGCCTCGAGCATGCTCGCCATGTCGTGGCCGCCGAGATTGGACATCAGCGCCAGCAGCTCGTCGTCGCTGCGCTTGTCGAGCAGCCGCGTGACGTCGCCCTGATCGCCGATGTCGTCCTGGATGTGCTTGCGGAAGGCAGCGCCGCCCTGAAAGCACAGCGCCGCGTAGAGCGCGTTCGGGCAGTTGTCGATCCAGCGCTTCAACGCCTCGCCGCCGGCTTCCGCAAACGCCTCACGCATCAGCCGACCGTATTTCACGATCACCACGTCCCAACCGAAATTGCGGAACATGGTCTCGAACTTCTCCCACAGGCCTTCGCGCACGACTGCGTCCAGGCTCTGGCGGTTGTAGTCCACGATCCACCAGGTGTTGCGCAGGCCGTGCTTCCAGCCCTCCGCCAGCGCCTCGAAGATGTTGCCCTCGTCCATCTCGGCATCGCCGACCAGCGCGATCATGCGGCCTTCGCGGCGGTCCTTCATCCAGCCATGCGCCTTGACGTAGTCCTGCACCAGCGACGAGAACAGCGTCTGAGCGACGCCGAGGCCGACCGAGCCGGTCGAGAAATCGACGTCGTCGATGTCCTTGGTGCGCGAGGGATAGGACTGCGCGCCCTTGAAGCCGCGGAAATTCTCCAGCTTCTCGCGGGTCTGCCGGCCGAACAGATACTGGATGGCGTGAAACACCGGGCTGGCATGCGGCTTCACCGCGACGCGGTCCTCCGGGCGCAGCACCGAGAAGTACAGCGCCGACATGATGGTCGCGAGCGAGGCCGAGGAGGCCTGGTGGCCGCCGACCTTGAGGCCGTCAATGTTCGGCCGGATGTGGTTCGCGTGATGAATGGTCCAGGACGACAGCCACAGCGCCTTGCGGGCCAGCGCGTTCAGCATGTCGAGACGGTCTGACGGTGCGGATGGCGTGGCCATGGCGCGGCTCCCGGGGGATTGTTTGGATTCTGCAAGCCTAATCCTGTCGACGAGACCATAATTCTCAAATTTTCGCGTATCACAGGCTATTATTGGGATATTTTCCCATCTGATCACTCCTTCTAGGGATACCATCCCAATGCCTGACCTCGACGCCATCGACCGCAAGATCCTCGCCCATCTCCAGGCCGACGGCCGCATCACCATGCAGGAGCTCGCCGACAAGGTCGGGCTGTCGGTGTCGCCCTGTCACCGCCGCGTCAAGCTGCTGGAGGAGCGCGGCGTCATCACCCGCTACATCGCCACCGTCGACCAGAAGGCGCTGGGGCTGCACGTCTCCGTCTTCATCTCCATCAAGCTGGCGCGGCAGAAGGAGGAGGATCTGAAGCGGTTCGAGAAGGCGATCTCGGCCTGGCCCGAGGTGCTGGAGTGCTATCTGATGACGGGGAATCGCGACTACCTGCTGCGCGTGGTCGCGGCTGATCTCTCCTCCTATGAAGCGTTCCTGAAAACCAAGCTGACTCGTCTCGACGGCATCGCCTCGATCGAAAGTAGCTTTGCGCTGAGCCAGGTGAAGTATTCGATCGCGCTGCCGGTGTGAGGCCAGCTGCCTCAGCAATCTCAGCTGTCGTCCCGGCGAACGCCGGGACCCATACTCCGCGGCAGTTATTGTGAAGAAAGATGGGTCGACATCGTGCGCAACAAAATCTCCCTGGGGTTATGGGTCCCGGCGTTCGCCGGGACGACACTGGAATCCTGGGCGAGAGCGCTCGTCCGCCCCCAACGCCGGCGATCTATCGCCACATGCGTTCGCAGTCCCGCGGCGCGTTGCGCCCGAGCTATGCTGATCGCTTCACCCTCCTCGACAACAGAGGGCGCAGGGAAGGCCGGGCGCTGGCCGATCGGGATAGGGGGGAGTCTCGCGACTCCACCCCTCCCACACCACCG